>CAZQDD010000006.1:74644-135781 GCA_964591805.1 uncultured Acidobacteriaceae bacterium | reverse complement strand
CCATGGCCGGTTTTGAGACGTCCACGCATGGCCGGTTTTGAAGTGACCACCGAGGGCCAAGCTCACCACTCATCGCAAGTGACTCACCAAAGCGACTTGTTCGTTGCGCTCTTGAGGTAAGCATTCACCTTGCCGCCGGTTTTTCCGACAAGGCTCTTCACATGCTGAAAGTAGTCACTGACCTGGGCCTTCTTGATACTGGACGCTGCGGCCCCACGATGCGCAACGGCACCCCTGAGAGTGACATAGTTATCTAGTTTCGTTTTTGCTTGGGCGGCTGACATCTTCTTCCACCGCCACGAGGCTGATACATTGGGCAGGCCAATAGCAGCCTCGAACAAATCATTGATCTGGTCTGTCTTGGGTGTGTTCAGCTTACGATTTCTCTCAGCGGTGAGCGTGGCGATTCGCGTTCGAGCCTTAGCGCGCCATCCATCATCGGCAAGATCCCACATGGCAAGATCGTTATTCTCCGCGTTGATGTCACGGGCCATTCTCTTTTTCAGTTCCTTTGGGAGGGCAGAGCCGCTGGCTACATTGGTGACAAGGTGCTCCAGTGCTTCCGCCGCGATGTCTTCGCAGTACGCTTCCCAAATGGCGGTGATCAACACGATTGCTGATTTGTTAAGGACCTCAAGGCCGAATCGACGGCCTTTGTCGTCGCCACCGATCTCAGCATGAATCTCTAGAAGTCGAGCGACGTCCTCAGCGTTTTCGTCGAACGCAATGCGAGCTTTGCTTGGCAATGAGACCTCCCGTGAAGCCGCTTACGCCACCAGTTGTCGCTCGGGGGTAGGGCGAGGCGTGACGAAGCCCTGCGCTAGGATGCCGACAAACCTGGAAGCTGATCTATTACTCTCACGGTTCGGCCCGCCCCGCAATTGCTGCAATGGGTACTCCTCACGCATGTTTTGCCTTCGTTCTTTTTTCTTCAGCCTTCGCGCGCGCCTTTCGCACTTCTTCAATCAAATGATCTTGACGCTCACGCACGAACGGCGCGTAGTGCTTTTCAGTAATTTTGATTGAACTGTGGCCAAGTAGCAGTGACACGTCCTGTAGCTTCGCCCCGTTCAGGAGAAGGTCCACAGCGAACGTATCGCGGAGCATGTGCAGATGGCATCGTTTCGGGGTGTCATCGGAATTCTTGATGTCCGCTAACTCAACAAGCCGATAAAAAGCACGTTGCCAGTCGGCCACCGTGCTTTTCCTCTCACCATTGCCGGACCAGAAGAAGTAGCGAGAATTCGGCTTAGGGCCGGGCGGAACATTTCTCAGAGATTCGGCAACGTCATGCGGAAGGGGAACGAAAACGGGCACGCCGGTCTTTTGCCGGTAGAGAAAGAGGGTGTCGTCTTCGTTGAGACGCTCGCGCTCAAGGGTCGCAGCATCGCCGATTGCAAGGCCGGAATAGCGCATGAGCGACAGCAGCGTTTGCAATCTCTCGGCATTTGGGCTGAGACCAGCACTCGCCTTGTCGCGCTTGTCATACAGATAAACCGCGTCGAGGAGTTTGGCGAACTGCGCATCAGTGAACCAGTCCGTTGGCTTCTGGCGGACCTTGATTCGGCTGAGTTGAGCGACAGGGTTGTTCGCGATCCAGCCGAGGGTTTGACACCATCGAAAGAATGAGCGCAGACGCTCCTGAGTCTTCGCGGCGGTAATGTCCGCGACCGTCCACGTCTGCCGGAACTCCTGCAACTTTTGCAGCGTCAGATCAGTCAGGAAGTACACGTTGTGGAGCTTCGCCCAACCGAGGAGCTGCTTCTGCAGCGTGTGTTCTATCTTGCCCTGCCACTGGGCGCCGATCTTCTGGCTCTTCTTGTCGGCCAGGTATTGTTCGACCGCCTTCTCTAACGTGATGGCGTCCTGTACGGCGGTCGGCTCTCCGTTGAGAGCGCGGCGGAACTTCTCTTCAAGACGGCGAGCGGCGTCCAGCGCCTTCTCCCAACTGCGAGTCTTTGCGCTCTGGCGGACAGTGGTGCCGTCCTGCCTCCAGGAAAGCCATTTCGGGCACTTACAGCGCTTCCAGTCGCGAACATCAGCTTTGGGACAATCAGCGGAGTGACGTACGTACGCCTCAACGGCGGGGACACTAGCGGAATTCATGCCGAACATTATAGCCCGGCTGAATGTACAAAACGTGTACGTTTCTTTTCGTCTATCTATAAGATATTGATAATAAATAACTTAGTAATGGTGGAGGCGAGGGGAGTTGAACCCCTGTCCGAAAGCGCTGAAAGCAAGGAGACTACATGCGTATTCGATTCCTGCCGTGGTCATTAGCCACAACGTTCACCATCTACGCTAAGAATCGGCAAGAAACGTAGCTGGCTAGCCTGTTGATCTCGCTCCAACCCCCAGACGTAGAGTTATGAGCCAGCCTACTGTGCGACGTCCTGACCGCAGCCCGTAGGCGAAGCCGCGGAGAACGGCAACTTAATTAATTAAGCTGCGTAAGCCAGTTCAGTGTTGGCAACTGTGTTTTTTTCACACGATTAAGGGTGCGTGAACCCCTGCATGCCTCCTGGCCGCAACCGTTTCCGTCGAAGCCGTGACGCCCCCAAAAACCGTTCCAGCCGAGACCCCGGTTTCTGAGTCTCGGTCTGGCTCCGCGAATCAAGACCAGTTTCGATAAGCGGTCCGCGGAGAAATTTTTGCGTCTTGGCTGCTCCGCGCCGAAATCAATCGGTTGGAGCCGCCGGCCCGGTTCGCCGCAGTTTCCGCGCGAACCTGAAAGGTCTGACCATTCTCAAAGAGCTGCTTCCACTCTACTCCATCCAACCCGGTAGAAGATACGGCGGAAGCTACAATCTACAGTTACTTAGATGCCATGCTGCGCCGGACGATTCATTTCCGTCCCGCCCGCCTTCCTCAGCTTTCCCGCCCGTCGCTCCGCTGCCAGAACTCCAGCTCCGGCGCATGCTCAATCACGCCGCATTCCACCGCCAGCTCAAAGTACCGCGCCAGCCCCCGCCTGCACTCCGCGTCCAGCCGGTAGTGGATGTTCTCCAGCAGATAGCTCGATATACCGGCCTCGCTCAGTCCCATCCGGGGAGCCCATTCCTTGGCGATCGCCGCCACGCTTTCCGGCCGCAGCCCGTGGTCGCGCGAGCGCCGGAAGATCCCGCCCAAATCCAGCCCCGCCCGCATTTCCGCCAGTGCCGCCCGCCGCACCGCCCACACCGCAAACACAAATGGCAGCCCGGTCTTGGCCCGCCAAACCTCGGCCAGATCGTAGGCATAAAGGCCGTCGGTTTTTGCCATCATTGCCGGATCGCCAATCAGCAGTCCCGCGTCGCATGCATCCAGCATCGGTCCCAGCAGCGGAGCCATCGGGGTCAGCTCGCGGTGTCCGCCAAAAAACTTCGTCAGCAGAACCTGCGTCAGCCCCACCGAAGTCCGCGATGACGTGTCCACGGCCACCGTGCGAATCTCCGCCATCGGTTTCCTGCTCACCAGCAGAATCGACCGCACCTGGTTCCGCGCCGCAATCGCCACATCCGGCAGCACCACCAGCCCCGGAATCGTTGCCGTTGTGATCACCGGGATGATGCCAATGTCGGCCGTACCCTCCCGCAGAGCCTGGGCGCAATGCGAAGGCACCGTATAACCCACCTCAAAATTCTCGCCAATCTCCCGCGAGGGCTCGTGTTCAAAATCCCACATCAGCGGAACCGTATTCAGAAACGAGATCGCCGAAATCTTCAATGGCCGCATATTTTTCGTATATCCAACCCACTACGATTGCAGATCGCGCGCCTCCCGCGCAAGTCGCTGGCCGTCTGCGCTAGCAATTTTCCGTGACTCCCGCCGCCACACCCGCTAAACTCCCTTTCATCGATCTCTTATGTCTGAAGCAACCATTCCGCAGGTCTCCGCCCGCGATCGCCAGATGCTCGCACTTGCTCTCACCCCGCAACTCGGCCCCACCCGTGTCCGCCGCCTCTTCGCACACATCCCCAGGGTCGAGGATATCTTCCAGGCTTCGCTCACCGAGCTTGAGGCTACCGGCCTGCCCGCGGCCAGCGCCCAGGCCATCGCGCTCGGCAACTCTTTCCGCCTTGCCGACGAAGAGCTGAAAAAGCTCGCCGGCGTTCCTGGCGTCACGCTGGTTACCCTCGGCTCCAGCCTGTACCCCGAGCACCTTGCCGAAATCTACGATCCGCCGCTGGTCCTTTATGTGCGCGGCGACGCCCGCGTCCTGGTCGAGCCCGCCATCGCCATCATCGGCACGCGCCACCCCACGCCCTACGGACTCGGCATGGCCGAGCGCCTTTCCCAGGACCTCGCCAACTGCGGCCTTGTCATTCTCAGCGGCCTGGCTCGCGGTATCGATTCCATGGCCCACAAGGGAGCCATCCTCGCCCGCGGGCGCACCGTCGCCGTCTTCGGCACCGGGATCGACGTCGTCTACCCGCGCGAAAATCGCAAGCTCACCGAGCAGTTTTTCGAACTTGGTGGCGCCGTCATCAGCGAATTTCCCATCGCCACCGGCCCCAATCCGCACAATTTTCCCTTGCGCAATCGCATCATCAGCGGTCTCTCGCGCGGCGTCCTGGTGATCGAGGCGGGTGAGTTCAGCGGCACTCGCATCACCTCCCGCTGCGCCCTCGAGCAGTGCAGGGAAGTCTTCGCCGTCCCCGGCAATGTCACCAACAAACTCGCCTTCACTCCCAACACTCTCATCAAGCAGGGAGCCAAGCTCACCGCCACCTGGGAAGACGTTTTCGAGGAACTCCCCACCGCCATCCGCCTCCAGTTGCAGCAGCGCCAGTCCCAGCTGCCCATCCCGCAGGCCGCGTCCTTGCTTGATCCGCCGCCTCAGGCCGCCGAACTTCCAAAGGACCAGGGCCGGCTGTTCGCCGTAATTAAGGCAGACGAATCCATCCACATCGACGATCTGATCGAGAAATTCGATTCCGAACTCTCCAGCTCAGAGATTTTTTCCGCCCTCTTCGAGCTCGAGATGAGCAACAAAATCCGTCAACTCCCCGGCAAGAACTACGTCCGCGTCTTCTAGCCGGGTACGGTGCAAGTACCGGTGCCCCATTTCTGTCTTCTTTGGCAGAAGTGGGAGAGTTAATCCTGCCTTCACTCTTGTTCTTTCCCGGTCGTTCCGGGCTCCGCCAGCACTCCCCGCCACGCTCGAATCTCCACCTGGGCCATCGAGTGCCGCCTCGCCGCCACCGCCGCCCACTTCCCGCACAAAAGTGAAGTTTCCTTCAATCCCCTAATGGATCAACAGTTTACGCGTTCCATTCCCACATCCAAGGACGTTTTTCCCGGCCTGCGAATTTTGCCATGCGGCCCCGCTCGTGCTAGGTTACCTTCCAGTTTCCATAGATGCGGAAGAGGTTCCATTGTCCAAAGGTTTAGTCATCGTCGAGTCCCCAGCCAAGGCCAAGACGATTCAAAAATATCTCGGCGACGGTTACGAAGTAGAAGCTTCTCTCGGACATATTAAGGATCTGCCCAAGCGCGGTCTCGGGGTCGATGTCGAACATGATTTCTCCACCGAGTATGAGGTCATCCCCGGCAAAGAGAAGGTAGTCGCGCACCTCAAGAAGCTTGCCCGCGGCGCCAACGCCATCTATCTCGCACCCGATCCCGATCGCGAAGGCGAAGCCATCGCCGCCCACCTCGCAGAGGAACTCGGCAGCAACACCGACGGCGGCCGCAGCCACAAGAAGGAAGTCAAGCCCGTTTATCGCGTCACCTTCAACGAAATCACCAAAAAGGCCGTGCAGGAGGCGTTCGCCCATCCCCGCGAGATCGATTGGAATCTCGTCGATGCCCAGCAGACCCGCCGCATTCTCGACCGCCTTGTCGGCTTCCAGGTCTCGCCCCTGCTATGGGACAAAGTCCGCCGCGGACTCTCCGCCGGACGCGTCCAGACCGTCGCGCTCCGCCTCATCGTCGATCGTGAGCACGAGATCCAGAAGTTCGAGAAAAAGGAATACTGGACCCTCGACGCCCGTCTCCACGCCGCCAAGGCTCCCGTCTTCGATGCCCGTTTCCTGGGCATCAACGGCGAAAAGCTGGAGATCAATACCGAAGCGGAGTCCCAGCGCATTGTCGACGCACTCAAAGCCGCTGCCTGGGCCGTTCAGACGGTCAAGCGCGCCGAGCGCCGCCGCAATCCCGTGCCGCCTTTCACCACTTCCAAGTTCCAGCAGGACGCCTCGCGCAAACTTGGCATGACCGTCAAGCGCGCCATGATGGTCGCCCAGCGCCTCTATGAAGGCGTCGAGCTCGGCGCTGAGGGCACCGTCGGCCTCATCACCTACATGCGTACCGACTCGGTCCGCGTCTCCAACGATGCGCTCACCGAGGTCCGCAACCTCATCGAGCGCGACTTCGGCAAGCCCTTCATGCCCGAGCAGCCCAACGCTTACAAGACCAAGGCGCAGAACGCGCAGGAAGCTCACGAAGCCATCCGTCCCAGCTCCGCCCTGCGCACGCCCGACGAACTGCGCCCCTATCTCCAGGACGACGAGTTCAAGGTTTACAAGCTCATCTGGCAGCGCTTCGTCGCCTCGCAGATGTCAGCCGCAGTCTTTGACCAGACCACCGTCGATATCGACGCAACCGCCCAGTCCGATGCCAACCGCTACAACTTCCGCGTCACCGGATCGGTGCTCAAGTTCGAGGGTTTTCTCAAGGTTTACGAAGAAGCCAAGGAAGCCAGGGACGAGGAAGACGAGTCGCTCAAGCACAAGCTTCCGCCGCTTGAAGAAGGCCAGAAGCTCAAGCTTGAGTCGCTCCATCCCGAGCAGCATTTCACCGAACCGCCGCCCCGCTTCAACGAGGCTTCGCTGGTCAAGGAACTGGAAGAGCGCGGCATTGGCCGTCCTTCCACTTACGCCGCCATCATCAGCACCATCGTCGATCGTGGCTACGTGCAGAAGACCGCCGGCCGTGGCGGAAAATTCTTCCCCACCGAGATCGGCTTCGTCGTCACCGAACTGCTCGTCGAAAATCTCAAGGACATCTTCGACTTCCAGTTCACCGCCCGCATGGAGGAAGACCTCGACGAAGTCGAGGAGGGAAAAATCACCTGGCTGGATGCTCTCCGCGAGTTCTACACCAAGTTCGAGCAGGACCTCGAATACGCCGGCGAGCACATGGAAAACGTCAAGCGCATGGAGAAGGCCACCACTGAAAAGTGTGAACGTTGCGGCGCGCCCCTGGTCCTCAAGTGGGGCAAGCACGGCTCATTCTTCGCCTGCTCAACCTTTGATAAGAAGGATCCCAACTCCTGCACTTTCACCAAGGAAAACCCCATCAACCTAACCGACCTTGGGGACGCCGAAATTTCCTCCAACAACGAGGAGGAATTCTGCGAAAACTGCGGCAAACCCATGGTCCTCAAGCGCGGACGCTTTGGCACCTTCATGGCCTGCACCGGCTATCCCGAGTGCAAAACCACCCGCCGCCTCGACTCCGTGCAGAAAAAGCCCGACGTTCCTCTCGACGAGAAATGCCCCGAGTGCGGCCGCAACCTCCTGCTGCGCAACGGCCGCTTCGGCGAGTTCGTCTCCTGCTCCGGCTATCCCGAGTGCAAGTACATCAAGCAGAACTTCATCGGGGTAAAGTGTCCCGAGTGCAAGACCGGAGAAATCGTCGAGAAGAAGGCCCGCCGCGGCAATTTCTTCTACGGTTGCAGCCGCTATCCCAAGTGTGGTTTCACGGCCGCCACCAAACCCGTTGCCGAAACCTGTCCTGACTGCGGCAGCCCGTACCTGTTGGAGAAAGTCACCAAGGAAGGAACTTTCCTCGTCTGTCCCAACAGCAAAGCTCCCGCCAAATCCAAAGCCAAGCCCGTCACCGCGCCGCCGGCGAAATCTGCGAAGAAGTCCGCGAAGAAGTCCGCCGCATCCAAAACCGTTGCCGCCGCCGTCCCGGTTGCGCCTGGCTCCTGCACCTTCGCAAAGAAAATCGCCGACCCTGTCCCCCAGTCCGAGCCCAGCGTCGCGTAGAAAAATTTCGAACTGGTTCTGGTGTCCCACATCTGCCAGCTTTTGGCAGATGTGGAGTTGTTGACCTTGCTTCCGGTCTCCGTCTCAACCTTGAAACTTTGAAACCTGCTATAACAATCTCCCATGCCCCTCAAGCAATCCGAGGCCGTCGTCCTCCGCACCTACCCGCTTCGCGAGGCCGATCTTCTCGTCACCCTCTTCACCCGCGCCGAAGGCAAGGTGAAGGGCGTCGCCAAGAGTGCCAAGCGTTCGCAGAAGCGCTTTGGCGGAGCCCTTGAGCCGCTCACCTGTGTCCGCGCCTTCTGGCAGGATCGTCCCGGCAGCGAACTCGCCCGCCTCGATTCCTGCGACGTGCTCTTGTCTCCGCTCTCCTCGCCCATGGACTACCCGCGCTGCGTTGCTCTCGCCCACGTCGCCGAAATGCTCGACGAACTCCTCCCCGACCGCGAATCGAACGACGCCATCTTCCGTCTCGCCTGGGCCGTCCTCCAGGCTCTTGAAACCGGCCCCATCTGGCTGCCCATCGCCTACTTCGATCTCTGGATGCTCCGCCTCATGGGTTTTCTTCCTCCGCTCGACCAGTGCATCGAGTGTGGCTCGCCACTCGCCGGCCAGCCAGCCTGGTTCCACGCCCTGCGCGACGGTCTCGTCTGCCAGCGCCACCGCCGCATTGCCAGCTCGGAGATGTCTCCCGAGTCCCGCGATCTCGCCGCCCGAATCTTTTGCAACCGGGTCGATCACTTCACCGCCGAGCCCGTTCCCAACTCGCGCCTCGCCGACCTGCGCCGGTTCCTCATGCAGATCATCGACCGCCACCTCGACCGCAAACTCCAAACTTCCGCCCAGCTCGAACGCCTCGACTAGCCTCATCCCTGTCCCGCGCCTGCTTCCCGAAAACAAGCAAGAGGTGCGCGGCTTGCGTTCCGCTTCGAACCGGGCAACCGGCGCAATTCTCGAAATCCAGCGGCGAAAGTCTGCACAATGGTGTCCCAACTGCTATTAATGCGCACTCCGCACTTTCCCTCGTCCCACCCACCGTTTACAATTGTTTTCCAGATCGGATTTCATCCATGACTGTGCAACCTCTAACGTTTCAGGAACTCATCCTCAAGCTGCAGGACTTCTGGGCCCGCCAGGGATGCGTATTGCAGCAGCCGCTCGATGTAGAAGTTGGCGCCGGAACCATGTCGCCGGAAACTTTTCTCCGCGTCCTCGGCCCCAAACCTTACCGTGTTGCCTACGTGCAGCCCTCCCGCCGTCCCGCCGATGGCCGCTATGGCGAGAATCCCAATCGCCTCTACAAGCACACCCAATATCAGGTCATCCTCAAAGCGCCGCCGGAAAACGTGCAGGAGCTCTACCTCGAATCGCTCACCGCCCTCGGCATCGACCTCGCCCGTCACGACATCAAGTTTGAAGAGGACAACTGGGAAGCGCCCACGCTTGCCGCCTGGGGTGTCGGCTGGCAGGTCATGCTTGACGGGTTGGAGATTACCCAGTTCACCTACTTCCAGCAGTGCGGCGGCATCGATCTGGATCCCATGTGTGCCGAGCTCACCTACGGCATGGAGCGCATCGCCGCCTTCCTCCAGGATGTGGATTCCATTTACGACATCGTCTGGGTTCACGGACCGCATGGCGACGTCACCTACGGCGACATCCGCCTGCCCGACGAGGAGCAGTACTCCGTTTACAACTTTGAGAAGGCCGATGTCGGCAAACTCTGGCAGCACCTCGGCGACTACGAAGCCGAGTGCCAGGCCCTCGTCAGCGAATACGCCGCCGCCACCAGTGAGCCGAAGAAAGCTAAGAAGGACCCAGCGCCTGCGGCCGGCAGCGAAGTGTTACCAGTAGCCGCAAAGTTCACCGAGGTTGAGCGCCGCCGTTTTCCGCTGCTCCCGGCCTACGATCTCTGCCTCAAGTGTTCGCACCTGTTCAACCTGCTCGATGCCCGCGGCGCCATCAGTGTCACCGAGCGTGTGGGCGTCATCCAGCGGGTGCGCAATCTCGCCGTCGCCGTGGCTCGCGCCTGGGTCGATCAGCAGTCACGGCGGGATACACCTACCGCGGCCGCGCCCGTGTAGCCGGACTGCGCAAGCTCCAGAAGTGGAAGCCTGCATGCGATTTTGTGGCTCGGTCCACGCCGGCGGCAGGTAATTGGCCTCAATATAGAAGGAAGCGTTCGAAGTCATGTCAGATTTCCTGTTAGAGATCGGTACTGAAGAAATCCCGGCGCGCATGATCGCCTCTGCCACCGATGAGTTGCAGCGCCGCATCGCCGAGCTTGTCACCCGCGAGCGTCTCTCCGCCACCGCCAGTGTCGAGGCCTACTCTTCGCCGCGCCGCATCGCTGTCATCGTCCACGGCCTCGCCGCCGCGCAGCCTGACATCGCCGAGCAACTCCTCGGCCCTGCCATGGCCCACGCCTATAAGAATGGGCAACCCACCCAGGCCGCCACCGCCTTTGCCAAAAAGGCCGGAGTCCCACTCGCCGAACTCACCACGGCAACCACGCCCAAGGGCGAATACCTCGCCGCCAACGTCATCAAGCGGGGCAAACCCGCGCCCGCGCTCCTCAGCGAACTGGTTCCCCGTGAAATCGCCGCTCTTTACTGGGCCAAGAACATGTACTGGCGCCTGGGCAAGCCCGAGCGTTTCGTGCGCCCCGTGCGCTGGCTCGTCGCCCTGCTCGATGGCGATATCGTCCCCCTCGAATTCGGCGGCATCACCGCCGGCCGCATCTCGCGCGGACACCGCATCCTCGCCCCGGCTCCCATCTCGCTCGCCTCCCCCGCCGAGTACGCCGAAAAACTTCGCGCCGCCCACGTCCTGCCCAGTTACGCGGAGCGTGAGCAGAAAATCCGCAAAGCTCTCGACGCCGCCATTCATCAAGTTGCTGGTGCGCGCTGGCGTGAAGATAAGGAGTTGCTTGACACGGTCGTCAATCTCACCGAGTCGCCCTCGGTCATTCTCGGCAACTTCGACCGCGAATTCCTCGCCCTTCCCGAAGAAGTCCTGGTCACCGTCATGCGCGACCACCAGAAGTATTTCGCCGTGGAAGACGCCAGCGGCAAACTGGCTCCCCACTTCCTCGCCGTGCTCAACACGGTGACCGATGGCGAAGGCGAAGCCATCGTCCGCCACGGCAACGAGCGCGTCCTCCGCGCCCGTTTCAACGACGCGCGCTTCTTCTGGAACACCGATCAAAAACTCACTCTCAAGGATCGCGTGGCCATGCTCAAGTCGGTCACCTTCCAGAAGGAACTTGGCAGCTACTATGACAAGGCCACGCGTACCCAGCATCTGGGCAGCCTGGTCAGCGCCGCCGTCAGCGAATTTCAGCCCGGGCTGCGCCAGGGCGTGATCTACAAGGCCGCGCTCATGGCCAAGTGCGATCTCACCACCGAACTGGTGAAGGAGTTTACCGAACTCCAGGGCATCATCGGCGGTCTCTATCTCGTCCACCAGGCCGGGCGCATGGAGATTCCTGAGGCGTCTGCCGCGGCCATCGGCCAGGCCATCTACGATCAGTACAAGCCCGCCTCCATGGAGGATGCAGTGCCGCGCTCGCCTGAAGGCGCCGTGCTCGCCATCGCCGACAAGGCCGATACCATCGCCGGAATGTTTGCCCTTGGCATGATTCCTTCCGGCTCCAAAGATCCTTTCGCTCTGCGCCGCGCCGCCAACGGAATCGTTCGCACCCTGGTCGAGCACAACATTCCCATCAGCCTCAGCCGGCTTATGGCTGATGCCCTGCGCCAGTACCAGGGCAGTGAAGCCGAGTCCCGCTTCACCGCCGTGGACGCCTACGGGCAAAACGTCGCCGCCTTTTTCCGCGAGCGCCTCGAGTTCTATCTGCGCGATGCCCGCGGCTTCGCCTACGATGTCAGCAACGCTGTCCTTGCCTCCGGCGCCGATAACGCGGTCGATGCCGTTCTGCGCGCCCAGGCCGTCGCCAAGGTGCGCGGCAGTGAGGACTTCGATGCCATTTCGGCCTCGGTCAAGCGCATCAAGAACATCCTTCGCCAGGCCACCGAGGCAGGCAAGTGGTCGCCGGATGAGTTCTCCCAGGGTTTGTTCATCCCTGCGGACTACCAGGCGGATAACGATGCCGAGCGCAACCTTGCCAAGCAATATGCGGAGCTGTTTGACAGCACCCTCGATCTTTGCCGCAACAAGCAGTACGACGAAGCTCTCGCCGCCCTGGCCACCATTCGCCGCCCGCTCGATGATTTCTTCGACAAGGTCATGGTGATGGTGGACGATGAGGCGGTCCGAAGCTCTCGTCTCGGTCTGCTCCAGGCGGTAGCGTCGGCGTTCCAGTCCATCGCCGACTTCAGTGAAGTCGTCACCACGGGAAAGGCTTCCTGACAAGGGAGCCTTTTCCATTGGCGAAAGTTGTTCTTTTTTGTTCGCAATAATCTGCAGCCTGTTTTCGGTTGCAAGGTACTAATGAGCACGTTATCTCTTTCACACCCAGAGAGTGAGGCTATGGCTACTTCCACAGTCAGTGCAGTCAAATACGTTTACTTCTTCGGCGGCGGTAAGGCCGAGGGCAACGGCAAGATGAAGGACGCCCTTGGTGGCAAGGGCGCCGGTCTTGCTGAGATGACCAACGCAGGTCTCCCGGTTCCTCCGGGATTCACCATTCAGACGGATGCCTGTCGCGAGTACATGCGCGGCGAGATCAGCCCCGCCATCGACAAGGAAATGGACGCCGCTCTTGCCCAGCTTGAAGCTCTGCAGGGCCAGAAGCTCGGCGCCGGCGAAAATCCCCTGCTCGTATCCGTCCGTTCCGGCGCAAAGTTTTCCATGCCCGGCATGATGGACACCATTCTGAACCTCGGTCTTAATGATGAGAGCGTCAAGGCACTCGCCGCCCGCACTCAAAATCCGCGCTTCGCCTACGATTCCTACCGCCGCCTCATCCAGATGTTCGGCAACGTCGTCCTCGACATCGATAAGGCCCACTTCGAGGAAGTTTTCGACGGCAAGAAGAAACAGAAAAAAGCCAAGCTTGACACCGACCTCAACGCCGAGGCCCTCCAGGAAGTCATCGCCGAGTACAAGAAGGTCGTCAAGAAGTTCGCGAAAATCGATTTCCCGCAGAACCCGTACGACCAGCTCGTCATGGCCCGCGATGCCGTTTTCCGCTCCTGGGAGAACGATCGCGCCAAGCACTATCGCCGCATGAATAATATCGACGATATGCTCGGCACCGCCGTCAACGTGCAAGCCATGGTCTTCGGAAATCTCGGCGACACCTCCGGCACCGGCGTCGGCTTCACCCGCAATCCGGCCAACGGCTCCAAGGAGTTCTACGGCGAGTTCCTCATCAACGCCCAGGGCGAAGATGTCGTCTCCGGCGTGCGCACTCCGCAGCACATCACCGAGCTCGAAAAGATCCTGCCGGAGGCTTACCACGAGCTTCACGACATCACCTCCCGCATGGAAAAGCACTACCATGACATGCAGGATTTCGAGTTCACCATCCAGGACGGCAAGCTCTACATGCTGCAGACCCGCAACGGCAAACGCACCGGTCTGGCCGCCGTCAAGGTCGCCATTGACATGGTCGAGGAAGGCCTCATCACCAAGGAAGAAGCCGTCTTCCGCGTCGAACCCAACCAGCTCTACGACTTCCTCGTTCCCCGTCTCGATGAGAAGGGAACCAAGGTCGAAGTGCTCACCCGCGGCCTGCCGGCGTCTCCCGGCGCCACCGTCGGCCAAATCGTTTTCAGTGCCGAGGAAGCCGTTGCCGCGCACCAGAAGGGCAAATACAAGTCCATCATCCTCGTCCGTGGCGAGACCACGCCTGAGGACATCGCCGGCATGGAAGTCGCATCCGGCATTCTCACCTCCCGTGGCGGCATGACCTCGCACGCTGCCGTCGTCACTCGCGGCATGGGCAAGTGCTGCGTCGCCGGCGCCGGTGAACTCGTCGTCGATGAAAAGAAAAAGGAACTGCGGGTCAAGGGCCAGACCTTCAAGGAAGGCGATTGGCTTTCACTCGATGGCACCACCGGCCGCGTGATCAAGGGCCGCCTCAACACCCTCGAGGCTTCGCCCGATGACAAGGACCTGGTCAAGTTCATGGCCTGGGCCGATCCTCATCGCCGCCTCAAGGTTCGCGCCAATGCCGACATTCCTCGCGACGCCAAGACCGCCATCGCCTTCGGAGCCGAAGGCATCGGCCTCTGCCGCACCGAGCACATGTTCTTCGCCGAGGATCGTCTCCCGCTCATGCGCGCCATGATCATGGCCGGCAACGAGAAGGACCGCCGCGCCGCGCTCAAAAAGCTGCTTCCCTTGCAGCGCGCCGACTTCGCCGGGCTCTTCAAGGCAATGAAGGGATTCCCGGTCACCATCCGCACCCTCGATCCGCCGCTCCATGAATTTCTGCCCAAGCGTGAAGATCTCCTGGTTGAGATCAAGGAGCTCGAACTCACCAAGCCCCGCTCGCCCAAGCTCAAGGACCTGCGCACCGTACTCGCCCGCGTCGAGGAACTGCATGAGCAGAACCCCATGCTCGGACACCGTGGCTGCCGTCTCGGAATCACCTACCCGGAGATCACCGAAATGCAGGCGCGCGCCATCATCGAGGCCGCCCTTCTGCTCAAAAAGCAGAAGATCACCGTCGTCCCGGAGATCATGATTCCTCTCACCGCCACCATCAAGGAGATGAAGAATCAGGCCGACATCGTCCGCCGCGTCGCCGAGGAAGTCTTCGCCGAAAAGAAGGACAGCGTCGAATATCTCGTCGGCACCATGATCGAACTTCCCCGCGCCGCTCTGGTTGCCGATCAGATCGCCGAGGAAGCCGAGTTCTTCAGCTTCGGCACCAACGATCTCACCCAGACCACTTTCGGCTTCTCCCGCGATGACATCAACCAGTTCCTTCCTGAGTATATGAAGCAGGGAATCTTCAAGCAGGATCCCTTCGCCTCGCTCGATCAGGAAGGCGTTGGCCAGCTCATTCAGATTGCTACCGAACGTGGCCGCAAAACCCGTCCCAACCTCAAGGTCGGCATCTGCGGCGAACACGGCGGCGATCCCGAGTCGGTCAAGTTCTGCCACCGCACCGGCCTCAACTACGTCTCCTGCTCACCCTTCCGTGTCCTCACCGCGCGTCTGGCCGCGGCTCAGGCCGCACTGGAAGAAAAGGGTGGATCCGGCGGCGCCACTAAGTAACTTTCACACATTGACACATGTCAATGTAGCAAGCGGTACAACGGGGGATGCGCAAGCATCCCCCGTTTCGACCGCGGCTGCCGCCGATCCTCTCTAGTGCGGCGTCTTTGCCTCCGTGAGCTGTCATTCCGAGCGAAGCGAGGAACCCCTACGCTGTCCCGATCTTTCACTACGCTCCAGAGGCATTTCGGCCTCACCGGCCCATCATTCGCGCCGGCGCCATCCCGGCCGCGCTCCAACCACCCATCCTACTTCGGATACCAGTCGAGCAGGCGCACCTCGATGCCGCTGCCTTCCAGGCGCTGCTGGAAAATCTTGAGGTCCGTGCCGCGGTAGTGGTAGGGAATCACGACCGTGGGGTGAAAGGCTTTCACCGCGTCGGCGGCTTCCTCGGGCGTCATCGTGTAGGGAAGGTTCATGCAGAGAAAGGCAACGTCAATGTGGGTCAGGGCGCGCATCTCGGGCGTGCCTTCCGTGTCCGAGGAGAAGTAGAAGCGCTTGCCGCCGTAGGTCAGGACGTAGCCGTTGTCGCGACCCTTGGGATGGAAGAGTTGACCGGCGGCAGGGCCGCGCACCAGGTTGTACGCAGGAACAGCTTCGATGGTCCATTGATCCCACTGGCGGGATTGCCCGTTGGCAATCGCCTGCGCGGAGGGAAACTTTTCCACCACGGAAGCCGGAGCAATAACCACGGTGCCAGCCTTACGGATGGCGGCGATGGAGTCGGGGTCGAAGTGATCGTAGTGGATGTGAGTGATCAGGATCAGGTCGGCCTTGGGCAGTCCGGCGAGCTTGGCGGGCTTGGCCGGATCGACGTAGATGGTTTTGCCTCCGGCCTGGACGAGCGTGCTGGCGTGGAACAGTGGCGTGACCTTCACGTCTCCCTCAGAGGTCGGGAAAATCTGTGTCTGCCCCAGGGCGGTGAGCGAAGCGGCAAGAATAAACAGCAGCAGGTTTTTCATGCAACACATAGTATGGAGCGTCGCGGCCGCTGTCAAAGCACTGCGGTCAACAAAGCGCTGCGGCGGCCAACAAAGCAATCAGAACACGAAACGCAAGCAGCAATGCCGCGCTTAGCCGCCCGGCCGCGACCGGACGTGAGTGAAGCGCTGCTTCAAACTGAGGAAGGGCGACTCCAGCCAGCGGTAGCTGATGGCCGCGAAGACCATGGCGATAGCGAGGGCGACGCCGTTGCGGAAGAAGTAGCGGCCCAGGCTCCGGTCCTGCTGCTGGACCATGTTGTCGCTGATCATGAGGCCGAGCACGTGAAACACGTAAAGTCCGTAGGAGATGCGCCCGAGGTAGAGGAAGGGGCTCAGCCAGCTACGGGCTGACGTGGGCCGTCCGCCATTGTGGATCGTACCCAGGAATAGCGCGACGGCTCCCAGGGCGGCGACCGGATAGCCGAGAAGAACGCGGGATGTTGTAAGCGGATCGAACTTGATGCGGAAGTAGCTGCCGGCCAGAACGAAACAAGTGACGCCTCCCATGAGCAGCGCGGCGCGGTGCAGCGCCGTAAGACGCGGGGCTTTCCCACCCAGCAGGACGGCGAGCATGATGCCGAAGGCGATGGCGTCCAGATGGACGAAGGTGTTGCACCACATTTTCGATTCCCACGTGTGCCGCGAGGCAAGATACCAGCGCACCAGCGTGGCGGCCCAGAGCATCCCCGCGGCGGCCATTAGCATTCCGCGCGCGGAGAGCTTCCGCATCGTGGCCGGCCAGAACAGGTAGAACTGCTCCTGGAGGGAGACAAACCAGAGAGGAAAAATGACCGACGAGGGAAAGCCGACGAACACAATCCACCAGTTGCCGCCGAGAAACAGGAAAGCCAGTAGAGCGCGCCATCCAATGTGCTGTCCGGGGACGAACCATTGCATCGCCCAGGCCAGGGCGAGGAAGGCGAGATAGAGCGGCCAGATGCGCAGCGCACGGCGGACGTAGAAAGCCTTCAGGTCGATGCCGCCGCGCAGTTCGCGCTCGCGGATCAGCAACTCGGTGACGAGGTAGGAGCTGAGCAGGAAGAAAAGCTGCACGCCCATGGCTCCGGCCGAAGCGAGGGCGGCAATCGCGGATGCCAGCCACGGGGCAACGCCCATGCCGGAATAAAACGCTGGGTCGTGCGACATGGAGTGATGGATGAAGATGAGGAAGAAAGCGCAGAAGCGCAGCACATCGAGCTCGGGATGGTAGAAGCGTTCGTTGCTAGTGCGAGTTAACGACGGGATCCAGGGCACAGGGCGATTCCGAATCAGAGCGATGCGGATATCGTAGCAGGTGGGGGATAAAGATCATGCTTCCCAATTTGGCCAGAGCACAAGGACGGCCCTTGCCTGTGAGCTCAGCAATCGGAACAAGTTTTGCTAATTATTCGCCTCTTTTGTAATCAATGGTTTGCACACGCTGTCGTGCAGTTTTCCACATTTTCCCCACAGTCCACAGGGATAACCTCCCAGATTAGGTGCTATATCCTAGAGATGTACCTCGACTGGTGGTAGCTGAGGAACGACAGACCCACTATGTTGATACACTACTGCAGAAGTTGGATTTCGGGCCCCGACGTTTCCTTCGTTTAAAAGGAGCATCTGTACATGGGGATCTTCTATTCGACCTCGTCAAGAAAGTCTATCGCCAAGCCAACAGCGGCGCTTCTGTGGTCGCTGCTCCTTGTGGGTATCGCAACACCTTCGAGAGCACAAGTGCGGGAACCGGCCCATCAATCCTGGGCAGCACGGACGCTGGGACGCCCATCCAAGTCCGACACTCTCACCAAGAGATATAAAGACTTGCAGTGCGCACTGGTGTTGATCGAAGCAGGCAACAGGCTTGGCACTGGATTCTATGTAGCCAAGAACGGAGACGTGGTTACAGCGCGCCACGTAATAGGAAATATCATTTTCAGGGTAGATCAGCCGCAGGACAGCAACGTCCAACTCACTGACATTCCCCTGGTCACGAAGTTCACTGGAGCGAACGAAGAGAACTTCCAGACGGGCGTATCTGCGTTGGAAGTAAATGGTGATGCTTGGACAGCTGATCTAATGCTCATTCATACAGGTCACGCGACGACCTGTTGGTTGAAGGAAGCAGACGACTCGGCAATCTCTCCGGGAGATCATCTGATTGCGCTTGGATTTCCTGGGCTCTCATTCGGATCGCTGTCAATGTACTCAGGTATTGTGAGCGCGAGGCTTCGCAATAGTGGGCTGCCGAACGCAATGACCTCGGACGGGAGATTGTTTACTACCCAGACAGAGTACATCCGACTACAGATGCCTATCTCTCCCGGAGTCTCGGGAGCGCCAGTAATCGACGATCATAACCACGTCGTCGGGGTAGTGACTAACGCTGGCGCGTGGTCTCCTGACCTAGAGGCGTTAACGCAGTTGCAACGGGCGCGGGAGTCTCAACCGGCCTCACCCCAGGACCCAATGGACCTGATGGCGCTGACTGCCCACTTGGCGCTGGTGATACATGATTTTGCGTCTCCGGGATATGGGGACGCAGTCCCTTTGCGTTACTTAAGGAAGAGAGAAGCTGAGCCAACTCAGAAGCTCTCATCAGATGGCCGTTGACAGCAACAAGCTCATCCGGGGACATCACCCGGAGCGAGGTAGACTTGGCGGAGATCGAAACGGTCTGCTGGGAAACGGTTTCAGCCTGCTTACATGCGGCTTCGGGCTGTGCCAGCCTTTGTTGCGCAAAGCAGCTGACCGTGCCCAGGACGACAACCAAAGTTAGCGTGCGCATAAAGGCCTCATCCGGTAGACGAGCGAATTCTACTTCAGGTTCGTCTGTGGGGAAACGGAATTCTTCTGGACGGCTGATTTTGTGAATTAATCAGATACTTCCGGGAGGCGACCTGGATCCGCCCACTTCGGCAGATGTGGGCTTGCTGGTCCGAACCATTGACCACTAGGTTATGACCCCTCGAAAATCATTACCCGCGCAGTCAATCCTTTGTCACTCTGCGCAACCATTCACCACTCAGTAATATTCGCCTCCAAAACGATTGCCCGGAAAGTAAATCGTTGCCCCAAAACAAAGGAGCCGGACGCGCCCGGCTCCAAGCGGAATTCTTGCCATCTACTGCACCTGTTGCAGCCGCGCGATCAGTTTTTGAGCCAGGTTTTCCTCGCTCTCCGACCACAGCACGCGCCCTGTCGTATTGCAGTTCCGCTCCACCCGGTGGGTGAACTCGATCAGCGCGGCCACGTTCGCTTTCACCCGCAGCGCGTCGTCCGCGTTCAACTCCACGCCTTCATGCAGAAACGGAAAATCCAAGCCGAAATCGATCAGGATGTGCCCGCTGGCGGCGAACGCGCCCTCGTCAAACTCCAGTCCCTGTGCGGTGAAAAGCACTTTCTCTGGACGCAGCACCCATTCCTTGCTGGCCGCGTCGAGCATCCACAAATCCCAATATGCCTCCAGGCTCACGGCAAAGTCCGCCTGCGCATATTCCCGCAGCGCCTCGGCTGCTTCCTCGGCGCTCACCCCAGGCGAGAAGCTCTCCTCGAACAGTGATGGCTCGTCCCAATCCACCGGCTGCACGGAGGCGTACTGCACCCCGCTGCGGCTTTCGGAAAAAGGAAAGTGGCGCAACACCTCCACCAGCCGCGGCAACATCAGCTCCGCGTCAAAGCCCGGAAACCAGAGGCTGAGATTCAAAGTATCGACCATCCGTTTTAGTCCTCCTTGAGCGCCCAGCGCCACGGTCCAGACGTTCGCCCCAATCCGCCGAACTCTGTTGCAGGCCCCGGATTGCGGCGCATCCTCGTCTTCCATGCTAACCCAACGCATCGTCGGAACACATCGCATCCGGTTGTTGCCCGCGTTGTTTGCCCAGCTCCGACTCAGGCGCTCACCAATGTGTATTTCCACCGCAGCACGCCATCGCGCATTTCCATAACGAGACTGCTGGGCTTTGACACTCGCTTGGCTGGTTGCTAGTATGAATGAGGTCGTACAACCCTGCCTAGCTGCGTCCCCGTCGTCTAGCCCGGCCTAGGACACCGCCCTTTCACGGCGATAACGCGGGTTCGAATCCCGCCGGGGACGCCATAAGAATCAACAAGTTACATGATTCTTTGATAAGCGATAGTGAAAATGTCGAGTTACATGTCAAATAAGGCAGCTTTGAGACTCACTTTTTGACTCAGTAGCCGTAGTCAGCCGTGAGAGCCTACCGGCAACCCCCCACACCCCCAAATCGGCCTTGAGCGCAATCCGGGGGTGCGTCCCTGAATCCCCGTGGAATCCAAGATGAAACTGGGGTAATCTCGTCGATGTTGGGAACTATCGCAGAGATGAACACGAATCGTGGGGCACCAGCTTCGCGCGATTTAAATCGCGCTAAAAGCAGTTCTAACCCAATTCCCCGCGTCGGCGCTCCAATGAGATGTCCCTCATCGCAAATTACGAGTGAGATGCGACGGAAGAAATTCTGATCTGCACTTAGCAATCCGGATAGTGCTTCAGGGGTGGCCACGAGGAGCCGCGTGTCTTGGAGGTCACGTACTTCGTCTCCACTTGGCACAGTTCCGCCGTAAGCGCAGCGAGATGAGATCCCAATCGCGTTCAGCCGCCGTACCATGCTGCGTCTCAGTTCGGACGCTAGGGAACGGTACGGAACAAGCAGGATCGCAGCCTCCAAGGGATGTCGCTGCAGGTGATCAAACAGCAGGGTTTCGCTGAGCGTAGTCTTTCCGGCGCCAGTGGGCATCTGGAGCGCAAGTGTTACTCCGTCTTCGAGCAAGCTACCCCGTAACGCGTCTACTTGGGAAGGGAAAAATTCCCAAGTAGACGGAGAGCGCCTTACAAAGGACTCGATCAGTGGCTGCCAAAAACCAGGAGGACGGTTCGGAAGAACTGCGCGTACGTTAACTTCTGCGAAACGTGCCATGAGTTGCTGCAAGAGTCGTGCCGGAATCCATTCATCTGGACCGAGGGAAAGAGCTCCAGTTGCTTGGACTTGCGCGCGTATTGACAGGTCGCGAGTAGTGGCCATGTCACCTTCTCGGAGACTCCGCAGAAGTGCGGACACGAAGTCCGATGAAGGCCTCGCAGGACGAGCAAGCAGGTCGTAACACGCGCGAACCGTATCACTCTCTGTTGCATCAATCAGGCGGGCGCTTAAGCAGGCAGACGCAGGGAAACCACCGCAATAGAAAGCTGCTGCATAGAGACTTGCTTCCGACTTGTCGATTCCTGATCGCGTCAGTGTTCCTGACGTGTCCTCGGCAAATTGAGCAAAAGCGTTGCCCAAACGCGCCCATTCCGTCGATTCCGCAGAGTTGTTCCTTTGGCGATCGAAGAGGTCACCTACGAGCGAGGTGTAATAGTCGCCCGCACGGTCTCGGATAGCGCCGGTTCAGCGCCAAACCAAACACCGCGTTTGTCACTCACCGCGGCCCCACTTGCACCCTGCCACCATCCAGAGTCCTCCGCTCCGTCCTTTCCACCGATCCCGTCTGTTTTGTCCGCTGTCGCGGCTGTGAAGAACAAAACAGCCGGTTCCGGCAGAAAAGGACAAAAACATGGAATTCAGCAGCAACAACCACAGCAACCCCGACAGCAACTTTTCTTCCCCCGTCGCTACGCTTCGCGCCGACGGCAAGCCCAACACGCAGGCCATCATCGCCGCCAACGTGCAGCACCTGATCGCACAATTGGAGGCCGGACACTCCGAGGTTCTGACTCAGTACCTCACCACCATGGCCCGTTTTCACAAGTACTCGCTGGGCAATGTCTTGTTGATCGCCAGCCAGAAGCCCGACGCATCGAACGTCGCCGGAATCTATACCTGGAATCAGCTTGGACGGCGGGTGAAAAAGGGCGAAAAAGGCATCATGATCTTCGCACCCATGATCGCCAAGCAGCGCCGCCCGAAGGCAGCAAGCGAGGAGCGCGAGGAGTCCGACAGCAAGGCCACGGCAGGACCCGCGCTGGTGGGATTCCGTCCGGTTTATGTGTGGGACGTTTCGCAGACCGAGGGCAAAGAGCTTCCCACGCTGCGCGAATTCAGCGGGGAGGTCGGAAAGCATCTGGCGCAGTTGGTTCAATTCGTGATCGGACTCGGCATCAAGTTCAGCTATCCCAACGACTCGGAACCGCACGAATGAACGACCCGCTGAATATCTGTTGCATGGGCGTGAATTATCGGGTGACATCAAAATCGGGAAGTTCCGCACACAGACATGCGCGACCGGCGATGCCCCCGGGGTCTTCTGTCTTGCCCCGATATCCGGCTTGGTCCAGTCAACTTGTAACGTCAATTTATCGAGCGGGGCTGAGCATCCAGAGATGAGCGCGACCGCGGGAGGTTGGTCGCAGGGGACTTGCGTTCTTATTTACGACTTGCGGGGACTCTGTGCTGTTCTATCCACGCATTCAAATCTGGCCCGTTCCATTCAAACCGCACCAGTTGCCCAAATTTGATATGCGGAATCGGATCAGTTGCCCGCTTGAACAGGCGACGATCGATCCAATGTCTGCTGACGCACAATCGCAGCGCCAGTTCCGTTTTGTCGATGATCTCTACCATTGCACAACACCCTCCAACGAAAAAGGATTATAGGACCGTAGCCCAAAGCGCAGAGGAGAAATGAACCGTGTCTTCCCGTGCGCTGTCTAAAGCAGGCGCAAATCACCCTCCGAGGAGGGGAGCTACTACATTTCCTACTACAATGGGATGCCGGTTGAGAGAGGTGTCTGTAAGTTGCTGAAAATGGTGAGCGCGGTAGGAATCGAACCTACAACCTACTGATTAAGAGTCTGAGTCTTTGCGCCTTGTACGGACACAGTACGGACATGTCTCCTCAATAACTTCCGATGTAACCCGCGTAAACATTGGACATTGATAGACATTCCACTGATTATGTGAGACACTTGAAGACATTCGTAGCCGAGAAACCCGGACACGGTACGGACACGGAGGCGGAGATGGCGAACCTGACACAGACCTTTTGCAAACGAGTGTCGCCTCCACCAGCAGGCAACCGGATTCACTATGACGGCGGTCTTCGCGGCTTCGGGCTGCGCGTTACCAGCAAGGGAGCCAAGAGCTTCGTACTGAATTACTGGATACATGGCCGGGAACGCCGCTACACCATCGGACAGATGGGCGTATGGACGGCGGAGACGGCGCGCTCGGAAGCGCAGCGGTTGCGTGCGCTGGTAGATCGCGGGGAAGACCCTTTCGTGATTGAGCAGGCGCAGAAACAGCAAGCCATCGAAGATGAAGGCCGCCAGCGCACGATGAGGGACTTGGCCGATTACTACTTGGCCAACCATGCCGAAGTACACAAGCGGCCCCGTTCCGTGGTAGAGGATAAGGCAATGCTGGGGACCATCATTCTGCCCCAGTTGGGCCAGATGCGCGTCTCCAGCGTTACCAACCGCGACGTGTCCGAGCTGCACGCTACGCTGAAAGGCACCCCGTACCGTGCCAACCGCGTGCTTGCCCTACTGCACAAGATGTTCTCCTTTGCGGCGGTCGGCGATGACAACGAGTGGGGTGTGACCCGGAACCCGGCTGCTGGCATTTCAAGGTTCCACGAGGAGAAACGCGAGCGCTGGCTCTCCGAAGAGGAATTTGAACGGCTAGTGGCCGCTATGCAGGAATATCCCGACCGGTCGGCGGCTGAAGCCGACGTATCAGAGAAACAGCGCGAGTTTCTGCGCAAGGAGGCACGGCGTGCGATGAACGCCATTCGCCTTACCGTAGTGACGGGTTGCCGCAAGGGTGAAGCCTTAACCGCCAAGTGGACGGACTTCGACTTTGTGCGAGGCGTGTGGACGAAGCCAAGCCATCACACTAAGCAAAAGCGAGTCGAACATGTGCCGCTCAATGAACAAGCGCTGGCGCTGCTGGAGTCATTGCCCCGCGATGGCGAGTATCTATTCCCCGGCAGGAGGAAGGACGCGCACCTGACGGACCTGAAAGGGCCTTGGGCCAAGGTCTCCGAGTCTGCCAAGCTGTCCGGGGTTCGCATCCACGATCTAAGGCATAGCTTCGCGTCCCATCTAGTTAGCAGCGGGGTGTCTCTGCCAATCGTCGGCAAACTCCTGGGGCATACGCAGCCTCAGACTACCGCCCGATACGCGCATCTGGCCGATAATCCGTTGCGCGAGGCTGCAAATCGGTTTCCGGTAGTGCTGTAGCGGAATTGCAATCTTGCTGCAGGCCCGTTGCTTTACCGAAATACAGGGTTCCGGCCGGACAGAGCCGTTGTAAACTGAACTTGTTTCTCCACTCACAATAAGGACTTGAGATGCCCAAGAGTCAGCAGCGGGAGGGGTTTGGCGCGAAGACGCTGGCAGGGATTCGTTCTGTTTTGCGTCGTTGCGAGGAAGTTGGGGAGCGGCTCGACTTTCCCGGCGAAGGTGGCGAGCGTCGTTTTCGTAGTTGGTTGGCAACAGATGTGCTGCAGGTGGTCCTTGGGTGGCCGGCGAAACAGGTTGTTGTCGGCGAACGCTTTGACCTCCTACTCGTGAACGACGAACTGTACCCCATCATTACTATCGAAACAAAGACCCCATTCCACAAGGCGACCAAGAAAGACAAAAAGGATTTCGAGGGCCGCCTGGACGGTTTCCCGACTTTGCGAACAGCGTACTTTACCAACGGCAATGAATGGGATCGTCTGGACATTATCACCTCAGAAGGCAAACTGGAGATAGTTGAGAGCTCGCATCTCAATCTCGCTAAAGCATCCGAAGAGCTCGCAGACGTGTTCTTTGCTCCTCTCCAACACCGACCTGCAGATGACGCGACTGGCTCCCATGTCTATGCCATTAACCGTGATAACGCTTTCATCGGAACCGCGCTATCGCGGCTTGCTGCAGACCTTGACGACATAGTGGCCGAACATATCGAGTTCCACCGCAGGCATTTCTTTGGCTTGCGCGAAGGACATGGCGGTGCGGTAGCCCAAGAAGTGACAGAGGCACTTTACGCCCGGTGGTGCGACAAATCTCTCCTTGTAACTCCCAAGCTCGCGGCCAACACACTGATAAAAAGCTTTACTGAAGATGGGGCTAATCCCCTCAGTATACGCAATACCCTGCACGCCTTGGGCATTCAGGGGCCGCAGACAGAGCAGTCCATCGAACGGATCATGAGCCTTGCTCCCGCACTGCGCGAAGACGAGAAGTCGATAATCGAGAGTTTGTGGCCCGTATTCGCGCCTTCAGTTGAGCAGCTATGCGCGCAGACTAGTCACGTCGTGCTCGGCCGTGCCCTTCTCTACCGTGTCGGCGAAGACGAGAAAGTGTTTCCCCGGAAATTATCGAGTTCAGAGCTAGAGACGGTACTCGCAGCCGGCGGCGGCTTTGGTGGGAGCCGGCATCCTGCAACCGAATTGCTCGATGAAGTCCGCAGGAGAATGCAGGACTTTCTTCCATCGGTGTACCTCCTTGGAGAATTTGATTGGTGGCAGGTCGTATCTGAAAAGCGCATCGATTTGACGACATCGCAGAAAGCATGGCTGCGCGATGAAGATGAGGAACTCGAACGCCAAACTCGTCGGATGTTGCGAACGCTTAACCACTATCTTTTTCTGAATGTAGACGTAGACATCTGGCGCAACATTTACGAGCGGTATCTGCCGGAAGACGAAAGGCAGCGGTTGGGTGGTTTCTATACGCCCGACGAACTCGTAAATCTCGTTTTGGATTTAGCGGATTACAAGGCGGAAACGTCAGGATTGTGTAGATTGAAGTATGTTGACCCGGCCTGTGGGAGCGGGGCATTCGTTACTGGAGCGCTTGCTCGCCTGTTGGCACACCTCGAAACGGACATGCCTTGCCACAGCACAAAGGGGAGCAAGAAGGAACCGGCGTGGAAAAGCGCAGAGTCAGCACTTCGCACAGCAGAAGCAAATGTGCATGGGATCGACTTGCATCCGTTCGCAGCATTCCTCACCACTTTGAATGTGCTCTTCATGCTGCTGCCGCTGTATGTAAGAGCACGAGATAAGGATCCTGAGTTCACTATAAATCCAGAGATATTCTCGGGTGATTCGCTGGAACCGCCGGAAGTGTTGCGACCGGATCAAGGCGAACTCTTCACAAAAATGAATGCCCGTGTGCAGCTACAGGAGAAAAGCTTTGAACAATATCGAAAGATGGCGGGGCGTCGATATGACCGTATCTTCGGCAATCCGCCTTGGGGCGGGGTACTCAAGGGACAGTTAGCGCCGGTTTATGATCAGCCGAAGAAAGAATATTTCGCTACTCAGTACCCAGCAGCGGCCCAAGGCAAATACGACGTTTACGGGTTGTTCATGGAGCGGAGTCTTAAGTTGCTGGCGCCTGGCGGTCGCATGGCTCTGCTAACACAGGGTTCATTCATCGACAAGGAATGGGCACGCGGACTGCGAGAGTTCTTAGCCAAGAAATCTCGTCTCGAATACATCGTTGATCTCAATCCGTTTGGCCAGCTCTTTTTCCGCGCTATGAATATCCCCTGCCTCACTGTAGCAAGTGTCAGTGCGACGGAGGAACCCAGTTCGGAGTGCCTTTGCGTAATTTCACGCCCACCTGGTGATTTTCGCGAGCTTACCATCCAGCAGCGTCGTGAAAAAGTCGTGGATACTGTTCGCGCGGTGCTAAAGGCCACTGTTAAGAAGGGCAGAGCCAGCGTCGGATTTGCAGATGGCGCACGGATTGAGCAGACCACTTTGCGGAGCTCGGCTCGGGACCGCTGGGACTTAACCGGAAGTAAACCACCAGAATTTCCGGCGGACTCGTTTCGCGCTTCCGACCTTTTGGAGATGCGGCAGGGTGTCACGCCCGGAGGTTGCCTTGAACTTTTCTTGATGGACGAAAAGCAGGCCGACGCGCTGAAACTTGAGCGGACTCTAGTCCACAAAGCTATTAAGAGCAAACAACTCGCCCGCTGGAGGGTCGAATGGAAAGACAAGGTGCTGTTCTATCCCTACCAGCGACGCGGCAAACATTCCGCGCCAGCATTTGCAATTCAATGGGCTACAGTTCAGGACGAGAAGCTGAAGCAACGTCTGGGGGCACTCCACATTAAAGATGCGCTCGATTTTGATCAGCCGATTGATGAGCAGGAGCGAGACATCATCCGAAAAAACGGTATAAACAGCGAGTCAGTAGCCAAACTGCTGAAGCACCGCATCATGCTTGGTCTAGTGAAATATCCGAGAGCGGCCGAGTACTTGATACAGCATTACGAACGCCTAGAACGGCGCGTTTTTGAAAAGAAACGATTCACTGCCGCTGGCAAGAATTGGTATGAATACCATCGTCCGCGTGATGTCCGCATCATGCTTCGCAAGCCGCGGATACTGTCACCGACACTATTAAAAGAAATACGATTTGCAGTTGATAAAACCGGCTATCTTTCTGACCACGCTTGCCTCATGATCCAGCCGACCGCGAAAACAGCGAAGAAATGGCGCGATTTTGAGCAGAAGATGAAGAAAGTTCTTGGGCGTGTGCCAAAGGTCGTTGAACTGCTGCAGTACTGCACCGCGTTTTTGAACAGCAGCTATGCGCAGCAACGCCTCACAGTTGGCCACAGACCTCGACCTGGTGAAGTTTATTCCATTACAGAAGCATTCCTGAAAGAGATTCCGATTCCGGCTCCTTCAAATAAGAGTACCGTGACTAAGATCATCAAAGCCGTCGACGAGCTAGAGCGAAATACATTCAGTTTGACGAACACCGACGAAGCTAAGGAGATAGAAGAGCGCCTTCAGGTGCTCGTAAATGGCGCACTTGATCTATAGGGAGAGGAAGATCGAAGCAGAGTGTGGCTTCCTCAAGAATGGGAGAAGTCCTTGAAGGGCGTCATGGTAGGAAGCTCTCCTTGGTTTGATTACCCTGACGAATGTGTGGTCTCTACTACACTACAGGCTCAGGCGCGCAAGCCATCGAGAAGTGCTCCCATCAGGTCGGGGATTTCGCGCATTCTGTCGAGTTGTTCCTGAATGTCACGACGCTCCTTTGCGATCCACGCCAGCGCCTGACAAATCGAGTAGGCACTATCTGCAGCCAAGAGGGAGCCTGGCACTTGCTGAGTCTGCTCCATCGTCTTCGAATGCGGCGGCGCTTTCTCAAACGGGTCCACAAACTTTCCATCCCATCCCTTGGTGCAGATCAAGTACGTTCTGGCGGCTGCCAGAGGCCCCCATTTCTCTTTCACATTCGCGTCGATCCACCGAATCAGCCTTTCCCTCTCGACTTTTGTTTTCAGCCATTTGGAGTAGGAGTCGATCTCGGCGTTCGCCGCCTGAATTCCGTCGCGAATACGCGCACGTTGGGTCTGCCACGGTCTCAGAGCAAAGACGGCCAGAGATTTTGCTCCCCCTCCCCTATGCTTGGCGGGAACCGAAACGCAAGCAGACAGAGGCCAACGGTGGAGGGTCTTGTGGTCTTGTGGCGCAATAAAAGGGGGCAGACGAATACGCGCGAGGTGGACTAAGACGGGGGTTGGAGTAGTTGCGCGGAAGCGGGGCGGTCAAGGTCGCCGCAACTACAGAAGACGGTCCGTAATGAGTCAATCTCCGGATCGGTAGTAGTCGCGAGAGTCCCCCTGATCGCTCTAACGGGGCAAGCGGCGGAATTCCCGGCGATGTTTTCTGCGCGTGCCCATCGACTGCAAAGCCGATTCCGCTTTGCTCGTCACTTTGCTTGCTCCTGCCGTGGTAAGCGTTCACTAGCGGCGGTAATAGCGTCGGAGAGAGGGCCGAGTTCCGAAGGGCCAGAGTGCTGCGCCGCGAGGACAAGTTGCTGTAAACGCTCTACTGGAAGGTGCTCAAGGCTTCGCAGAAGTGCTCGAAATGCTTCCTGGCGGTCCTTCATACCGATCGGTCTTTCGTCCATCATGAGGAGGAATTCGCGCACATCAGCTACGCTCCGAAGCAACTGCCTGCGATCATAGCGCTCTGCGAGTCGTAATAGCGCCTCCTTCTTATCGCCCTCAATCGCCGCCCGCTCAACCTGCTCAATTGCACTAAGCCTTGAGCGCCGGAGTTTGGGTTCAGTCGGACGCTCGGTTGAAAAAACGGTGGTACTGCTCAACGCTTCAGCGACCTCTTCGTGTCCCCACTCGTCCACCAGCGCCTGCAGAATTCTTCTTAGCAGAGTTCTATGACTTTTCATCTCGAAATCCCTTTGGATCGCCTGAGTTTACAGTCCGACCGATGGAAAGAACTCGTTAGCAAAAATATAGAAATAGCGAGCATTTCCGGAATATGTATTGTCGCCCCTCATGATCTTTGGAAAACCTCTAGAGTGGTGGAGTTCATTGGTGTAGATTGGCCAACCGTTCTTCGCTGATTCCGCTTGGATCTCTGCCATGGCCCGTTGTTTCTCTGGACCGCCGTCGTTGCCGCCGTCGTAAAAGGCATTGTTCACAACCACGCCGGCGACGGTGATGTTATGCCCGCGATTCTGATTCCTGAAGTTATCGAGAGACTGCCGAAGCAGTGGGAAGCCGACTGTGGCGAAGTACTCCGGTTTGACCGGAACGAGCACCTTTCCACTGGCATGGTAAGCTGCGGTCGTGAGTATCGATTCCGTGGGTGAGCAGTCGATGATGATGAGATCCTTGTGCTGGAAATTCGTGCTCAAATATCGAGCAAGGGTTTTAGGATCAGGCCGCATTGCTCCCAGCAGGGTATCCGAAAAGTCGAACCGCGACGGAATAAGCTGAAGAGACCGTGTTCCGCTCCGCGCAATTACCTCGAATTCGGCATTTGCAGGAAGCGGCTTCGGTGCAGAGACCTTGGTGGTCGGCGGGAGATAACCGTTGAAAACCTCTACGATTGACGGCCGTTGTTGCCTCAGGAATTCCGTATACCCGCTGTGCATTAAACCCTGGCTCAGGTTAGCCTGAGGATCGAGGTCAATAGCGAGTACGTCCAATCCCAGCCTGCTGTATCCGCGTCGCGCAAGTAAGGCGGCGATGGTCGACTTGCCCACTCCGCCTTTTAGATTGATCACGCAAATCGTTACGGGCCCATCTGGTCTAGCCATGGCACTTTCTCCTTAGTAGCTAGATTCTAGCTCTTTGTTCCCGCCACTGGGCGACGAGAGAGCTTGTTCAAGTCTGCGCCCTAAGACGATTCCGAGAACTGAACTGCTAAATATCCGGCTGGATTGACGGTAACTATCAGTTCCTGTGTTGTCGGCAATGCGGAAACTGACCCACCCACAGAGCCGAATCCTGTTCCGATACGGACATGGTACGGACACGAAGCGAAGAAGAGATTCTTGGGCGGGCTGGCAAGGAATTGTTAATCAGCTTATTTATTAATAACTTAGAGATGGTGAGCGCGGTAGGAATCGAACCTACAACCTACTGATTAAGAGTCAGTTGCTCTGCCAATTGAGCTACGCGCCCTTCTTGTTGAATTTGCATCGAACCAGACGCGTAGGATAGCGTTCGGCCGGCTCACACAGCGGCGCTGATTGGCTCAGGCCTTTTTGATAGTAGCAAACGCGTTTGGATCGCGCAACATCCCCGCGCGGAATCTCCGTGGAGGCCCACTTTCCGAAGCGTTGGATTGTTCTCGGGAATCTGTCCAATTGCACCGCAGGCTAACGCGGCGCGCGAGGCGAGTGATTCAGTCGCTCTGAATCTGGATCAGTTCACCAACGTCGCTCGAGCGCGGCTGTGGTTGCAGGGTTTGCGGCGAGCGCCAGAAGTCGATGTAGCTGATTTGGTGAACGCAGCTCACGGTGCAATTCGGCGCGCATCCCTTAGTTGTGAGGAACTCGCGGCTCACATCCGCCTTTGTATATTGCAAAAGCGGCACGCCTGGGTAGCCACGCTGCTGCGAGCAATAGTGCACCAGTCCGTCTTCGCACACGTAGATGTAGCGCGCGCCCGCGCGGCAGCGCCAATCATTCGGCTTGCCGTTGGCAATGTTGGTCTGGAACCAGTTGAGGCGTGAGTAATTCTTGCGCTCCAGCTGGTGCATTTTGAAAAACACTTCACGCTCGTCGCCGTTCAGCGGACGCAGTTGCCCGTCGCCGTCGTGGATGATTCCCACCGTCGAGGTGAAGCCAAGCTGGCGGGCGCGCCGTCCCACCACCAGGGCATCATGCGGATTATGAATTCCTCCACCGACAACGCTGTTGATGTTCACGTGAAATTCAGCGTATTCGCTGAGCAGTTGCAGCTTCTTGTCCAGAACCTTCAGACTTTTCTTCGAGACATCGTCGGGCATCACGTTGTCAATGGAGATCTGCATGTGATCAAGCCCGGCGCGGTTCAGCCGTTCAATGCGCTCGGCCGTCAACAGATATCCGTTGGTGATCAGGCCGGCGATCATGCCCTTGCTGCGGATGTGGACAATGATGTCATCGAGTTCGGGATGGAGGATTGGCTCGCCGCCGCTGATGGTTACGATCGCCGTTCCCAGCCGCGCCAGTTGATCCAGGCGCTGGAACATCGTCTCCAGGGGAACCGGCTTGCTGACCGCGTCGTACTCATTGCAGTAGGCACAGGCCAGGTTGCATCGCCGCATGGGAATAATGTGCGCCATCACCACGTGTTTGGTATCCATCAATCCATGGGCGATCATGCGCAGTTCTCTCAGGCGCCTGCTGGCGCTGATCCACTTGCGACGAAGCCCCTGTTTCTTCCGCGACATAGGTATGTAGAACTCATTACATCACGCGCCCTGCCGGGCAAGGAAAGGTTACGGGGCCGGAAGGGGCATTTCAGGCCTCGAAGCGCGAACTTCTCCATTGGGTGGTGATTTGCCGGACTCTGCCTCCCATGCCCGGATTCGGGCAATCCAGACGACTGGTTTATAATCCAGTATTCGCCCTTTATCACCCCGGAGCATATTGGAAGATGATTCGATTCCTGCAAACCCCTGGCCGATTTCAAAAAGCGCTGCTTGTCGGCTTCCTCTCCATCGTCTGCATCATGATGGTGGTCACGCTTGTTCCTGGCGGAATTCTTGGCGACTTCGGAGGCCGCGGAGTTGGCGCCAACTCTGTCGCCAAGGTCGATGGCCAGGATGTCACCAATGAGGAAGTGGACCGGGTGGCGCGCAACATCATGCAGCAGCGTCATTTCCCCGAGCAGTTCAAGTCCTATGTCCTGCCCCAGGCAGTCGATGCCGTTGTCATGCAGAAGGTCTATTTGCGCGAAGCCAAGCGCCTTGGCCTGGAGGCCACGGACCAGGATTTGCGTTACGAAATGCAGCACGGCGGCCTCGCCCAGGCTCTCTATCCTAACGGAACGTTCATCGGCGCCGACCAGTACCGCGATCTGGTGGCCTCGAATTTCAACCTGAGCGTGCAGCAGTTCGAACAGGAACTGCGCGACGAACTGACCATGCGCAAACTGCGTTCGGTGATTGGTGCCGGAGTCTTTGTTTCCAACGCCGAGGTTCACGACGCCTTTGTGAAGCAGAACACCAAGGTCAAGTTTGACTATGCGGTGCTCAGTGTTGCCGACCTGGAAAAGTCGGTCACCGTCGACGATTCCGAACTGCACGCCTTCTACGAGAAGAACCAGCAGCAGTTCGCCAACACCATCCCGGAACAGCGCAGGATCAAGTATGTGCTGGTCGATCCGGCGCGGCTTCCGAACCCGGCCAAGGTTTCCAGCGCGGAACTCCAGGGTTACTTCCGCCAGCACGCCGACGAATTCCGTGTTCCCGAGTCGGTGAAGGTGCGCCACATTCTCATCAAACTTCCGCTGCCCGGTCCGGACGGCAAGGTGGATGCCAAGCAGGCTGAAGCTGCAAAAGCAAAGGCGCAGGACGTGTTGAACCAGGTTCGCAAGGGCGGAGATTTTGCGGCTCTGGCGAAAAAATATTCCGATGATCTTGCCACCGCCAAACAGGGTGGTTCGGTCGGTCAACTGGTGCAGGGTTCCGGCTCCGCGCCTGAGATTGAGAAAGTCGCCTTCGGCCTCGCCAAGGGACAGTCTTCGGATCTGATTCCGACCAGCTACGGTTTCGAAATCATTCGCGTGGACGACAGGGTTGCGGCCCATGCCCGCTCTCTGGAGGAAGTCCGCGCGGAGATTGAACCGATCGTGGCGGCGCAGAACGACCAGCGGATTGCCGGGCAACTCGCCCATGCCGTAGAAAGCCAGGCCAAGACCAATGGCCTTGAAAAGGCTGCGACAAGCAATGGTTTGCAAGCGCAGGAGAGCGCCTACATCACCCGCAATGAATCGCTGCCCGGCATCGGTGCCTCACCGCAGTTCACCGAGGCCGTCTTTGGCATGAAGGCCAAAGACGCTGCAACGTCCATCCCTCTGGCGCGAGGTTACGCCGTCGCCCAGGTGACGGACGTGAAATTGCCATCGACGCCTGCCTTTGACCAGGTCAAGGATCGTATCGCCACCGAGTTGAAGCAGCAGAAGGCCCAGGCCCTGCTGGCGCAGAAGACCCAGGAACTCAGCGATAAAGCGCGGGCGTCCCATAACCTGCACGAAGCTGCCAAGGCAATGGGAGCGACGGTGAAGACCAGTGACCTGATGGCTCCTGACGGCCAGGTGCCGGATCTGGGCCAGCTTGCATCCTCGGCGCCGCAGGTTTTCGACATGAAGCCGGGTGATATCAGCCAGGCCATCAGCCTTGGGCAAAAAGGCGCGGTCCTTGCGCTCATTGAAAAGCAGGAACCCACGGACGCCGAATTCGGCGCGGTCAAGGACCGCATCAAGGCATCGCTGCTGGAGCGCAAGCGCTCCGAGGCCGAGGAGGTCTTCGTCGCTTCTCTGCGCGACCGTCTGGAAAAGGATGGCCGCATCGTGATCGACAAAAAGAAATTGGAAGCGCTCGGCGGCGTCAAGGAGTAGTGGAACCAAACTCATACTCGGGGAGGCTCGATCCTCCCCGTTTTTTGTTTTCAATGCGTGCTCCGGCGGTGCATCCTAATAGATGAATCATCTGTCCATTTAATCAGCCGTACCCTGACCCCATGCCCGACGTGCGAAGAACTGGAATCTTACTGCATCCCACCTCCTTGCCTGCCCACGGCGGCATCGGCGACCTTGGCCCGGCGGCCTATGATTTCATCGATTTTCTCGCGGCGGCGCGCCAGGGTCTGTGGCAGGTCTTGCCGCTCAACCCGCTTGGCATTGGAAATTCGCCCTACTCCTCCACCTCGGCATTCGCCGGCAACGTCCTGCTGGTCAGCCTGGAACGGCTTGCGGACCGCGGCATGATCCCGCACGAACGGGTGGCCTCGCTCCCCACCAGCGAAGGCAATGTGGAGTACGCCCGGGTGATGCGGGAAAAACTGCCTCTTCTGCAGGAGGCTGCGGCCTGGTTTCTACATAACGCGACGGGCCCGGCTCGCGCCCGCTTTGACCGCTTCGTCGCCGAAAATTCCTGGTGGCTGGAAGACTACGTTTTGTTCGAGGCATTGCGCGCCCGTCACCAGCAGCGGAGCTGGAATACCTGGTCCCCCGAATTTGCACGCCGCGATCCACAGGCCATGGCGGCGATTCGCAACGAACTGCACGACGAGTTGGACCGCGACCGCTTTCTCCAGTTCGCGTTCTTCGAGCAGTGGCAGGCTTTGCGCTTCTACGGCCGCGGCAAGGGTGTAAGGATCATCGGCGACGTAGCCATCTTCGTCAGCTACGACTCGGCTGATGTCTGGACTCACCCCGAGATATTCCGCCTCAACGCCGATACTCTCGAGCCGGAGTGCGTGGCCGGCGTCCCACCCGATGCCTTCTCCTACACCGGCCAGCGCTGGGGAAATCCGCTCTATCGTTGGACCGAGCTGAAGCAGCAAGGCTACGCCTGGTGGGTCCAGCGAATGAGTTGGGCGCTCGCCAGTTGCGACATTATCCGCCTCGATCACTTCCGCGGATTCCTGCAATACTGGGAGATTCCCAATAGCGAGCCTACGGCGGTGAACGGCCGCTGGGTCGACGGGCCCGGCGAGGATCTGTTCCGCGTTCTCGCCGGAAAGCTCGGCGAGCTGCCGTTCATCGCCGAGGATCTCGGTGTCATCACGCCCGATGTCAGCGCGCTTCGCGAACGCCTGCAAATGCCGGGCATGCGAGTCCTGCAATTCGGCTTTGGCAATCCCGGCGCGCACATCTACCTGCCGCACCGCTACCAGCGCAATACTGTGGTGTATACCGGGACGCATGACAATGACACCACCCTGGGATGGTGGAAGAGTTGCTCGGAGAGTGAGCGCGGATTTGCCGGGGCGCTCCTGGGCGATGCCGCCGACGGCGTCAACTGGGCGATGATTCGTCTCGCGCAGAGCTCCACGGCCAATCTTTGCGTGGTTCCGCTGCAGGACGTGCTGAGCCTTGGTCCGGAGGCGCGCATGAACGTGCCCAGCCTCAGCGAGGGCAACTGGGCCTGGCGTTTCCTTCCCGGAGCTCTGCAATCGGAGTTGGCGCAGAAGTTGGCGATGCTTGCGGAAGTTACCGACCGCCAATCCTCAATCGACCCGCAGATCCCCAGCAAAGCCGCCGAAGAGTTCGCCGCATAGACATCACGGCAGGTCCCGCTTCATCGCAGCAATGCCAGGGTAGCGCAGGTGCGATTGATCATTTCCTGCTGGGAAGCGATCACGTGCACAAACTCCAGGCCGTAGCGGTAACCTTCCCGGTTGCAGACCGAAGCTTTCATCTGTACCGGCCTGGCCGCGTAAGGCAGCCCGAACTGTACTTCCAGAACCTCTCCCGGCTCCAGGTCCGCGGCCATGACGGCGCTGATGCCGGCCCGGCTCAGGTCCACAATCCGGCCCCGGATCACGCGGCTGCGATTGTGGGTGGGACGGGCGACCAGACCGGCGTCCATGGGATATCGTTCCCCTTGCCGACGGTCGGACTTGCCTCCCGGCGGCGCCGGTCCTGCGCGCGGTTTCCCAGCCTCATCGCCCATGACAAACTCCGGATTCATCGCTACACCAGCAGTTCTGGCACCTCAAGGAGGCCCTGGTTGAATGTCTGGGTAAAGGTATCGACCACCGCCGGATCAAAATCCTTTCCCGCCTTGTTGATGATGTAGTCGCGCGCTTCAAACGGAGGCAGCGCCTTGCGGTAAGGGCGGTCGCTGGTGAGCGCGTCGTAGACATCGGCCACCGCGATGATGCGCGCCCCGAGGGGAATTTCCTGCCCCACCGCGTGATGGTTGCCCGAGCCGTTGAAGCTGTCATGGTGCGCCAGGATCAGCGGCACCACGCGCCGCAGCGAACCCCTGGCCAGGTTCACCAGATCCCCACCCTTGCTGACATGTTGCGCCATCTCCGCCGACTCATCTTCGGTCAGCTGGGCGCTTTTGTAGAGCACCTGGCGGCTGACCTCGATCTTGCCGATGTCGTGCAGCAACCCGGCGGCCCGGATATCTTCGCAGAGTTCCGCCGTCACGCCCATGTTTCTGGCGATTCGAGTGGCATAGACGGACACCCGGTAGGAATGATTCTGGGTGTAGTTATCCTTGGAAACAAAATGGCACAGGATATTCAGCACGCCATCGTAGGTTTCCCGCAGCTCGGTCAATTGCCGGGTCTTCAACTCGTACAGCGTGCCCATGCCGTAGGCGGTAAGAATCAGGATGCCGGCCCAGACGGCCAAATCCAGCCACTTCTGCAGCGGGCTTACGTTTTCCTGCAGAATGGCAGGATTGAAGTAGAGGACGAGCAAGACCAGCAGGATGCTGGCGACGGCGGTCAGCACGGCATGACGGCGTCCATAAAAATAGGCGGAGAACAGGGTAGGCAGGCCATAAAAGCCCAGCAGCACACGATGCGAGGCCAACACGAAGTTGAACATGGCGGCGATCACGAAGAGTGAGAACAGCAGCCAAAGCTCCTTGTTGACATCCACAACCTTCCTGAATATCTTCGGGGGCATCGCTTGATCGCTCCTACGTACAGCACAAGGGAGTATTCACTGACAACCGGTCAACCACAAGTAACGATCGTAATACCATGGTAATAAGAGGCAATTACCAGCACGGCGTCGGCCACCGGGTGGCGCCGTGCCGTCCGCGCCTGGCGATGGTCAGAGCGGCCATCGCGATAATGGTTTTGCATGGTTTGTACCATTCGGCCGAGTTGGTTTTGGCAGGAGATGTCAACACCGGTGCCGCCTGCGTTTTGACGAACCCGCCTCGAACGCAGACAATACTGTCTTGCGGTGTCTTCGGGAATCGAAGCACGGCCAGAGATTTTCAGGAGGCATCATGGCTTCAAGCGGTGAACTGATTCGAATGATGAATTACGTGGACGACATTTCCACCACGCTCCGGCGCATCGTCGTCGGCAGCGGTTTCATTTCGCCGGAGGAGCGCAAGAAACTTGCCGATTACATGCGCCACTCGGACCCCAATTTCACCAGCCTGGTCGAGGAACTGGAGAAGTAGCCATGCCGCTTCCGGAGGCCGAGACCATCGCAGTCATCGGCGCCGGTAAGGTCGGACGGGAACTGGCCCGCCGCGCCGCCGTGGCTGGATTTCGCGTGATTCTCGAAGACCTGTTTCCGATTTCCCTTGAGTCGGCGCGGCAGGAAATTCGCCGCACATTGGATGAAGCGGTCGGCTCCGGTGCTCTGGATCAGGCGCAGGTAGACGAAGCCTACGCCCGCATCGATTGCGCGAGCAGCATCGAAGAGGCCGCGCGGCGGGCGCATATTGTGATGGAGACCGGCCCGGACGAACAGGAATCCAAGCTGGAGATGTTCTGCCTGCTCGACCGCATCTGCCTGCCCGGCACGGTCATCGTCAGCAACTGCCATGCCCTCGATCTGAGCGATACCACCACCAAGGCGGAAACCATCGTGGGCATGTATTTCTCCGGCGGCCGGGCTGAGATACATTGTTCCGCTTTTACCGGAGAGCGCGCCCTGGCGGTGGCCGTGCGCCTGGCCGGACGCATGGCGTCCAGCTACCACATCACGCGGGATGCCGGCCCGGGCTCCGCCCGCTGATCCCTCCACGCATCCCCAAACAAAATCCGCGCCGCGCCTGCGCCGCTCCGCGCATGCGGGCGGATTAGGGATCCGTTCTCTGGAAGGGTGCCGTCAGGTACTTGCGTGCTTCGTCCAGCGCTCCCTGGGTGTTGTCATTGGTTTGCAACGCCTGCCGGTATTCGCCCAGGGCGCGTTCGCGCTGCCCGGTGATATCGAAAATCTTTCCCAGTTGAATGTGGCTCCAGACCTCGGTCCACTTCGGCTCGCCGTCGCCATTGAGGGAATCGCGATAGGCATTGGCTGCGGCCTGGAAATTCCTCTGCAGGTAGAAGACCTCGGCAATGCGATAGTGCGCCAGCGAACTGTTCTTATTTTGTTCGATCGCCTTCTGGAATTCCCGCAGCGACTCTGCCAGGCTTCCTTGCTGCACCAACTGCTGGCCGCGCATGATGGCGGTCCGTAGTTTCAAGTCGCCCGAATTCTTCAGCACCCAGTTGTTCGGATCTACGGTGATGCGGCGCGGCTTGCCGAAGGTCTCAATCGTGTAGCTGGATTCGGTTCCGACCACGTCGATGATCTTATCCTCCGTCTTGCCGTCGGTATCGATCTTGAGCTGCACCGGCATCCGGAACAGGTCGAGATCCTGTTGTATCTGTCCCACCACGCGGAAGCCCTTCTGAACCCGGAATACCGTGTACTTGTTCTTGAATTCAGGGGCCCCGGTCGAGTCCAGCCATTGTGAGTAGAACCACGTCAACTGATCGCCCTGGATATCCTCGGTTACTTTCTGCAGGTCTCTGAGTCCCACGGATTTTCCCACGTAGTCGTGGAAAAGGGTCCGCATCGCCTTGTCAAACCTCTGGTCTCCCATCACCCAGCGCAGCATGTGGTAGATCATGCCGCCCTTGTCGCTGGCCATCGACTGGAAGACCGGGTCGAAGGTGTCAAGCGTTCCAATCTGTCCCAGAGGAACGCTGTCATAGGCCAGCGCGCCCACCGCCATGTCCTTCACCGCCTCCTGGGCGCCGGCCGTTCCGGCCGCGTATTCAATGTAGCGGCTTTCGCTGTAGCGCGCGCCCCCGTCCTGGATCCACCAGTCATTGCGCGCTGCCGGACTCACAATGGTGCCAAACCACTGGTGCGCAATGGCATTTGCCAGCAACCGGTAACTCACCTTCGCGTTGATGTTGCGCGCCGCAATCCCCGCCACCTCGGGAGCCCACGCCGCGGGCACGGAATCATCGGGCAACTCCACCAGTTTCAGCTCCGAGCTGATGGGCACACCGTAGATGGTGACGAAGTAGCCGAGTTCCTTGGCCGCCGTCTCGCCATACTGCTGCGCCAGGGACACTTTATCCGGCAGGAAGTAAACGTGCACGGTCATTCCCGCTTCGCTGACCGGGGTATCCACGAATTTCCCAATCACCACCGTGCCCGGGAAGCTCGGTTTGCTCCAGTTGAAGCTGAATGTCTTGCTGCCGGCGTCGGGAGGCGCCCCGCCGGTCGAGTTGGAAGAGGTTGACGGCTTGGTTTTCTTTCCGGGCTTCTCGCGGCTCTGCAAATTCGGGGTACCGCTCTGGCCGGAGCCGTTGGCGGGCTCGCCCGTGCGCATCTCGCTCGCCCCGGCTTCTCCGCTGGAAATCACCGTGTAATCCGCCGGCGCGGTGATCTTCAGCCGTGCGGTGAAGCGGTCGATCCCGTAGTTGGTCACCGGAAACCAGCGCCCCGAGTACAGCAGGTAGGAAATCGGGTCGCCGACATAGGCCAGCCTGAGTCCCGGAACCGGGCTGTCGTCCGCCGAGGTCACAATGCCCTCGTAGTCAAATGTCAGGGTCGCTTCCTGTCCCTTGCTCATCCCGCTGGGCAATGCCACGCGAATCGTGGAGTCCTGCGAAACCCGCTCGGCCGGCAGCGTGTTGCCTTGCGCGTCGGTCACCTGGGTCACCCGCAGCGCGTTGTGCAACTCAAAGGATGCAATGCTGATGTCGTCCAGCGCCACAAACCTGACCACGGCGCGCGCTGTCAGCTTGTGCGACTGCGGCAGAACCTTGGCCTCAATGGTGTAGTCTTCCGCCTGGATGCGCGGCTTCTCGGCGGCACGCAGCGTGGCCACCGGCAGCAGGCCCGCTAAAGCCGTCAAGGTTATAAGAACGGTTCGCTTCCATGTCCGTCCCGCCAATCGCATCGCCATTTCGCTCCTGCTCGGTTGCGCAGCTCCAGTTGATGTATGAAATCGTACAGAAGATGCGGGGCAGCTTCTCTGGATGAGCGCCTATTCTCTCCCCCTCATGGCACTTTCCGCAACGCGCGATACCGCCCGCGCCGCCCGTTGCGCGGTTGTCTGCCTGGCGTGGCCCTCGGCGCCAGGCGATGCCAGCTCTCCGCGCAACAATCCGCGCACTTGGGCCAGCGCCGCCAACATCTGCTCTCTCGCCGGCCCATCCTCCAGTAGCGCGCGCACGCAGCGCTCCACGCTCTCCGGCGTAAATCCATCCTGAATCAGTTCCGGAACCACTTCCCGCCCCGCCACCAGGTTTACCATGCCGTAGTACGGCACCTTCACCAGGTGGCGTCCCAGCATCCAAGTCATCGCCGCCAGGCGATACACCATCACAAACGGCGTGCCGGTCAGTGCCGCTTCCACGGTAGCCGTGCCGCTGGCCACCACGCCCACGCGGGCATGCAGCAGGCTTGCCCACGCGTCATCGGTCAGCTTCACATCCACGCCGCTGGCGCAGAGCCCAACCTGCTCCCGCACCCAGTTCTCGTCCAGGGTGCTTGCCACCGGCATTACGAACTCAAACTCCGTTCCCAGCCGTCTGGCCCCGCCCAGCATGGCCGCCAGGTTCAGGCGCAGTTCTTTCCTGCGGCTGCCGGGCAGCAGGGCAATCCACTGCTTTCCCGCATCCAGCCCCCAGCGAGCCGCAAAGTCCTCCCGGCTCATCTTCGATGGCTCCAGATCGCTCAGGGGATGTCCCACAAACTCCACCTGCACTCCGTTGCGGGCGTAGAACTCGCGCTCAAACGGAAAGATCACCAGCATCTCGCGCACGTAGCGCTGCACCAGCTTCAGCCGTCTCTTGCGCCAGGCCCAGAGCTGCGGGCTCACGTAATACACCACCGGAATCCCGCGCCGGTGCAACTCCTTTGCCAGGCGCAGATTCCAATCCGGAAAGTCGATCAGCACGGCCACGTCCGGCCGCCGCCGGTCCACCTCCGCCAGCAGTGCATGAAATTTCCGGTAGATTTCCGGCAGGTGGCCGAGCACTTCAAACAGCCCAACCACGGCCACGTCGCGGGCATGGACCACCAGCTCGCAACCCGCCTCGCTCATGCGCTCGCCGCCCATGCCGAAGCACTCGACCGCCGCCGCGCCAGCCTCTGGCAGCGCAGCGTTATCCGCGCCCGGGCGCAGCTCCCTGAGCGCCGTCAGCAATTGCGCGCCGTACATCTCGCCGGAGGCTTCCCCGGCGGAGATCAGCACGCGTAGCCCGCGATGCGAATTGACACTCCCGTGGCCGGACATGTGCGCCGACAGAATATCAGGCGCGGCATAGCAGGCGCAGCCGGCAGGTACAGCAGGAGGGGCCAGGTTCAAGCCGTGCAATGGTCAGTCCGCCCGTGCTTCCGGCCGCTCCGGTGCCGCGGCGTTCGCGGCCACCACACCCAGTTCCTGGTCCTTGTACTGCAACTGGTAGAGCTTCCAGTACACGCCCTTGGCCGCCAGCAACTGCTGATGCGTGCCCATCTCGCGCACCTTGCCCTTGTGCATCACGACAATCTTGTCGGCCCGCTGGATGGTCGAAAGCCGGTGCGCGATGATCAGCGAGGTGCGTCCCTCCACCAGCCGCGTCAAAGCCTCGCGCACCCGGAACTCCGTATCCGTGTCTACGCTGGAGGTTGCTTCATCCAGAATCAGGATGCGCGGGTTGTGCGCCAGCGCGCGCGCAAACGACACCAGTTGCTTCTGCCCGGTCGAGAGCGTGTTGCCGCGCTCCTGCAACAGCGAGTCGAATCCTTCCGGAAGCGAAAGAATGAAATCGGCGACGTTGACTTCGGCAGCCGCCTGCTCCACCGCCTCGCGCGTCACGTGCCCGGAGCCCAGACGGATGTTATCGGCAATGGTTCCGCTGAACAGGAATGGATCCTGCAGCACCACCCCGCAGCGGCGGCGCAACGCCTGCAGGTTCATCTCTCGCACGTCCACCCCGTCGATCTTCACCGCGCCCTGCTGCACGTCATAAAAACGCAGCAACAGCGAAATCAAAGTAGTCTTGCCCGCCCCCGTGTGTCCCACGATCGCAATCGTCTGGCCGGGCTCAATCGTGAAGGAGACGCCGCGCAGAACCCAGTCCCACTCTTCGCCCGGAACCACCTTGCCATCCTTTTCGACCGGGACGCGGCGGTAGGCAAACCACACGTTTTCGAACTCGATCCGTCCCGCTCCCTGCGGCTCCTTGGCATCCACCGGAGACTGAATCGCCGGCTCCGTGTCGAGCAGTTTGAACACCCGCTCCGCGGCGGCCATCGCTGATTCCAGAATGTTGAGCTTCTCGCTCAAGTCCTGGATCGGACGGAAGAACCTCTGCGCGTAAGTGATAAACATATACAGCGTGCCCAGCGTCGTGATTCCCGACAACACCCGGTGCCCGCCGTACCAGAGCACGCAGGCAATGGCGATCGACGATAGGAAGTCCACCAGCGGGTAGTACACCGCATACGCCATGATGGCGTCCTTGAACGCCTCCATGTGCTGCGCGTTCACGGTCTCGAATTCTTCGTACGACTTGCGCTCGCGGTTGAACAGTTGCAGCGGAACGATGCCGCTGACGTGCTCCTGCAGGAATGAATTGATGCGCGCAATCGCCACCCGGATCCGCCGGTAGCTGTCGCGCACCGCCTTGCGGAAGATCTGCGTGACAAAGACGATGAGGGGCAGCACCACGAAGGCGATCAGCGCCAGCCGCCAGTTCTTGGTAAGCATGATCCCCAGGATCATGACCAGCACAAAGACGTCTTCGACGATCGATACCACGCCCGAGGTGAACATGTCGTTCAAGGCGTCCACGTCGGTCGTCACCCGCGTCACCAGCCGTCCCACCGGATTCCGGTCGAAGAACGAGATGTCCATCCGTTGCAGATGCCGGTAGATCTGGCTGCGCAGGTCGAACATCACCTTCTGTCCGGTCCACTGCATCAGGTAGGTCTGGGTGAATTCGAACAGGAAGCTCAGCAGCAGCACGCCCAGGTAAATTCCGCTGATCTGCGCGATGCCAACCATCGGTTCGGGGCTCAGAAAGCGGTCCAGCAACGAGTGCCCGCCAGAATGCGCCGAAAGGTACTTGTCGATCGCCGTCATCATCAGGTACGGCCCCAGCACGTCCGCGCCCGCCTTCAAAACGATCGTGGCCAGCGCCAGACCCACCTGCAGAGTGTAGGGGCGAAGGTAGGCTGTCAGCCGCAGAAACATCCGGCTGTCGTACGCTTTTTCCAGTACTTCTTCTTCGGCGGCCATGTCTTGCCATTTTAAATGGAAGCAGCGCCTTCCATCCTTGACGTTGCGCAATTCAGCCAAAACAAACTTTATCCGCCAGTTGCGCCCGGCGGCTTCGGTTGACATCTGGATGCGTACGGCGTACACATGATGTGTACGCCGTACGCATCCATGGCCACGCCCGCTCACGCCCCCAACCTCCGCGCTGCAATTCTGGAAAGTGCCCGCGAGCTATTCGCCACCGAGGGCTACCAGAGTGTCTCCATGCGCCGCATCGGCCTGAAGACTGGCTGCTCGCCCATGGCCGTCTATCGCCACTTTGCCAGCAAGCAGGAGCTTCTGCTCTCAATCTGCGAAGAGAGCTTCGCGCACATGTTCCGCAACCTGGAGCGGCCCCATCCCGATCTGCCGCTGGTAGAGCAACTGAGGGTCCGCATGGCGGTATTTATCCGCTTCTGCGCCGCCCATCCCAGCCACTATCGTCTGGCTTTTCTCGACGCCGCCTTTGCCGGCCTGGAAATTCCTTCCCGCCGCTGGTTGCGTGAACATTTCCGCGACCTGGTCGCCGAATGCATTCGCAGCCGGAAGCTTGCGCTTGATCCCGATGTCTATGCCCTTAGCCTGATGGCCTGCATGCATGGCGCCATCCTGTTGCTCATCTCTGGTCAGACGCTGGGAGTAACGCGCGAAGCCTTGCTGGCAGATCTGATCGCAACCGCCACCGGGGCGTTCGAGCAGTGACCGCAGAGATCCCCCTGGCTCAGGCCCCGCTGCAGGAGCGTCCCGCGGTCAATCCCTGGCTCATCGCCATGACCGTCATGCTGGCGACCTTCATGGAGGTGCTTGACAGCACCATCGCCAACGTAGCCCTGCCGCACATTGCGGGCTCGCTTTCAGCCAGCTTCGATGAGAGCACCTGGGTGCTCACCTCCTATCTCATCGCCAACGCCATCATCCTGCCGCTCAGCGGATGGCTCACCGAGTTGTTTGGCCGCAAGCGTTTTTACATGACCTGCGTGGTCATCTTTACCAGCAGTTCGCTGCTCTGCGGCCTCGCGCCCAGCCTGTCTTTTCTGGTGCTCTTCCGAATCCTCCAGGGACTGGGCGGCGGCGGGCTGCAACCCTCCGCGCAAGCCATTCTTGCCGACACCTTCCTCCCGCGCCAGCGCGGTATGGCGTTCTCCATCTACGGCATGGCCGTGGTCTTTGCTCCCGCCATCGGCCCCACCCTCGGCGGCTGGATTACCGATAGCTACAGTTGGCGCTGGCTCTTCTACATCAACATTCCAGTCGGCATTCTCTCCCTCGTGCTGGTCTCGCGCCTGATTCACGATCCGCCGGCCCTGGTCGGCAGGCCTCTCACCCGTGCCAACCTGTTTTCGCTCGATTGGACGGGCATGGGACTGCTGGCTCTCGGTCTCGGTTCCCTGGAGTTTCTGTTGGACCATGGGCAGGAAGACGACTGGTTCGGTTCCAAGCGAATCCAGATTCTCGCCATCATGGCCGCAATCAGCCTGGTCGCCGTCATCATCCGCGAGTTTCTCGTCAGCAATCCGGTGGTCGATCTCAGGCTCTACCGGAAACGTAATTTCTGGCTCTCGAACCTGCTCATTTTCTGTCTCGGATTTATCATCTCCGGCAGCACCGTCCTGGTTCCGCAGTTTCTACAATCCCTGATGGGCTACACGGCCACCCGCGCCGGGATGGTTCTTTCTCCCGCCGGAATCGTGCTGATCTTTGCCATGCCCATGGCGGGAGCCATGCTCGGACGCGTCAAGGCGCGTCCCATGATCATCTTCGGATTCATCGTCTATGGCATCTCGCTCTGGCTCACCTCGCGGCTGCAGCTGCAAACCGATGTCACCAGCTGGACCCTGCTGCGCATGATGTCTGCCTTGGGCATGGCAGCCCTGTTCACGCCCATCAGCACCACCTGCTTCTCGGTGGTGCCGCCGGGCAAAAACAATGCCGCTTCGTCGCTTTATAACCTGATGCGCAATCTGGGGTCGAGCTTCGGCATCGCCGCCGTCAGCACCGTGGTCTCCCGCCGCGCCCAGTTCCACCAGGTCCGCCTCACCGAGCACCTTTCGTCGGCCCGCGCCCTCAACGGGCAGAACCAACTCGCAGCGTATCTTGCGCAGCATGCCGACGGTCTCGGCCTGCCCGCCGCGCGCGCCGCCCGCATGCTCTACCGCAGCGTTCTGCAGCAGGCCGGAGCCATGGCCTACCTGGACGCCTTCTGGCTGCTTGGTTCGCTGTGCTTCGTCATGCCCCTGTTTGCCCTCTTCATCGTCCACGTCAAACACGCCCCCGCTCCCACGGCGCCCGCCGACTAGCCCTGCCGGACATTCCCGGCCTAGTACACTGGAGCCGTGGGCAACCCATTGAACTCTGGCGTCCATTCCGCGCTCTATTTGTCGGTACCCTTCTGCCGCACCAAGTGTTCCTTCTGCAACTTTTCCTCCGGTGTTTTCTCCCGCGGCCTGTTTGACGCCTACATCGCCCACCTGGAGCAGGCCATTGCCAACGCTCCCGCGCTCGCCCGCGAAGCCGGAGCCGAGTTCGATCCGCGGCTCGATTCGGTCTATCTTGGCGGCGGCACGCCCAGCGTTCTCGCGCCCGATCAGCTTGCCCGCCTCTTTGCCGCCATCCGTCCGGTCTTCGAACTGTTGCCCGAGGCCGAGTTCACCGTCGAAGTCGCGCCCGGCACGCTCTCCAGCGAGATTCTGGCCGTGCTTGTCGGCGCTCGCGTCAATCGGGTTTCGCTCGGGGTACAGTCCTTTGTCGATCAGGAATCCCGCTCCGTGGGACGCTTGCACAGCCGCCGCATCGCCATCGAGGACATCGCCCGCCTGCGCTCGGCCGGCATCCCTGAACTCAGCGTCGATCTCATCGCCGGCCTGCCCTACCAGACGGCCGAAAGCTGGGATCATTCGCTCGATGAAGTCCTTGCCCTCGAACTTTCCCACGTCAGCGTCTACATGCTGGAAGTGGACGCTGACTCCCGTCTCGGCCGCGAACTCATCGCCGGAGGCACGCGTTACCATGCCCACCAGGTCCCCGATGAGGCGTTGACCGTTGCCCTCTACGAGCGCGCCTGCCAGCGCCTGGACGCCGCCGGCATCCAGCAGTACGAGATTTCGAACTTTGCCCGCCCCGGCCACCAGTCGCGCCATAATCTCCGCTACTGGCAGCGTCTCCCCTACTACGGATTTGGCGTCGATGCCCACTCCATGTTGCTGGCGCCGGCCCGCTCGGACCTGCACCGCGCGGTACGCATCGCCACCGCGGACTCGCTCGACGCTCTGCTTGCCGGCGTCCTGCCGGTGAGCACCATCGTTACCCGCCAGCAGGCCATCGAGGAGACGTACTTCCTAGGTTTGCGCATGAATCGCGGCATCGAGTTGCTGGCCATCAAGGAGGAGTTCGGCATCGATGCCGTGGACGGCTACCGGGAGGAGATCGCCACCCAGGTGGCAAACGGGTTGCTGTCGCTCGAAGATGGATGGCTGCGCCTTACTCCGCGGGGCCGCCTGTTTTCCAACGAGGTGTTCGCCGCTTTTCTGCGCGACTAGCGCCTGCGTCCCGGTGGCCCACATCTGCGTCGTGCCCTTCGACGCAAATGTGGGAAAGAATGCACTCCACTTCTGCGGCCGTTGTTTTGCCGTTGCCCCTGTTCCGGTCCCCATGCCTGCATACGTATTCCGCGAAATCCGGACAAGCGTTTACACTGTTCTTTTCGCCTTTCCTATGGGAGCAATCATGAACACTTTGTGGATTGATCTTCGCAGTGATACCGTAACCCAGCCCAGCGACGAAATGCGCCGCGCCATGGCCGCAGCCGAAGTTGGCGATGACGTCTATGGCGAGGACCCGACCATCAACCGCCTGGAAGCCCGCGCCGCCGAAATCTTCGCCCGCGAGGCCGCCATCTTCGTTCCCTCCGGCACCATGGGCAACCAGATCGCCGTCAAGGTGCACACCCGTCCCGGCCAGGAGGTTCTCTGCGAGGAACGTGGCCACATCTTCAATTATGAGATGGCCATGCCGGCCTGGTTCAGCGGCTGCCTGGTGCGCCCGGTCCGCGCTCCCCAGGGAATCCTTTTCTGGGAGTTGCTCGCCGCCAAGGTCTCCCCGCCCACCTATTACGTCGCGCCCACCGGCCTCATCGCGCTGGAGAACACCCACAACATGGCGGGCGGCACCGTCACTCCCGTCGCCGCCATGGAGGAAATCTGCGCCCGGGCTCATGAGCGGAATCTTCCCGTGCACCTGGATGGCGCGCGCATCTTTAACGCCGCAACCTATCTCGGCAAGCCGGTTGCGGAGATCACCCGCGGCTTCGACTCGGTCATGTTCTGTCTTTCCAAGGGATTGGGCGCGCCGGTCGGCTCCATGCTCACCGGCAGCAGGGAGTTCATCCAGCAAGCTCGTTCCGTGCGCAAGGCGCTGGGAGGTGGGATGCGCCAGGCTGGCATCCTGGCTGCCGCCGGCCTCATCGCCCTGGAGCAAGGCCCCGCCCGCCTGCACCAGGACCACGCCAACGCCCGCCTGCTGGCCGAAGGAGCTGCCGCCATCCCCGGCATTCAAATCGATCTGGCCACGGTGCAGACCAACATCGTCATCTTCGACATCAGCGGCACCGGCAAGTCATCCACCGAAATCGCCGAGGCTCTCAAATCCCAGGGCGTACTTGCCGGAACGGTCAATCCCCAGTTGATCCGCTTCGTCACCCACCTCAATGTCTCCCGCGCGCAGTGTGAAAAGGCACTCGAAAAGCTGCGTGCCATCTGTAGCTCGGCGGTCAGCGTCTAAGCCGCTGGCCGCGAGGACAACTGCCCGCTGGTGGCCCACATCCGCCTGTTTCTCGGCGAATGTGGGAAAGCGGCAGGCTTCCGTCTGCGCTGCGTTTCTTTTGCCCGCCGCACACCGTGCCCCGGTCTCACCGCACGCCCCTCGCGCTGGGTGTGGTGGCAGAAGCCGCCGCTTTCCCTACCATCCCACATCGTGATATAACCATCAGTTTTCCTTATAACGGCGCCGCGTGGGGCGGGCTGCCTGAAACCCCAAAATCCAGTCATGGAGCAAGCATGGACTTCCAACTCAGCGCTGAGCAACTGCATCTGCAGACCATGGTGCGCGACTTCGCCGCGCGCGAGATCGCTCCCCACGTGCACGAGTGGGACGAGGCTTCGCATTTCCCCCTCGAAGTCGTGAAGCAGCTCGGCAAGCTCGGCCTCATGGGTTGCATCTTTCCCGACGAATACGGAGGCTCGGGTTTCGGCTACATCGAGTACGTCATCGCCATCGAGGAGCTTTCGCGCGTCGATGGCTCGGTCGGCATCATCGTCGCCGCCCACACATCGCTGTGCTCCAACCACATCTTTCTCGCTGGCAGCCCGGAGCAGAAGCAGCGCTACCTGCCGCACCTCGCCACCGGCGAACACATCGGCGCCTGGGCACTGACCGAGCCCAACAGCGGCTCGGACGCCGGCAGCGCGCGCTGCTCAGCCACCCGCAAGGATGACCGGTGGGTGCTCAACGGCACCAAGACCTTCATCACCAACGGCGCTTACGCGGACGTGGTCGTGGTCGTTGCCGTCACCGATAAAACCATCGGTACGCGCGGTCTCTCCGCCTTCATCGTCGAGCGCGGCACGCCCGGCTTTCGCCCCGGCAAGAAGGAGAACAAACTTGGCCTGCGAGCCTCCGACACCTCCGAGCTGATCTTCGAGGACTGCGAGGTTCCCGAGGAAAACCTGCTCGGCGCCGAGGGGCAGGGTTTTGTCGATGCCATGCGCGTGCTCGATGGCGGACGCATCTCGATTGCCGCCCTTGGCCTCGGCATGGCCACCGGCGCCTATGATTGCGCTCTCCAGTACAGCCGCCAGCGCAAGCAGTTCGGCCGTCCCATCAGCGAATTTCAGGGCATCCAGTGGAAGCTGGCCGACATGGCCACAGAGATCGATGCCGCCCGCCTGCTCACCCTGCGCGCCGCCTGGCTCAAGGACCACCATCGCAAGACCACGCTGGAGTCTTCCATGGCCAAGCTCTACTCCTCCGAGGTCGCCGTCCGCGTCGCCAATGAAGCAGTGCAGATTCACGGCGGCTACGGCTTCATCAAGGATTATCCGGCAGAGAAGTTTTATCGCGACGTCAAGCTCTGTACCATCGGCGAAGGCACCAGCGAAATCCAGCGCCTCGTCATCGCCCGCCAAATCCTGCCGGAGTAGGCCGTCGGTTTCCGAGTTGCCCCGTCACTCCGGAGGATGTGGTTGACTCCCGCTTTGGGATAGCTGGATAGAAGGCGATTTACCGTTGGTAAACTTTGATTTGAACTGATTCCAGCGCAACTTCCGGATTGCCGACAAATCGCTCAGAACGCCTGCGGTGTGGCTCATAAACGCTCACGACGAACTCACGAATCGCGTTGGTCCGAAACGGGCGCTAACAAGTTGAAAGTGGTAGTCTCGTCCGGGAGCTAATTGCGCACGAAGGAACCCGCTTTCCCACATGAAAACGAGAGATTTGCTTCAGATCTACAGGACGCTCTTTGAAACGTGGCGCTTTCAAGTGAATTCACATTGGCAGCGCAGTTCTTTTTTCTCCGCGTTCGAGACGGTGGGGTTGGTAGCTTGCTGGAAACTGTTCACTGATAAACCCGACGCTCACCCTTTCTTGGGGGCATTGCTCGCGTTATTAGGCTTAGTCCTAACCGTGGTGTGGTTTCTGATTAACGACCGAACCCATGAATACGCGATTTATTGGCTGAAAGCCGTTGGCGAAATCGAATCCAGAGTTATGAGGAACGGCAGTGAGTGGGAGATTGATTTTGCGAAGAAGATTTTGGACGACAAGCACACTCCGATACCGCGCAGTATGATACATCATCACCAGTTAGAGAAAGCAGTGCCTTCGCTTTTTCTCATCGCGTGGATAGCCTTGCTTCTGTTTGGGGCCGGCCATTCACAGGCAATAGGATGTGTAGCCATGCACTTCGCGCTAAGCCATGAATCCGTCTCGCTGGCGATTGCCATCGCATCTCTGTTGGCGTCTGTGGCGGCTGCCTTGATCGCGAGGAGCTCACTTTCTCAAGCCAAGTTGGTAGCTGACCGCGACCAGAAAGACTGGAAACAAAGGAAGTGGTTCGATCTCTTCTTCAAAGCTGACGAAGCCTATGATGCCCTTGATCGTTTTCAAACTTTGTACCCAAGCACATCCTCGCCGGGTTGGAACACAGCGGAAATGCAACGCGAATCACATGATCTCATGCGTACTATGCGGACGGTCCACCGAATTGCGGTTGTGTTTCCGAAGAACCCTGTGATTGATGCGCTCTTTGAGGCCACTGCCGCATTCAAGGAAATGGGCGAGGCCACGTCGAAAGAGCGGTTATCTAAAGTGTTTGATGCCGTACAGGGCGTTCGGGAGAAAGCATTGGTCCATGATGTAAGTGTTCTCGAGTAGTTTATGCCACCTCGTTCAGGAACCGGGGTCGGTTGACGGGCAAACCGGAAGGCATCCCTCGGCGGAAGTAGGCGCGAGCAGGTAACTATACAGCTATCCCAGAACGGGAACTGCCCCCCTCCGTCCCCATTTGCGGCAGGACTCGGCTCGCCGTGCGCATCGCCCACCTTGGTGGGTTATCGGCGGTCCGGAAGCTATCCGCTCTCCCGCTTTGTTAAACTAAACATTGCGAGAAACGAATCCAGTGACCTCATCTATCCCGGCATCCATTTCCACTTGGGTCGAACTGATCCGCAACGGCAATCTCAGGGCTTTATCGCGTGCCATCACTGCGGTGGAAAACCGCACTTCCGATTCCCACCATCTCCTCAAGGCTCTGTTTGCCTACTCCGGCCGCGCCCGCGTCGTCGGACTCACAGGCTCGCCCGGTGCCGGCAAAAGCACCCTGGTGGATGCGCTTGCCGGGCAATACCGCATGCGCCAGCAGACGGTCGGCATCATCGCCATTGATCCCACCTCCCCGTTCACCGGCGGCGCCATTCTGGGCGACCGCATCCGCATGCAGTCGCACAACGGAGACGACGGCATCTTCATCCGCAGCATGGCCACCCGCGGTTCCCTCGGCGGACTTTCCAGCACCACGGCCGACGTTGCCACCGTAATGGATGCCAGTGGCCGCGACCTGGTGCTCATCGAAACCGTCGGCGTCGGCCAGGATGAGGTGGACATCGTCCGCCTTGCCGATATCACCATCGTCATCCTGGTTCCCGGCATGGGCGATGATGTCCAGTCCATCAAGGCGGGAATCATGGAGATCGCCGACATCTTCGTCATCAACAAGGCGGATCGCGACGGTGCCGAGCGCGTCGAGCGCGAAGTACGCGCCATGCAGTCGCTCTCCATGCGCAATGACAACTGGGTGCCTCCGGTGATCAAAACCGTTGCCAGCACAGGCGCCGGTGTAGCCGAACTGGCCGGGGCCATCGACGACTATGAGGTTTTTCTTGCCACCAGCGACCTGGGACACCAGCGCCGCGTCGCCAACTGGCGCGACCGTCTGCGCGAGATGCTGCGCGACGAGGTCCTGCGGCGCATCGTCGCAGGCGCTTTCTCCGAAGACGCCGTCACCGAGTACGCTGCCCAGGTTGCCGGCCACGAGCGCGACCCCTACTCACTGATCGACGAGATCGTCGGGAAACTTGCCCGCTAGGAGCCGCCGTGCTGATCCTCGGTATTGACACCTCCGGACGGCAGGGAAGCGTGGCCCTGCTGCGCGTCCAGGATGGTCAACTCCTTACCCTCGAACTCGAACTGCTCGCCGGTGGCCAATATTCCGAGGCGCTTGTCCCCACCATCGCCGGGTTGCTCCTGCGCCACAGCCTGGAGAAAAGTGCGATCGGCCTCATCGCCGTCGCCAGCGGCCCCGGCTCGTTCACCGGGCTCAGGGTTGCGATTGCCACCGTCAAGGGATTGGCCGAGGCCTTCGCCACGCCCGTGGCCGCCGTCTCCGTGCTGGAGGCCATCGCTCTCGCCTCCGCCGCGCAGGGCAAGGTCATCGCGGCGATGGATGCCCAGCGCTCCGAGGTTTTTTCCGGCGAATACATCGTCGAATCCGCCCGCCCGGAGTCTGCTACCCCCCAGGCTTGCCGGATGCAGCGCGAAGCCATCGCCAGTTTCGCGGATTTCACCCGCATGCTCGCCGCCGGCAACCCTGCACGGAACCTATATACCCCGGACGACGGTCTCTCGGCGCGGTTCCGCGAGGCCGGGTTCGATGCCCATCTGCTTGCCCGGCCCTCGGCCGAAGCCATCGCCCGCATCGCCCATCGCAAGTTCCTCGCCGGTGACTGCGCCGACGTTGCGACGCTCGATGCCAATTACCTGCGCCGCTCGGATGCTGAAATTTTTTCCGTGCCCAAACCCGCCGCCTCCCACTAGCATGGAAATCCGCCGCGCCCACGCCTCCGACCTCCCGCAACTCAAGGCCATCGGTGCCGTTGCCGCTTCCGCCGCCCAATGGACCCAGCAGCAATGGCTGGATATCTTCCATACCGAAGCTCCAGCCCGCCTGGCCTGGATTGCCGAAGACCGGAATGGCCCAGATCAGGGGCAGGGAATCGGATTTCTCGTCGCCCGCGGCGGCGGCCCGGAGTGGGAGCTGGAAAACATCGCGGTGCTGCCTGGATTCCGCCGCCAGGGAATTGGCCGCGCGCTCTTGTCCGCCCTCCTGGACGAAGCCCGCGCTCTGCAGGCGGAGCGGATTCTGCTCGAAGTCCGAGCCTCAAACCGGCCGGCAATCCGCCTCTACAACAGCAAAGGCTTTCAACTGCTCGCGCGGCGAGGCGGCTATTATCGGAATCCCGATGAAGATGCACTCGTTCTTGTGCATTCATATTAATACAGCGTTAAATTTCTCTTGCCCGGCTCTTGCCCGGGTGCTAGCTTTTACAACACCTGATTTCAGGCTTGGAGGTGCTGAAATGAATGCCCCCGAACGCGAACAGCTTCTGGCCAGCAGCGAGGAATTTCGCAAGCTGGCCGATACACACAGTACTTACTCCCAACGTCTCGAATCCCTCGCCAGTAAGAAATACCTCTCCGAAGACGAAAAACTCGAAGAAATCCGCCTCAAGAAGTTGAAGCTTCGCCTCAAGGATGAGATGGAATCATTTCAGCTCCGCACCCCGCCAGTCTCCTGAGTGCAAATGCCTCCGCGCCTCCGCGCCGGGCCAAGGCCTGGCGCCAGGGGATGGCCAGTCCCACAAATGTTGGGGCTGGTCACCCTCCCTTCATTTACCGCCGGCCCTGCGCATTACGGAGTGCTTTACGGAGCACAGCGCGATCCGCCTGGCCAGTCTTCCACCTTCCGTCCAAGTGTGCTCCAATTGGGAATGCAGAAGTTCCTCGCCCTCGCCTTTGCGCTGTTCCTGTCCGGCCTGGCGCTGGCCCAGACCGGGCCGTTGCCGCCGGATTTGGCCTGCCGCTGGTCTGCCCAACTCACCGCCGCCCGCCCGGGCGCCAGTGACTCCTACCTGGTTCCCTTTGACTTGGACATCGGGCGCATCCCCGTGGGTCTTCGTGCCGCGCTGCGCAACGGCAGCGACCGTATCGATTTTTCCTCCGCCGCGCAACAGGGCGGCGAGCTGACCCTGCGCCTGGATCAGTATGACGCCGCTCTCTCCGCGCATTGCTCCGCCAACCCCTGCAACACGCTGCAAGGAGAGTACGTCCGGCAGAGGGGTTCGTCGGTTGCGCGCTATGCGCTCATTGCTCACTGCCTGCCTCCGCAGGCCGCGCCAACCCCCAAATCCCAGGATTCAGCGCCGCAGCGTTTTTCCCTCGCCGGCGACTGGCAGTTTGCCTTCACGGATTCGGCCGGCAAGCCTGATTCCGAGGCCAGTGCTCCGGCCCATTTCACCACCGGCGCCAATCAAGTCGAAGGCACCATCGCCCCCATCAGCGGCGATTACGGAATGCTCGCCGGAGCCTTACCCGGCGGCGCCGATGCCGAGTTCCATCTCTCGCGCTTTGATGGCGTTCACGCCCTCCGGCTCGATGGCCATTTCGTCTCTCCCGATCGCATTGAAGGCGTCTTTCACGTAGCGCCCGGCCATCCGATCAACTTTGTGGCAACCCGCTCGTCCACGTCGCCGGGCTTCGAGGAAGCCGAGCGCCTCACCTCGGTCGAGAATTCTTCCGAGCCATTCCGCTTCCACGGTCTGGACCTCTCTGGCGCCACCATCACCCAAGACGATCCCGCCTTTCGCGGCAAGGTCGTGCTCCTGGACATCTTCGGAACCTGGTGCCCAAACTGCCATGATGAAGCTCCCGTGCTGCAATGGCTTTATGCAAAGTTTCACGCCCGCGGTCTTGAGGTTGTCGGCCTCAGCTACGAGTACAGTGACGACACCGCCCGCAGCCAGCGCCTGCTCGGCGTGTATCGCCGCAAATACTTGATTGCGTTTCCCTTGCTGCTGGCTGGCACCACCGGCAGCGGCGAGATCGAAACAACCCTGCCTCAACTGCGGAATTTCAGTGCCTATCCCACCACTATTTTTCTTGACCGGCGCGGGCGCGTGCGTCTGATTCACGCCGGATTTTCCGGTCCTGCCACGGGCCGGCTCGAGGAAGTCAAGCAGACTTTTGAGCGCACCATCGTCAAATTGCTCGATGAAGAGTAACCTTATCGAGCCCGGCTGTCTTTCTCAGCCATGGCTGCTTCGCGCTTCGTTATAATCGATAGGTCCTCATGGTACGCGACGGAATCTATTACGCGCTGGCTCTGGTTGCGGTGGCGGTCCTCATTGGTGTCTGGGCCACGCCCCTGCTGGCTCTCGTGCCGCTCTTGCTGGCGGCCTTTTTCCTCTGGTTCTTTCGCGACCCGGAGCGCGTCATTCCCTCCACCCGCGGCGCCGTCGTCTCGCCTGCCGATGGCAAGGTCACCGCGGTTTCCACCATCCAGGTGGAAGGCGAGCCGCGCACCAGCATCAGTATTTTTCTCAATGTCTTCAACGTGCACGTGAACCGCTCTCCGGCTGCCGGCGTGATCACCAGCGTCGAGTACCGCCGCGGCAAGTATCTGAATGCCATGAACCCGGCCTCGGCCGAGCTGAACGAGCAGAACGTCTGCACCCTTGAAACCGACGATGGCAACGGCATCGTCTTCAAGCAGATTGCCGGCCTGCTGGCGCGCCGCATCGTCTTCTCGCGCCAACCCGGAGACCGCGTCGCCCGCGGCGAGCGCATCGGCCTGATCAAGTTCGGATCGCGTTGCGACGTAATTCTTCCCACCTCCGCCAAAGTGCTCGTCGAGGTGGGCAACCTGGTAAAGTGCGGCTCTTCGACGCTGGCCATCCTGCCGCCGGCACAGGGAGGACTTTGATGGCGTCGCTGGGCCTGCGTACGAGTGACGGACGATCGCGCCGTTTGCGCAAGGGCATGTATATTCTGCCCTCCCTGTTTACCACCGCGAATCTTGCCGCTGGTTTCTACGCCATCACGCAAGCGGCGCTCGGCGCTGCCCACGCCCAGGGATTGCTTGGCATACCCGGCGCCGATCCCCTGCGCACAGCCGCCATTTATCTCAATCATTCGGCCATCGCCATTGGCTTTGCCGTATTCTTTGACGGCATGGACGGGGCTATCGCGCGCCTCACCCACACCACCAGCGACTTCGGCAAGGAGTTGGATTCGCTGGCCGATGTGGTGACCTTCGGCGTCGCTCCCGGAATTCTGGCATGGATCTGGGGCTTCTTTTTCCTGCCCCACACCTTCGACGCGGATCTGCGCGGCAAGCTTATTGAGTGCGGCGCGATGGTCGCATTCGCGTTTCTCACCGCCGGCGCCTGCCGCCTGGCGCGCTTCAACATTCAACTCAATCCGCAGCCCAAGAATCCCGGCCGCCCCGGCCGCAAGTATTTTGTCGGCATGCCAATCCCCGGCGGAGCCGGTTGCCTGGCTGCTGTCGTGCACCTCTGCATGGGCTATCCCGTGCAGACTTGGTGGAGCGCCATGATCTGGACGGCCTACATGTTTTTGTGTGCTTTCCTCATGGTCAGCACCTGGCGCTTCTGGAGCGCCAAAAGTATTGATTTCCACAACCGTCAGGCCTCGCGCCTGTTCGTGCTCTTTGCTCCAATCCTGGCCGCCATCTGGTATTTTCATCGCTATGTTCTCTTTGCTCTGGCCGTGACATACATGCTTTCCGGCGTCTTTTTCAGGCTCACTTATGCGTTTGCCCACAGCCGGTCCTTGCCGCCGCCCGCTCCGCCGCAAGAGGAGCCTGGACCGTCATGAGCCCATCCGTCAGAAGCTCCAATCTGTTTACCGTTGCCCTCATCGGGGCGGCCGCCCTCAAGGGCAAGGAAGTCCGTGACGTCCTCAGCGAGCGCAGCTTTCCCGCCAGCGAGATCAAGCTCCTGGACGAGGAGGACGTGCTCGGCCAGCTCGAGCAGGTCAACGACGAGCCGGCGTTCATTCAGGGAGTGCTGCCCGAACATCTGGAAGGCGTCGATTTCGCTTTCCTTACTGCCGACGAGTCCTACATCGCCGAAACCTGGGCCACGGTGCGCGACTCCGGCGCCGAGATCATCGACCTCAGTTACGCCCTTGAGAACAACACGGACATCGTTCTCCGCGCCCCGTGGTTTGAGCGCGAACTGGGCCGTTCCCGTCCCGTTGCACTGCAATCGGCGCCGGTCGTAATCGCGCACCCGGCTGCCGTCGTGCTGGCCTTGCTTCTGGCCCGCCTGCAGAAGGCCACTCCGGTTCAGCTTGCCTCCGCCGTCGTCTGCCAGCCCGCCTCCGAATACGGACGCCGCGGCATGGATGAGCTCCACGATCAAACCGTGAATCTGCTCAGCTTCCAGCAGATGCCCCACGCCGTCTTTGGAACCCAGGTGTCCTTCAATATTTTTGCCCAGCCCATCGAGGGAGCTCACCCGTCGCTGAAGGAGATCGAGTCCCGCATTCTGCGCCACTTTGAGGCCATTGCGCGGGATGCCGTCTCTACCCCTGCCGTGCTTCTCGTCCAGGCTCCCGTGTTCCATGGCTATGCCATCGCCATGTTCGTGCAGACTGGCGCCACGGTCACGGCGGCCAAACTTGAGGCCGCTCTCGCCGGCCCGCATGTCACGGTCACCAGGGAGCAGGATGAGTTCCCCAGCAACGTGAATGTTGCCGGCTCGTCGGCGATCCTCGCCAGCATCCGCCCGGATGGCGCCGGGGGCAACGGGTTCTGGCTCTTTGCCGCCTGCGATAATCTTCGCGTCTCGGCCATCCAGGCGGTTGAGTGCGCCGAGGAGATGGTGCAAACTCGTCCCCGGGGGAAGCTGCAATGACCCGCTCGCACCCGTTCTGGCTCCGCTCGCTCGGCTCGATTGCCGGGGCTGTCTTGCTTCTGCTGCTTGTCTCCTGTGGCTATCACGCGGGCGGCAACGGCTCTCTGCTGCCGCCTGACATCAAGGTTCTGGCCGTTCCCTCGTTCCGCAATCAGACCCACACCTATCACGTGGAAACCGGCCTCACCAGCGCGGTCGTACGGGAGTTCAACACCCGCACCCGTTACCGCGTAGTCCAATCCGGAACCGATGCCGACGCCACCCTCCTGGGCACCGTCATCTCCGCCCAGGTGGCGCCTGTCGCATACGATTCCGTCAGTGGACGCGCCGCCACCGGACTGGTCACCATCGTCATCAAGGTGACGCTTACCGCGCGCGATGGCCGCGTCCTGTACAGCAATCCCAACTACGTATTCCGCGATCAGTACCAGATCTCCAATGAACTCGCCAGCTTCTTCGAAGAGCAGGGACCGGCTCTGGAACGGCTCGATCGCGATTTCTCCCGCACCCTGGTCAGCAATATTCTCGAGGCGTTCTAAAGGTGAGAGCCTTCGCCCCGGTTGAGCGCTTCCTGCAAGAAGTCAGCGCGCACAAGCTCAAACCCGGCTACATCTTTGTTGGCGATGAGGCGTTTTTCCGCCGCACCTGCCGTGACGCCATCCTCAAGCACCTCATCCCGGAAGGCATGCGCGAATTCAGCCTCTACGAATTCGATCTGGAATCTTCTCCGCTGGTTGACATTCTCGACCGCGCCCGCACCCCCTCGCTGATGGCCAACTTCCAGGTTTTTTTCGTTCGCGGCGTCAAGGCCCTGTACGGACGAGGCAAACACGATGCCGAGTTTGCCGCCATTGCCGCCTACCTCCGCAATCCCAATCCCGACGCCGTCCTCATCCTCATTGCCGACCACATCAGCATCCCGGCCGACCTGCGCCGCATGGAGATGACGGACAAGGAACGCTACGAGCGTATCCGCGAGACCCTCGGCGAGCATCTTGCCATCGTCGAGTTCGCCCACGTCGAAGAGGGCGAAGCCATCAAGTGGCTCACCGAAACCGCCGCCCAGCACTCCACCAGCATCGATGCCGACGCCACCCGCGAACTGGTCGACTCCCTCGGCGGCGACATGATGATGATCTCCAATGAACTGGAGAAGCTCCTGCTCTACGTGGGCGCCAAACAGCGCATCACCCTGGCCGACGTGGAGACCATGGTGCTGGCCGCCAAACAGCGCACCCTCTACGAACTCACCGACGCGCTTTCCTCGCACAACCGCGCCCGCTCGCTTGAAACCCTTGATGCCATGCTCTCCACCGGAGACGGCGACGAGGCCGCCATCGGCTATCTCTACATGCTGGCCCGCACCTTCCGCCAGATGCTGGTCATTCTCGAACGCAATGTGCGTGACACGCGCACCCTCTACCAGGTGCTGTGGCCGGGATTCCGCATCCCGCCCTTTGCCGCCGAAGATGTCATCCGGCAGTCGCGCCGCTACCAGTCGCGCCGCGAACTCACCCACGCCATCGGCCTCATCTCCCGTGCCGACGCCGCTCTGCGCACCAATCCGGTCAGCAAGCGCCTCGTCCTCGAAAACCTCATCCTCGACCTCGCCGCCGAACCGGGAAAATTCGTCCCCGCCTGGCGGCAGGAAGCCTTCCTCGACTAGAGGGTTGCGCAACGTTATCTGTGTCCGGTCATCCCCTGGCTGCTTAAAGGCAGTGCCTTCGGAGAAGAGCGTGAGCGCCTAAGACGATCAACCCGAGTAGCGTTGCGCGCACCACAAGCAGCTCTAGGACATCGAAGATCCGATTTACTGTTTCAGGAAGCTGATTAAGCAGATTGTGCATGGGCGGCTCACTTCTGCTCTGCGGGCTGAGCTTCTTCAGCCACCTTACTCATTGCCATGGCCAACTCGTACGCCTGCTCCGTCTTGGCCTTGATCTTCCTGGTTGTATCATCGGCCTGCTTCAGCAATGCTTCCAGAAGCTCTGGAATTTTTCCGACGGCTTCGATGCGCATCCAGCGAGGAGCGTCATTGAACAGCCACTTTTCCACCGAGTCTCTGTCCGGGCAACCATAGTTCCCGCTTGCCGTCTTCAGGGCAATTCCCCATTTGTCCTTGATTCTCGTGTAGCCGACATCCCGATTCCACCAGTCGCCGTCCTCGTCGTTGCTTCCACTGATTGTGACCCAGGCAGATATGCCTAAGTTGAGTTTCTCAAGTGCGGCGTCCCAAACAGACATCGCCACGGCTAATGCATCCGAGGCAGCATTGAGCTCGGCTGCGGCGAGGGAAAGCTGCTTGTAGGAATTTTGGACTCTTTCGGGTAGGGGGGTCTGTGGCGCTTGTTTTGCGACCATACGTGCGGCTCCTAACAAGTTAAGAATTTTCGTCGCCACGGCGACGGCGTCGACTCCCGAACTTAATCGGATGGGTGCAAGCACCTATCGAAGCGTAAAAATTATAACTCCAAATGCCATTACCTGGGGCCGCCCGGCCGGAATTATTTCCCAGACAAAAACGGCAGGCCGAAGCCTGCCGTCCTTCAAAGCGGAAAATTTACGCGCTTGCCGGTGCGGTCGCAGCCTTCACCCTAGCTGACAAACGGCTCTTGTAGCGCGATGCTGTGTTCTTGTGCAGAATGCCCTTCTGCACGCTCTTGTCCAGAGCCGAAACCGTCTCCCGGAACGTTGTCTCCAACTCGGTCTTATCGCCGGAGGTCAGTGCGGTGCGCAGTGACCGCAGCGCCGAACGCATACGCGACTTGCTGGCGCGATTGATCGCCGTCTTCTTTTCTGTCTGTCGTGCGCGCTTCAGCGCCGAAATATGATTCGCCATACTTGCCTGTGTCCTTATCGTCGAAACTGGGACTTCGTCCCGAACAATTCATTTTACGGTGAATGCGCTGCTTTCCGCAACCAGCCACAGGGTTGGTTTACCCTGCGCAGGAGAGATTCTCCCCGGATATGAGATGATTACATGCCACTACGAACGCAAACGAGCCACACAGAAAGCAGTTCCCCATGTCAGGAAATATTGGTGACAAGTCCAGATTCAACCGGCTCCGCAAGCAGAAGCTTCTGAAACGCCAAACCAAGGCAGCCGTCCTCGCCGCCCGAGCCGCAACCGCGGCCCCCGTGGTTGAAGCAAAGCCGGCGCAACCCAACAATTAGAACCGGCAAACCTCCCAAACGCCCCGTCCGAGCCCGTCTCGCGCGGGGCTTTGATCTTGCCGCCTCCGTCGCGCCCGGCGTCTGCGACCGGAGCGGCGGCCTCTG
>CAZQDD010000006.1:8378-74544 GCA_964591805.1 uncultured Acidobacteriaceae bacterium | reverse complement strand
CCGCGTACCCGCCAGCGTCCGCGACCGGAGCGGCGGCCTCTGCCGCGTACCCGCCAGCGTCCGCGACCGGAGCGGCGGCCTCTGCCGCGTACCCGCCGGCGTCCGCGTCGTTTATACTCAACGCTTATGCTAAGAGTTCGATTTGCGCCTTCTCCCACGGGATTCCTCCACGTGGGCAGTGCGCGCACCTTCATTTTTAACTGGCTCTACGCCCGCCACAACGGCGGCACCATGGTTCTGCGCCTGGACGACACCGATGCCGGGCGCAATTCGGATGCCAGCGTCAACTCCATCTTCGACGGTCTGCGCTGGCTTGGCCTATCCTGGGACGAGGAGTACAAGCAGTCCGAGCGGCTTGCCCTGCATCGCCAGTTGGCCGAGGCCATCTTCGCCAAGGGCCTCGCCTACCGCGACTTCACTCCCGCCCACGCCGGCGACAACGACCAGACCAACCCGCAAGGCGCCTGGCTCTTCAATCCCGGCATGCGCGATCTGCCCCGCCCGGAGAGCGACCGCCGCGCCGCCGCCGGGGAACCGTTTGCCCTGCGCTTCCGCGTGCCGCGCGGTCACAACCGCCTGCTGCGCTTTGTCGATTCCGTCTATGGCGAGCAGACCAAGCTGGCCGATGAGGTCGAAGACTTCGCCCTGCTGCGCAGCGATGGCATGCCAACCTACCATCTGGCTTCCTGCGCCGATGACGCCGACCTTCGCATCAGCCACATCATCCGCGGCCAGGATCACCTCTCCAACACCTACAAGCATCTGCTCATCTTTGAGGCCGCCGCCCAGGCCACCGGCGCCCAGACGCCGCAGTTCGCGCATCTTCCCCTGCTCGTGGCGCCGGATGGCGCCAAGCTTTCCAAGCGCCGTCACGGCCCGGTCGTCAGCGTCACCACCTATCGCGACGCGGGATTTCTGCCCGAAGCATTCGTCAATTTTCTCTGCCTGCTGGGCTGGTCGCCCAAGAACGACCGCGACTTCCTGACCCTTGCCGAGCTGACTTCGGCCTTCACCCTGGAAGGCGTCAATCGCGCCAATGCGGTTATCAATTTCAGTGACCAGGACCCGTTTGATCCCAAGGCTGTCTGGCTCAATGCCGAGCACATCCGAGCCCTGCCCGTCGCCCAGCTCTCCGCGCTTCTCCTGCCTTTCCTGCGCCAGGCAGGTCTCGACGCCACCCCGGAGAAGCTCCTCGAAGTCACGCCGCTTATCCGCGAGCGCATCCAGTTCCTGGGAGACGTCAATTCTGCCGCAGACTTCTTTTTTCTTGCCGCACTTCCGCCGTATGATTATCTCGAGCTGATTCCGCCAAAGGGCGACCGGGAACTTGCCTGCAGAATTCTCACCGGGGCGCGCGAACTGCTGGCCACCACGTCGTTCGATCATGCCTCGCTCGAATCCGTTCTGCGCGCGGCCGCCGGGCGCCTGGGCCTGAAGGCCGGGCCGGTGTTTCAGCCCATCCGGGTCGCCGTCTGCGGACGCAGAAATGCGCCTCCGTTGTTTGAGACCATGGCCGTGCTGGGCCGTGAAGTTTGCCTGCAACGCATCGACGCGGCCGTCTCCGGGCTGGTTTGCCAGTTGTGATTACGCAAGTTGAATGGTAGTTTGTTTCCTCTGTAAAGGGATGTGAGTCATGAGTATCTTGAATTCGGAAGTCAAAGAAGCCGCAAATCCCCCGGGTGAGTCCACTCCCCGGCCCTCCAACTTCATCCGCGAGCAGTTCATCGAGGATCTGAAGACAAAGAAATATGGCGACGCCGTGATCCAGACGCGCTTTCCTCCGGAGCCAAACGGATACTTGCACATCGGCCATGCCAAGGCTATCTGCCTCGACTTCGGTCTGGCCGACGAGTTCGGCGGCCTCACCAACCTGCGCTTCGACGACACCAATCCCGAGAAGGAAGAGCAGGAGTACGTGGACTCCATCCAGCAGGATGTGCGCTGGCTTGGCTTTGAGTGGGATCGTCTCTGCTACGCATCCGACTACTTCGACCAGCTCTTCGCCTGGGCGGTGCAGCTGGTCAAGGCCGGCAAGGCTTACGTCGACGACCTCACCGCCGAGGAGATTCGCGAGCATCGCGGCACCCTCACCGAGCCCGGCCAGGACAGTCCCTACCGCACCCGCAGCATCGAGGAGAATCTCGACCTGTTTGAGCGCATGCACCAGGGCGAGTTTCCCGATGGCGCCCGCGTGCTGCGCGCCAAAATCGACATGGCTTCGCCCAATCTCAACCTGCGCGATCCGGTCATGTACCGCATCCTCCATGCCGAACATCACCGCACCGGGGCCAAGTGGTGCATCTATCCCATGTACGACTTCGCGCACGGCCAGTCGGATTCGCTCGAAAAGGTCACCCACTCCATGTGTACCCTGGAGTTCACGGACCATCAGCCGCTCTACAAGTGGTACATCGAACAGCTCGGAATTTTTCCCTCGCAGCAAATCGAGTTCGACCGCCTGAACCTTACCTACACGTTGCTCAGCAAACGCAAGTTGCTGCAACTGGTGCAGGAGAAGCGCGTCCATGGGTGGGACGATCCGCGCATGCCAACCATCTGCGGGATCCGCCGCCGCGGTTTCACCGCCGAGGCAATCCGCAACTTCTGCGCCGCCATTGGAGCTTCGCGCACCAACGGATCGACCGACATTGAAATGCTCGAACACTACCAGCGCGAAGACCTCAACAAACGCGTTCCCCGCGCCCTGGCCGTGCTCAGTCCGTTGAAGGTGGTGATCGACAACTATCCGGAAGGCAAGGAGGAGTTCGTCGAAGTGGCGAACAATCCCGAAAATTGCCACGCCGGACTGCGCAAGGTTCCGTTCTCACGTGAAATCTACATTGAGCAGGATGACTTCCGCGAAGTGCCTCCGCCCAAGTACTATCGCCTTTCGCCGGGCAAGGAGGTGCGGCTGCGCAACGCCTACTTCATCACCGCCACCCGCGTGGTGAAGGATGCCGAGGGAAAAATCGTGGAAGTGCACTGCACCTACGACCCCGCCAGCCGCGGCGGCAACTCGCCCAACGGACGCAAGGTGAAGTCAACGATCCACTGGGTCTCTGCCAGCCACGCCATTGCAGCCGAAATTCGCCTCTACGACAATCTCTTCACCAAATCCGATCCCGGCCAGCTTGCCGAGGGTGAGGACTTCACCAGCAATCTCAATCCGAACTCGCTGCAAATCCTGCTCGACGCCAAACTCGAACCTTCGCTGGCCAGCGCAAAGGTCGAGGATCGCTACCAATTCGAGCGCGTCGGCTATTTCTGTGTCGATCCCGACTCTACTCCCGGCCACCTGGTTTTCAACCGCACCCTGCCGCTCAAAGACACCTGGGCGCGGATTGAAAAGAAATCGGGAGCCTGACCCACCAGCGCGATGCAGCGAAGCGCCCCGGCTCACTCGGCCGGGGCGTTCCGCTTTTGCTTTGCTACAATCGCAGCGGTGCCTCGTGTCTACCTCCGGTGATCCGCTCCCCGCACAGTCCGCGCCGCGTCCCTGGCCGCTCTCGCCCGAGCCTGAGCCGGTCTTCGGAATGCTTGTCGTGGTCCTGGCATTCCTGGCGATGCTGTTTTCCGTTCTATCCTGCGGCGCCGTCGCCCTCGTCATCGCCCATCACGTTCCTTCTCTAAGCCGTGTCCATCCGGCCGATCTTGCCACCGATCCGCGCGTGCTCCTGCCCGCCCAACTGGCCGCCTACCTGGTGGTGCTCGGCGTTCTCTGGCGCTTGTTCGCCTATCACTTCCGCATCGGATTTTTTCGCGCCCTGGCCTGGCGCTGGCCGCTGCGCTGGCCCATTTTCCTGGCCGCGGGAGTGCTGCTCGCGCTGGCCGTCCAGTTCAGCGCGAACTTCCTGCCCGCACCGCCCCAGCTTCCCATCGACCAGATGATGCGCACCGCCTCCGATGCCTGGCTGATGACCGTCTTCGGCGTACTCATCGCGCCGTTTGCCGAGGAAGTCCTGTTCCGCGGACTGCTTTTTCCGGCGCTCACCCGCCGCATCGGACCGCTTGTCTCCCTTGGCGTCACTTCCGTGCTCTTCGGCGCCATCCATGCCCAGCAACTGGCGGGAGCCTGGATCCAGGTCATCTGCATCATGGTAGTGGGCGCCGTGCTCACCCTGGTTCGTTGGCGTTACCGCTCGCTGGCCGCGGCCACCCTGGTCCACGTCGGTTACAACGGCGCGTTGTTTGCGGCGCTGTTTGTGCAAACGCGCGGATTTACCAACTTTCCCCCGCGCTAAGCCCCACAAACCGCCGCCGTCCCAAATCCGCCGCGGTTGGCGAATGCGGGCTCCCTGCGCTTGCCCGTTGCGCTCGCCTCTTGCTATGGTGAAACCCATGTTCCCAGCGCGCCAGCAGCTTCTCACCCTCCTCTCGCGGCAATCCTTCCGCCTCGGCAAGTTCAAGCTCTCCAGCGGCGGCACCAGCGATTACTACATCGACTGCCGTACCACCACCCTGCATGCCGAGGGCGCCTGCCTCACCGGCCGTGCTTTTCTCGATGAAATCGAGAGCCGCAAATGGCGTCCGCAGGCCATCGGCGGACTCACCATGGGAGCCGATCCCATCGTCGTCTCCGTTGCCATGCTCAGCGCCCAGCAAACCCGCCTGCGCGCGACCCATGCCACCGCCCCTGCCGCGCCGGAATGGATTCACGGCTTCCTGGTGCGCAAGTCCGAGAAGGGCCATGGCACCGGGCAGCGCATCGAGGGCTTCCGCGAAACCGGCGCGCGCGTCGTCATCGTCGATGATGTTTGCACCACGGGAGCTTCCACCGTGCAGGCCATCGAGGCCGCCACCGAGTTCGGATTTCAGATTGTGGGCGTCATGTGCCTGGTCGAGCGGGAAGAATCGCTCGGCCGCAGCGCCGTGGAGAAAGCCGCGGGCGCAGCGCCCTTCGTTTCCATCTACACGGCTTCCGAGGTGCGCGCCGAACACCTTCGCCACCTCGCCTGAGCGCCATACCCGATGCGGCATTGCTTCGGCGCGCTCTGCCGGAATACCATGAATCGAACGGCTGCATTCGAACCCCGCGGCAAGGGAGTCGCAAGCAATGATGTTTGGCAAACTCGGTCTCGTCATGGTCGTCGTGCGCGACATGGAGCGCAGCGTCGCCTTCTATCGCGATGTCCTCGGCCTCAAACTTCTCATCCAGCAGCCCAACTGGAGTCAGTTTGATGCCGGCAACATTCTCATCGGTCTTCATCCCGAGGGTGAAGAGGTCAAGGTAAGCCCCACCACCGGCATGAGTATCGGAATTTATGTCAATGACATGGATCTGGCTGTCACCGAGATCCGTCGCCGCTACGGCAAGATCGCCGTCGGCCCGCGCGCGGAGCCGTTTGGCCGCTGGGCTCTGCTGTTCGACCCGGACGGATACAGCATTCAGATTATGGAAATGGCGCGCAGTCTTCGCGCCCAGCACAAACTTACGCCGGCGCCGCCTCAGTCCTAGCTCGGGCAGGCAAAGAAATCCCTCCGCCGTGGCGGAGGGATTGACTGTCCAGCAACCTCTATCGATTGGTCTGCATGGCGTGATTGTGGTGGTGATGGTGATGATGGTGGTGCCTTCTGGCAAACGCCGGCATCGCTGCGCTCAATAGCAGAACACCGGTTAGTACGGCAATCATGGTTTTCTTCAACGCGTTTCCTCCCCGCGAGCGCCCCTTAGAGCGCCTACATTCTTTCTAGCACTTTGCCCAAGTTCTTTCCATGCCCAGAGGTTATTAAACTGGATTCCCGATAAGCGTCCGTCGCCGCAGCTTTCCTTTAACAATTTCAATCGAAACCGTTTACACTAGCTTTCATCTCACCGACTGGAAAAACACTGTGCTTGAAACTCTGAAGTGGACTGATTCTGGCGTTCTATTCATCGATCAAACCAAGCTGCCAACCGAGGAAATCTGGGTGAATTGCGGCAGCTACCAGGAGGTCGCCGCGGCCATCCGCAACATGATCGTGCGCGGCGCTCCCGCCATTGGCGTCGCCGCGGCCATGGGTATTGCGCTGGGCGCGCGCGATCTCGCCGTCTCCGGCATCGCGGAATTCCGCACCGGCTTCGGCCACATTTGCAAGGTCATGGGCGAAACCCGTCCCACGGCCGTCAATCTTTTCTGGGCCATCCGCCGCATGCAGCGCTGTTTTGAGCAGGTCAGCGGCAGCTCCATTCCCGTTATCAAGCAGGCGCTCATCGCCGAGGCGCTCGCCATCTACGCCGAAGACATTGCCACCAATCGCGCCATGGGAGCCAACGGCGCCGCGCTCATGCCCCAGGCCGGCGGAGTGCTTACCCACTGCAACGCCGGAGCGCTGGCCACGGCCGGCTACGGCACCGCCCTCGGAGTGATTCGCGCCGCCATCGAGGCCGGCAAGAAAATCCACGTCTTCGCCGACGAAACCCGTCCCTTCCTGCAAGGTGCGCGCCTCACCGCCTGGGAGTTGATGAAGGACAACATTCCGGTCACTCTAATTTCTGACAACATGGCGGGCGCCATGATGGCACAGGGAAAAATTCAGGCGGTCATCGTCGGCGCCGACCGCATTGCCGCCAATGGCGACACGGCCAACAAGATCGGAACCTACTCGGTCGCCATCCTCGCCAAGGAGCACGGCATTCCCATGTACATCGCCGCGCCATTTTCTACCATCGATCTGGAAACCCCCGACGGTTCCGGAATTCCCATTGAACAGCGGGCCTCAAGCGAGGTCACCCACATCGCCGGCAAACAGATCGCACCCACTGGAGTTCTGGTTGAGAATCCCGCTTTCGATGTCACTCCCGCGCGCTACATCCGCGCCATCATCACCGAGCGCGGCGTGGCCACCGCGCCCTTCAACGAATCTCTGCGAAAACTGGGCGAAACAAAAACCGTGGCAGTTTAGAAAGCCGGGCGTTCCCGGCTTTGCCAAATTAAACGCCGCTGCGCAAAAACTAAACGAGCCGCTCCCGATCTGAGATAGGTGGATACTGGCGCTATTTTCGTCAAATATCATCGAGCCTGTGTCTATACTCGGTACCATGTCCACTGATGATGGAATAGCGCCACCGCCAGCCCTCGATTTTGCTCGCGTTTTGTTCTACGCAGTCATCAACAAGAATGTGAAATTCACTGGCCGGACACTCTTATTTGTGGATGGAAAAGAACTCGGTCAAATGCCCCGTTTGGCAATCTGTGAAGAAAGAAGGACGGGAGGAGTTCGATTGTTCCATTGCGATGGCGAGTGGACAGTTTTGGGCTGCTCCGCGCATTCTTCAGTGGAGGATGCCAAAGCCCGTGCTGAACGCAGCTACCTGGGGATCTCGGCCTGTTGGGTGGATGCCAACGTCTCGAAAGAAGCTGCGGAAGCGTATCTGGATGAGCTATTTGGGGATGACCGCTGTAGCTTTTGTGGTCGAAGGGCTGACTTAGTTGAGCAGATGTTTTCCAATGATGAGGTTCACATCTGTAGCGGCTGCGTTGACGAATACCACAAGATGCTCCATCCCCGAGTATGTAGTTGACGCGACCCCCCCCCAGGCTCTCACTACCCGAATTCGGATCGTGAAATGTTAGCCCAGAGCATTGTCTCTAATCTAACTGTTCCCCGGCGCGTCAGTGGCGTAGGATTTCGCGCAGGAGAAGCGCGGGTGCCCCAGGTCGCACCGAAGTTTTGCGGCGATGACCCGGGAAACAGCACTCGCCGCTTCCTAGGGTTTTCTCCTTTTTTCCCGGCGTCTGCTTACGCCGGATTCGCCTTCACGAACGCATTGATCTTCGCGGCTTCCTCGTCACTCAGCCGGAAGGTCGCCGCCGGCAAGGTTCCGTCCACCTGGCTGGGTCGGCGCGCACCCACAATGGCCGCGGTTATCGCCGGATTGTGCAGCGTCCAGGCAACCGCTACCACTCCCGGCTGCACGTGGTGCGGGCGGCCAACTTCGCGCAGCAATTCCACTAGCTTCAGGTTGCGTGAAAGCTTTGGTTCCTTGAACTGCGGGGCGCGCCGCCGCCAGTCATCGGCGGGCATTGCGGCAATGCGCTCGGCGGTCATTTTGCCGGTGAGCAGTCCGCTGGCCATCGGTGAGTAATTGATCACGCCAATGTTGTTCTGCTTGCAGAAGGGAAGGATTTCTTTTTCCACCGCCGGATTCACCAGTGAGTACGGCGGCTGCAAAGATGTGACCGGCGCAATCTTCTGCGCCCGCTTCAACTGCTCCACGTTAAAGTTGGAAACGCCGATGTAGCGCAGCTTACCCTCTTCCTTCATCCGCGCCAGCGCCTCCCAGCCCTCTTCAATTTCGGTTTCCGGATCGGGCCAGTGAATCTGGTAGAGGTCGATCGCGTCCAGTTGCAAGCGCCGCAGCGAGTTCTCCACCTCTTCGCGCACCGAATCTTTCTTCAGGCTGCGGTAAATCGAACGGTCCTCGTGCCAGCGCATCGAGCACTTGGTGAAGACGTAAGGCTTTTTCCCGGACTCCGCCAACGCCTTGGCCACGATCTCTTCCGAGTGTCCGAGGCCGTAGACCGCGGCGGTGTCGATCCAGTTCACGCCGCCCTCCAAGGCGCGCACAATGGCCGCGACGGATTCGCGATCATCCTGCGGTCCCCAGCCAAAAGCCCAGTCGCCGCCGCCAATCGCCCACGCTCCAAAGCCGATCGCGGTGAGCTTTAAGTCTGAGTTTCCAAGTTGACGAGTTGCAAAAGGAGTGCCGCTTGTTTGAGTTCTAGGAGTCATACCCGCTTAGATGCCGGGCTCGCCGCTTGCGCCACAAAAACTATCCCGCGTCCGTCGGCAGCCGTTCACCGGACTGGCCTCTGCGCGCCGGGCGCTTTTGCGGCAGGTTCGCGCAGAATCGATCCGGCGCCGGAGTGGGCGTTGTTGCGAAGCGCGGAAAAACGGGCATCCGGCGGTGCCGGATGCCCGTTTTGTGCAGTAAAACCGCAGGTCAAACCAACTTTGCATCCAGAGTGATGTGCGCGTTCAGCAGGCGCGAGACCGGGCATCCGGCCTTGGCTTCGGCCGCGGCTTTCTGGAATTTAGCGTCGTCGGCGTTGGGAATATGGGCGCGCAATTCCAGGTGAATTTTGGTGATCGTGAAACCCGCGTCGGTTTTTTCCATGGTGAGCGCGGCCTTGGTGTCGATGGCCTCCGCCTTCAGTCCAACGCCGTCCAGTTGTGCTGAGAGCGCCATGGAAAAGCATCCCGCGTGTGCCGCCGCGATGAGTTCCTCGGGGTTGGTGCCCACGCCATCTTCAAAGCGCGTGGCAAATGAGTATTGCGTCTGTGAGAGGACTCCGCTAGCGGTGGTGACCGTCCCTCGCCCGTCCTTCAATCCGCCCTGCCAGTGGGCGCTTGCCGTTCTTTGCATAGCTTGTGACTCCTAGCGTGCGCTAACCTGCGCAACCGATTCTGCTCTACACCGGGTATTGCTATGTATGGGATGCCGCAGGGTAGGCAAAGGTCGCGCTTAGTAGGAGTCAACGATTGCACGGAAAGTGAATGATTTCTGCGCCAAAGTTTACCGATGAGTACATGGTTGAGCAAGCTGCGAAACGATGTACCGACAAGTAAACTTGTGCATTCTTAACGATTACCTCGAAGGTAAATGGTGGCGGTTGGGGCTCGCAACTCCGGTGCGGTGAATTTATACTTTCCGGCAGCGATATGATGAACAATAAGCGGCTGCTGTTCTGCGCCATGGCTCTTGTTTTGTTTCTTGCTGCCTCATGCAAACGCCATGACGAAAAGGAATTCAAACCGAGCAAGCTGGCGGGAGAACTGTTCAGTGGACAGAGCCTGGAAACGGTCGAGCGAAAGCTTGACATGATGGCCGGCAACTTCGACATACTTGTCGATCGCCGTCCTCTGCCCAGCGACACGCGTCCGCCCTACCGGTTGCTGGTGATCGCAAGGAAGAACGCGCGGATTGAGGGCCAGGCGGGCGAGTTGGTACTGACGTTTTTCAACGATCGCCTGATGACCACGCAGCTCTACCCGGGAGACATGGACTCGGCGCGTACCGGGGTGGAAGCGGGCCAGCGGCTTTCCCTGGCGGGCGGCGAGAGCACCATCGCGCCTTCCACCCGGGTCTGGGTGGGCAAGGACGAAGACGGGCGCAGCTACATCGGCTGGATTGACAAGACCTTGCAGGCCGAGCAGGACGCATGGGTGAAGCAATACGGACAATGAAGCACACTGGAGAGAAATGACCCCGACCGACCTGAACAAGTTGCGCAGCGAAATTGACGCGATCGACGAAAAGCTGGTTGAGCTGTTCAATCAGCGGGCCGCCTGCGTGCTGGAGATTGGCCGCTACAAACAGCAACACCACCTGGGGGTGTACGAACCCAAGCGCGAGGCGGTGGTGATGGCCAACGTGGCGCGCTGCAACAATGGGCCCATGCCGGATGAGGAACTGGCGACCATCTACACCGCCATCCTTGCCGCCATGCGCAGATTGCAATCGCCCGATCTGCTGGAGCGCCAGTGAAGGACGAGGGCGCAAGGCCGGCTCGCCCCATTTTGCCGCGCGTCTGCATCATCGGGCTCGGGCTGATGGGAGGCTCGCTGGCGCTGGCGCTGCGCCGCTGCGGAGTGGCCGGGCACATCGTGGGCTGCGGCCGCCCCGCGCTGCTGGCACGGGCACAGGAACTGGGCGCAATCGACTCCGGCGCGGTGGATGCGGGCGCAGCGGTGGCCGGGAGCGATTTTGTCTTTCTCTGCGTGCCGGTGGAAACCAGCATCGCGCTGCTGGCGAAAATCGCGCCGCATCTGCCAGAGCGCGCGTTGGTAAGCGATGTGGGCAGCACCAAGCAAGCCTTCGCCGCGGCGGCGCGTGAGATCTTCGGCGCCTCCGCCGGTGAGCGTGTTCTGCCCGGACATCCACTGGCCGGGCGCGAGCTTTCCGGCCTGGAGCATGCGTCGGCGGATCTGTTCGCCAACTGTCTCTGGGTGCTTACGCCGATTGCGGGCGCAGCGCCAGGTCCACTGCCCGGCGCAAGCAACGCAAACTTGAACGCGGAACCCGCCGAACTGACGGCGGCCCAGCGCAGTCTGCGAATGGCGCTCGCAGCCATCGGGGCGCGGGTGCTGTTCAGCACTCCCGGGGAGCACGACCGCACCGTGGCCTACACCAGTCACCTGCCGCAGATGCTCTCCAGCGCCCTGGCGCTTACCCTGGAGCGGGTGTTCGGAGGGGGCAATCCCGCGCTCGAAATTCATGCCGGCGGCCTGCGTTCCATGCTGCGGCTGGCCGCAAGCGATCCGGCCATGTGGGAGCAGATTGGGGCCAGCAACCGGGAAAACATTTGCGCGGCGCTGGAAGGGATGGAGTCCGAGCTGCGAGGTTTGCGCGAGAGCCTGGGAGGCGCCCGGTTCCGCGCGAAGTTTGAGCGGGCGCGGGAGTTTGCGAAGCTGCTGAAGAGCTGAATAGTTTTTGCTTTTGGCCTGCCCTCGCGGGCGCTCACATTCGCCGCGGGCGCGATTCTGGCGCGCCCGCCGATCTACTCCGCGGACATGGATGCGGGCGCAAAAATCTCCTTCGTGGATGGTGAGCCGCTCATATATGCTAACCAGTAGGCGCGACTGCGCACATCCAACCCCTTCATCGAGACCGACCATTCGAGGGATTTGCAACATGGCTTTGATCCGTAGCGTTATCGCAGCAAAGAATATCTTTCGCAATCTTTCAGTTTTTGCCCTGCTTGCGGCCATGTTGACGGGAAGCGTGCTGGTTCTTTCCGCTCCGGCTGTGGCTGCGACGGCGGCCGGTACGACGACCTCGCTGGCCGTTTCCCCGGCGAGCGTCACGGCTGGATCGGTAGTTACGTTGACGGCAACGGTGACTTCTGGCGGGACGCAGGATCCGGCCATCGCTCTTGTCAACACCGGCCAGGTGGTGTTCTGCAACGCCAGCGCGACCTACTGCGAAGACTCGGCTGTGCTGGGAACGGCGTGGGTGACCAGCACCGGAACGGCAACCGTACGGCGCGCCTTCGCCACCGGGACCACCGATGTCAAGGCTGTGTTCCAGGCCACGGATTCCTACGCCACCAGTTCGTCGAGCGTGCAGACGGTGACGGTGACGGGCCAGGTGAGTCCGAGTAGCAGCGCCAACACGTTCTCCACCCTGGGGCCAAGCGCGGCGGGGATTGTTACCGGCGACTTCAATAACGACGGCCATCCGGACCTTGCCGTGATTGACAGCACATCGAACACGGTGCAGATTTTTCTGGGCAAAGGGGATGGCACGTTCACCACGGGAGCTTCTGTGGCGATCGCGGGCGGGACTTTGTCTGCCCTTGCCAGCGCGGATTTCAACGGCGACGGCAATGCCGACCTGTTCGTGGGCATGGCCGCGGGGAACTCCGGGGGGTACGTGGTTCTGTTGGGGAACGGGGACGGTACGTTCAAGGCCGGCACATTTGTAGGCAGCCTCTGGGGCAAGGAAGCTCACGTTGCCGACTTCAACGGCGATGGCCACGCCGACATCGTACTGTACGGCGCGCATGACACGGCAGGCCTGCAGGGCATCGAGATTCTGTTCGGCAACGGGGATGGCACGTTCACGGCGCAGGCGATTCAAAGCGTAATTCTCGGTGGCCATATGGCCATTGGCGATTTCAATGGCGATGGCATCCCTGACTTTGTTGCATCGGGCGCAACCGCCGGCGAGGTTGGCATCTACCTTGGCAACGGCGACGGTACCTTTACGCAACCCGCGGGCGGTCTGTATTTCTATCAAACGTCTCCCTGGATCGATTACCCACGCGGAGTTACGGTGGCGGATTTCAACGGCGATGGCAAGGCCGACGTTGCGATTTCCGAGGCTGACAGCCACACGGTCACGATCCTGACAGGAAACGGGGATGGCACCTTTACGGTTGGCGCCAGTGCCGGCGACGGCACCGGACCGGCGGCGACCGCATGGACCATGGCGGCGGCTGACTTCAATGGCGACGGACACATCGATCTTGCCCTGACCGCCGATTGGCAAACCCTGGGCGATCCGAGCCTGTCGATCCTGCCAGGCAATGGGGACGGCACATTCGGCACGGCGGCTACGTTTGTGGCCACGCCGCCCAATACATTCGACCTGGCGCCCGCGGTTGCCGATTTCTACAGTACGGGAATCCCCGCGATCGCACTGCTTTCGGGATCGCCTTCCTATGTGACTATTTTGCAGGCTGGGGCCAAAACCACGCCGGGGGTGGCTGCCAGTATTTCCTCTTCGCTGATTCAGTACGGGCAATCGGCCAACGTAGGGGTGCAGGTGAGTTGCAACAGCGCCTGCGGCCAGGTGGATTATCAACTGGATGGCGGTGAGTGGGAAACGGTCTCCCTGAGCACGGCGGGAAGTTTCACGGCGGCCACCTCCCCGACCCTGATTCCCGGTTCGCACAGCGTTGTCATCGACTACCTGGGGAGCGGCAACTATAACGCCGCCACTTCCAATACGCTGACGTTTACGGTCGAGGCGGCCACGCCCACGCTTACCTGGGCGACCCCGGCGGCGATCACCTATGGCATGGCTTTGAGCGCAACCCAGTTGAATGCGACCGCCAGCGTGGCTGGCACGTTTGTCTACAACCCGCCGGCGGGTACGGTTCTGGCGGCTGGAAATCAGACCCTCTCGGTAACGTTCACCCCAACCAATACGACCGACTACGTCAGCGTCACCGGAACGGTCATTCTCACGGTCAACTCCGTCGTGGGACCCAGTTACACCATTGCGGCCAGCCAGACCTCGGTTACGGGGAGTTCCACCGTCACGCTTACGCTGAATTCCACCAACTACGCGGGAACGGTTTCATTCACGACCACGGTCAGCGCGAGCGCGGGTGCGACCGGGACCGTTACGGCCAGCGCACCCTCGGTCACACTGACCAACGGCGGCACGGGAACCAGCACGCTGACCATCACCGCCAGCCCAAGCTCGTCGGCGAACCACGTTCCCAGGGCCGGGTGGGCTAGCGGCGGTATGATGGCGCTGGGCGTGGTGCTGCTGGGTGCGCCGTTTACGGTCCGCCGGAAACGAGCGCTGGCGGTGCTGCTGACGGCGTTGGCCATGGTGTTGGCTGGTTTCTTACTCTCCTGCGGCGGCAGCAGCACGAACACGACCGGACCGACCTTCTCCGTGACGGTGACTCCGGCGGGAACGGGCACAGTCACCAATCCCGCGCCGGTGGCCGTTTCGGTGAGTGTCCAGTAGCCCCGGACCGCGCGGAAAAAGGCCGCGTCCCGGTGTGAGGTTTCCAGCTTCGCCAAAAGGAGCTGGCTGGCGCGAGGCGGATTGGGGCCGCTCTCCGATTGCAGGGGCGCGGACTAGCCGAGCATCTGGCCAAGCAGGAAGCGGACGATGAAGTAGCCGGCGGCGGCGAGAAACAGGATGGCGCCAAGCAACAGTGCGGCGTAGAAACCTTCTTTGCCGGGCGCTGGCGGGGTCACGCCAAGGTAGAGAGCGAAGAAGCTGTACACCGCGGTCTGGAAGAAGTTACGCCTGGGTTCGGGCGTGGTCATGATCTTGCCTCGCACATGGTGTCCCTATCATAGCCGCGCGGACGGCGACGATGGCAAGGGACTTTTGCGATCACCTTGGGAGACCGTATTCTTGCAAAAGCCGGAAGCGGTCAGGACAAAAATATTTTGATGGACGCCCTCAGGAAGTTGTTCGAGCAGCATTTTCATTGCGCCCCCTTACGGGTGGAGCCGGTGCAGGGCGGGCTGGGCGGATCGGAACGCATCCTTGTCCGCCTTGGCAACGGCCCGTCCACGGCCATCGGAATCCTCAATCCGGTGGGCGAAGAGAATGCGGCTTTTATCGAATTCTCAAGACACTTCCGGCGACACGGTTTGCCGGTGCCGGAAATTTATGCGGAGGATCGGGCGCGGGGCGCCTATCTGGAACAGGACCTGGGCGATACCACGTTATTTGAGTTTCTCATGGGCCATCGCGCCGGGGCTGAGATTGCTCCCGAGACCGTCGCCGTGTATCGCAAAGTGGTGGAGGCGCTGCCGCGTTTCCAGGTGGAGGCCGGGAGGGATTTGAATTACAAGGTCTGCTATCCGCGCCCGGACTTCGACCGGCAATCGATGGCGTGGGATCTGAATTATTTCAAGTACTACTATCTGCGTCTGGCCGGGGTTGGGTTCAGCGAGCAGGCGCTGGAGAAGGACTTCGGCCGGTTGACGAAGTTCCTGCTGGGCGCCGACCGCAGTTACTTTCTCTACCGCGATTTCCAGTCACGCAACATCATGCTGCGCCAAGGCGAGCCGTGGTTCCTGGACTACCAGGGCGGGCGCCGGGGCGCGCTGCAATACGATATTGCCTCGCTGCTGTTTGACGGCAAGGCTGACCTGCCGCCGCAGTTGCGGCAGCATCTGCTGGATCATTATCTGGACGCGCTGGCGGGATTCATCGAGCTGGACCGGGAACGGTTTCTGCGGCACTACTACGGCTACGCGTACATGCGCATCCTGCAGGCGCTGGGCGCCTACGGATTCCGCGGATTCTATGAGCGCAAGCCGCATTTTCTGGCCAGCGTGCCCTTTGCGCTGAAAAACCTCCGCTGGCTGATGGGCAATGTTGAACTGCCGGTGGCGTTGCCCGCGCTGATGGCGGCATTCAGCGCCATGACCAGTGCCCAGGAGCAGCCGGACGAGGCGCCCGGGGCGGCGGAACTCACCGTGGCGATCTCCAGTTTTTCCTTTCATCGCGGGCCGCTTGAGGACGAAAGCGGCCACGGCGGTGGGTTCGTCTTCGATGCCCGGAGCCTGCCCAATCCGGGGCGGGAAGAGCGCTTCAAGACCTTGACGGGCCAGGATGCGGAGGTGATTGCATTCCTCAATCAGCAGCCCGCGGTGCAGCAGTTTCTGGCCAACGTTTACTCCCTGGTGGAGGCCAGCGTGAGCAGTTACCGGCGCCGCGGCTTCCAGCATCTGATGGTTTCGTTTGGCTGCACCGGCGGCCAGCATCGCTCGGTTTACCTGGCCGAACAGCTTGCCCAACGGCTGGGTGGACGCGATGGGGTCAGGACGGTGTTGCGGCATCGCGAGCAGGAGCGCTGGGTGCGATGAAAGCGATGATCCTGGCGGCCGGACTCGGCACCCGCCTGCGGCCATTGACCGGCGACCGGCCCAAGGCGCTGGTCGAAATCGCAGGCCGCACCCTGCTGGAGATCACCCTGGAGCGCCTGCGCGGTTTTGGAATCGGCGAAGTGATCATCAACGTGCACCACTTTGCCGGCATGGTGGAACAGTATCTGAAGGCGCACGATGATTTTGGGATGCGGATTGAGATTTCGCGGGAGCCCGAACTGCTGGACACCGGCGGCGGCTTGAAAAAGGCCGCATATTTTTTCCTGCGCGACGCCGCCGACGAACCGTTCCTCCTGCACAACGTCGATGTGCTCAGCTCCATCGATCTCGGCGCGATGGTGAAATTCCACGTCGAGCGTCACGCCCTGGCGACCTTGGCGGTACAGCAGCGGGAGAGCTCGCGCCAACTGCTGTTTGACGAGCAGTTCCAGCTCCGCGGGCGGGTCGAGGCGGGCGCTGGCAAATCGCAGGCCGCGGGGAGTGCGACGCCTGGGCGGGCGCTGGCATTCTCGGGCATCCACGTGATCTCGCCGCGCATTTTTTCGCGCCTGGTGGAGCCACCGGCGTTTGCGATCATTGCGGCGTACCTGCGGCTGAGCGGCGAGGGAGAAAAAATCCTCGGTTTCTGTGCCGGCGACGCCTACTGGCGAGACCTGGGCACCTTGGCCAGTGTGCAGCAGGCCGCCGAGGATATGGCGCGAAAAGTGATTGCATTCTAGGACGGTCACGGTGGCCGGGCGCAGGCATTTCCAGAGCCGCGTAAACCGCGTAGACTAGAGAATATGTCACAGCGAAAAGAAGATCGCGCCCGCCAGAAATTTTCCGACAAGATGCGCCAGAAAAGCCTGGCTGCCAAGAATCAGAAGCTGGCTGAGAAGAAAGCTGCCGCGCCGTCCGCTCCGTCCGCCGAAGTGGACCCCGGCCGGAAAGACTAGTCCGGGCTGCCCCTGGAACTGCCCTGGAGATTCGGGCGGCGCAGCTTACGTTTTTCTCTGGAGCGCCCCGCAGGCGTGTACAATCTCCCGGTGCGAGCTGCGGCCATTGCGCATTCCTATGTGAAACAGCAGGTCGTGGAGCGCTTCCGCGACGCCAGGGTCAACCTGTTTCGCGGCAACACGCTGGAACCCAATGATCTGCCCGACGTTGCCATGGTGTTCGGTGGCGACGGCGCGGTGCATCGCGTGCTTCCCTGGCTGGCCTACACCGAAATCCCGTTGCTGGTGGTTCCCACCGGCAGCGCCAACGACTTTGCGCGCTGCCTCGGCATTCCGAGCCGCGGCGAGGCGTTGCGCGCCTGGCGGCGCTATCTGGATCGTGGCGACAATGTCCGCACCATTGACCTGGGGATTGTGCATCCCATGGGTCTGGCGCCGTCCGGCGATGCGGGTTCGCTGAATTCGGTGACGTTTGCCGATACCCAGGGCCGCATTGCCCGGCCGGCGGCTCCGCTGGGTCCGGTCATCATGCGCCATCACCTTTACCACGCCGAGGAGAACGCCGCACGGCAGAGCGCGATTTACTTCAGCGGGATCGCCGGGATTGGTCTTGACGCCGAGACCAACCGTTGTGCCGAGCGCATGCCGGGCTGGCTGCGCTGTCACGGCGGCTATCTCCTGGCCGCGCTGCAGGCGCTTGTCAGCTACGCTCCGCCCACGGTGCGCCTGTACAGCTTTGACGCCAGCGGCAGGGAAACCGTTCTCGACGGTCCCGTGCTGTTCGCCGCCATCGGCAACGCGCCGGAATACGGAAGCGGCATCAAGATGCTGCCCCAGGCGGAACTGGACGACGGCCAGCTTGACCTCTGTTTTGTCCCAGCCATGCCGAAGAGCCTGGTGCTGTGGCACATTCACCGCATTTATTCGGGGACCCACCTGGTTGTGCCCAAGGTGCGTTACCTGCGCACCCTCCAGCTTTTTCTGGAAAGCGATGCCCCGCTGGCCATCTTTGCCGATGGCGAATACCTCTGCCAGACGCCGGCGGAGATATCGGCCGCGCCCAGGGCGCTGCGGGTCATTGTTCCCTAGAGCTCGAAGTCCGCTGCCGGACGATTCCAAATTGACTAATTTGTGCTGCTGGCGCCGCGCCGCTCGGCGAAGCTGGTTTGCCGGTGTTTTTCTACGGCGGTACCCGGTTCTGCCGATTTATACTGAGGGCAGGTCATGTCCAGTCTCGAAGCCAAGAATCCGCCATCCCAGCTACCTCCCGCCGAGCAGAAGCACGATGTTCTGCCGACCCTGTTTGGGGATGGATATGGAATCTACGAAGTCCGCAAAGGCTCCTTCGTTGCCTCGTTTGTCCTGAACTGCACCTTCCTGGTGGCGCTGTTGTGGATTGGAAGCTGGACTGCCGCTCATGCTCCGGTATTCAGCAAGGTGGTTGGCGGCCCGGCGGTGGACATTAGCCCCTACGTGCTTCAGCCGTCGAAGACGGCTGCCGGTGGCGGCGGCGGGGGTGGGTCGCACGACATCAATCCCGCCTCCAAGGGCAACCTTCCCAAATTATCGAAGTCGCAGTTGGCGCCGCCCACGGTTCTGCCCATGGAGTCGCCGAAATTGCCGGTGACACCCACCGTGGTGGTGCCTCCGGAGATGAAGCTTCCGCAGGGCGGGCAGATGGGCGATCCGCTGTCCAAGGTTCTGGGCCCGCTCTCGAACGGCTCCGGCATTGGCGGAGGGATCGGCAGCGGCAGCGGCGGGGGAGTGGGATCGGGACGCGGCCCCGGCGTCGGTCCCGGCTGGGGCGGCGGCATTGGCGGCGGCGCCTACCACGTGGGCGGCGGGGTCAGCGCGCCGAAAGTCATTTCCAGGGTCGAGCCGGAATTCAGTGAAGAGGCGCGCAAGAACAAGTGGCAGGGAATCGTGATCCTTCGGGTTGTCATCGGAGTGGATGGCAAGACTCACGAGATCAGCGTGCAGCGCTCGCTGGGCATGGGACTGGACGAGAAGGCCATCGAGGCGGCGCGCCAGTGGCGCTTTGAACCGGGCCAGAAAGATGGCAAGGCCGTGCCGGTCGAAGTCAGCATGGAGATCAACTTCCGCCTCTATTAGAGTCACCCCTCGGCGCAAAATCCTGACGCAAAATTCTGAGGCAACATCCAACCTGCGGGCGGAGTCTGCGGCGCGGTTGCGGCGTTCGAAATGCGGAAGTCTGCTTTCTTACGGGCGCGGCTTGCGTCCCGCACTCTGCAAGACGCGGCGTCCCTCGATGCGGTAGTTGGCGGCGGCGATAATGGCAATGGCTTCGCTGTAGGCAAGGTGCTCCTGGATGAGGATGCGCTCGGCGAGCGTATGCACGTCGTCCGAGGGCAGCACGGGCACGGCTCTCTGCAACACGATGGGCCCGTGGTCCAGATGCTCATCCACGAAGTGCACGGTGCAGCCGCTGTACTGCACCCCGTACTCAAGCGCCTGCCGCTGCGCCTCCAGCCCCGGGAACGCGGGCAGCAGGGAAGGATGAATGTTGAGAATTTTTCCCGGAAACTGCTGCACGAACCACGGTGAGAGTAGGCGCAGATATCCGGCGAGTACGACCAGCTCGACGTTGGCCCCGCGTAGAGCCTCGACCACGGCGCGGTCATGCTCCAGGCGCTTCTGTCCCTTGCTGGGAAGCACCAGCGTGGGCAGGCCGCGCGCCTTGGCAGAGGCAATGCCGCCCGCGTCCTCGAAGTTGCTGATGACGATGGCGATCTGGGCGCGGAGCTTGCCGCTGGCAATGTTGTTGGCGATGGCCACAAAGTTGGAGCCACGTCCGGAGAGAAGGATGCCGAGTCGAATCATGATCTCCAAGGATATAGCGTGGCGCGGCTGAGGCTCAAGGATGGAGGGAAGCAGAAAAATCGCGGGCGGCCTGGATGAGGCCGGACCCGCGATTGGTTTTGACTTCTTCGCGATGGTTACGTGTACTGCACTTTGCGTTCACCCTTGACGATGCGGCCGATGACGTGGCCTTTTTCGCCGGCGCGGTCGAGGATGGTTTGCGCCTTCTTGAACTTCTTGGCCGGAACCACCAGGATCATGCCGATGCCCATGTTGAAGGTGCGCATCATCTCAGTCTGCTCGACGTTTCCAATTTTCTGCAGGTGCTCGAAGATGGGCAGCACCGGCCAGCTTCCCAACTCCACCAGGGCGGCCACGCCCTTGGGCAAAACCCGCGGCAGGTTTTCCGTGATGCCGCCGCCGGTGATGTGAGCCATGGCGCTGACGGCCTCGGCGTCCATCATGCGGCGTACGATGGGCCAGTAGCTCTTGTGCTGCTTCATCAGCTCGGAGCCGACCTTGCCCTTCATCTCATTTACATAGGTATCGGGCGTGTAGCCGGCGATGGAAAACAGCAGCTTGCGCGCCAGCGAATAGCCATTGGTGTGCAGTCCGGTGGAAGGCAGTCCGATCAGCACGTCGCCCACCTGCACGTCCTTGCCGGTAATAATCCGGGCGCGCTCCACGGCACCGACGATGAAACCAGCCAGGTCGTATTCGCCATCGGAATAAAAGCCCGGCATCTCGGCGGTTTCGCCGCCAATCAGGGCGCAGCCATTGTGTTTGCAGGCCTCGGCCAGTCCGCTGATGATTTTCTCGGCGATCTCCGGCTCCAGTTTTCCCACCGCCAGGTAGTCCATGAAAAAAAGCGGGGTCGCGCCCTGCACCGCAATGTCGTTGACGCAGTGGTTGACCAGATCGCCGCCGATGGTATGGTGCACTCCCATCTCAAAGGCGAGCTTGAGCTTGGTGCCCACCCCGTCGACGCTGCTGACCAGCACCGGGTCGGTGAATTTCTTTTTATCCACTTGGAACAGCCCGCCAAAGCCGCCAATTTCGCTGAGGACACACCGGTTGAAGGTCCGGTGCGCCAGGTACTTGATGCGCTGCTTTGTGCGATTCGCCTGCTCGATGTCCACGCCTGCGTCGGCGTAGGTCAGGCTTCGTTGTTCAGTTTCTTCGGCCAAGATGCTCACATCCGTGGAGGAAATTATTCGAGGGGTCCCGCGAATCACGATTGTAGCATTGGCAGGTCACAGTACGCGGTGACACCGGTTTGTTTCGCCCCGCCGCAGCGGTACACCGACTCCTGGGGGTTGCCGCCGACGGTACATCGGCCGCTTGGGGGATTGCCCCGGCCGCACTCGCGCCCCATACTGGCAAGGTACGCCACCATTCGGCTGCGCAACAATCCCGCGCCCGTCTGCGAGACTGACCGAGACACTATGGTTTTTTCAGATTGGATACTGGTTGCCTTTGGCGCCGCCATCGCTCTCAGCGGAGGCTGGATCCAGCTTCACCCGGAGCGCATCCTGCCGCGCCAGGCCGGGCGCTGGAGACTGGATCCCACGGCGCTGGCGCAAATCCGCCTGCTGGGTGCCTGCTTCCTGTTCATGGGCGTCTTTTTTTCCATGCAGATGACCATCGACCTCAAGCGGCTGCCCTGGTGGATCGGCACCCTGAGCGGCCTTGGCTCGGCCCTCGCCGGGGTGGCCGCGGTGGATGCCCGGAGGCGGCGCCGCGTCGCGCAAAGGTCTCCACTGGCGGGAAAAACTCTCGAACTCCGCTAGCGGCTTCGTCAACCGCCCGGCTGCCCGGGACGATGACGAGTACGCTGCCAGAGCCGTAACCGGTTCCTGGCGCCGGTTCAACCTGCCTGAATTGTCCCACTCCCGATCAAAACAGCACTCACATTGCGGTTTTCAACCAATCCTGGACTATCGCGGCGTAGAATTTGTCGTAGACTCCCGATGAAAGAGGTATGCACTCATGAGCCCAATCGGTAAACTTCCGGTCACCACGGTCAGTCCTTCGCACGATGTGTTGCGAGCGGATCGTCACCCACTTGATCCCATCTTCAAACCCACCAGCGTAGCCTTGGTGGGGGCCAGTGAGCGCGCCGGTTCGGTGGGCCGCAACGTGCTCTGGAATCTGATTCGCAGCCCATTTGGCGGCACCATCTACCCGGTGAATCCCAAGCGCTCCAATATCCTTGGGGTGCGCGCCTATGCTTCCATGCAAGCCCTGCCGGAAATTCCCGACCTGGTCGTCGTCTGTACTCCGGCCGAAAGCGTTCCCGATGTGCTGCGGGAGTGCGTGGAACTTGGCGTTCCCGCCGGTATCGTCATCTCCGCCGGGTTCAAGGAAACCGGCGAGCACGGCAAGCAGCTTGAAACCGACATCACGAAGATCATCCAGGGCAAGATGCGCATCATCGGTCCCAACTGCCTGGGTGTGATGAACCCGATTCTGGGCCTGAATGCGACCTTTGCCAACTCCATGGCGGGCGCCGGCAACGTGGCCTTCATCAGCCAGAGCGGCGCCCTGTGCACGGCGGTGCTGGACTGGTCGATGCGTGAAAATGTCGGCTTCAGCGGCTTTGTCTCCATCGGGTCCATGCTCGACGTGAACTGGGGCGATCTGATCGACTACTTCGGCAGCGATGCGCGCACCCATTCCATCGTCATCTACATGGAGTCGATTGGCGACGCCAGTTCATTTCTTTCCGCCGCGCGCGAGGTCTCGCTGACCAAGCCGATCATTGTCATCAAGGCCGGACGCACGGCTGCCGCCGCCAAGGCCGCCGCTTCGCACACCGGCTCACTGACCGGTTCCGACGATGTTCTGGAAGCTGCCTTCCGCCGCAGCGGGGTGCTGCGCGTCAACTCCATTGCGGAAATCTTTTTCATGACCGAGGTGCTGGCCAAGCAGCCGCGCCCCAAGGGAAAACGCCTCTGCATTGTCACCAACGCCGGCGGTCCGGGAGTGCTGGCCACCGATGCCCTGATCCAGGGCGGTGGTGAACTTGCCGAGCTGTCGGATGAGACCATGGCCGCTTTCAATGCCTTCCTGCCGGCGGCGTGGAGCCATAACAATCCGGTGGACATTCTGGGCGACGCCGAACCCTCGCGCTACGCCACGTCTCTTGAGATTGCCGCCAAAGATCCCGATATCGACGGCATGCTGGTCATCATGACGCCGCAGGGCATGACCAATCCCACCCAAATTGCGGAACAGTTGAAGCCCTATGCCAAGGGACTGGGCAAGCCGGTGCTGGCCAGTTGGATGGGTGGCGAATCGGTCTCCCGCGGGGAAGACATTCTGAACCAGGCGGGAATTCCCAGCTTCAACTTCCCGGATACGGCGGTGCGCGCGTTTAATCTGATGTGGCGCTACGCCTACAACCTGCGCGGACTCTACGAAACACCATCGCCGAGCGCGTCCTCGTTCCATCCCGATCACGTCGGCGCCACCAAGATACTCTCGGATGTGCGCAACAGCGGGCGCACGATTCTTACCGAGTTCGAATCCAAGAAGTTGCTGGAGTCCTACGGCATCCCAAGCATCCCCACCGAGATTGCCGAGACGGCAGACGCCGCCGCAGAGGCCGCCGCCCGCATCGGTTACCCGGTCGTCCTCAAACTGCACTCCCTCACCATCACTCACAAGACGGACGTCGGCGGCGTGATTCTCAATCTTCCCGATGAGGCGAGCGTGCGCCGGGCCTTCGGGCAGATTCGCGATAACGTTGCCGCCAAGGCTGGCGAGGGCCATTTCCAGGGAGTGACGGTGCAGCCTTTCGCCAAGCAGGAAGGCTACGAACTGATTCTCGGCTCCTCGCTCGACACGCAGTTTGGTCCGGTGCTGCTGTTTGGCACCGGGGGCCAGTTGGTCGAAGTGTTTGAAGACCGGTCGCTGGCCCTGCCGCCGCTCAATTCCACGCTGGCCCGCCGCATGATGGAGCAGACCCGCATCTACAAGGCGCTGAAAGGCGTGCGCGGACGCAAGTCGGTGGACATGGCAGCCCTGGAAGAACTGCTGGTCCGCTTCAGCGATCTGGTCATCGAGAATCCGGCGATCAAGGAGATCGACATCAACCCGTTGCTGGCTTCGCCCGAGCGCCTGCTTGCCCTGGATGCGCGGGTGGTGGTGCACGGCAAGGACGTGCCTGATAAGCAGCTTTCCTATTCCGCCATTCGCCCCTACCCGGCTGGTTACGTGTCTGACTGGACGATGAAGGATGGCACCAAGATCACCATTCGCCCCATTCGTCCCGAGGACGAACCGGCGATGATCGAGTTCCACAAGAAGCTCAGCGAACGCACCGTGTACCTGCGCTACTTCCAGCCGCTGAAGCTCACCCAGCGCACCGCCCACGAGCGCCTGACGCGCATCTGCTTCATTGACTACGATCGCGAAATGGCCCTGGTGGCGGAGCGCAAGCATCCCGACGGCACGCCCGACATTATCGCCGTGGGCCGGTTGAGCAAAATCCATGGCCGTCCCGAGGCCGAGATGGCCGCGCTGGTGCAGGATGAATTGCAGAGGAAGGGACTGGGCGAGGAACTCTATCGCCGCCTTATCCAGGTGGCGCGCGATCAGCACCTGGCCAAGGTTCACTCCAACATGCTCGGCGAAAACAGGGAAATGCAGAATCTGTGCAAGAAGCTGGGCTTCCACCTGAGCACCCCGGACCTGGAAGACAACCTGTTGCTGGCCGAGTTGAAGCTGTAGGGGCGATTGCGACGGGAAAACGGCGCGGCACCCGATGCATGGGTGCCCGCGCCGGTGCTTCGCGGTATGCTTGGTGGCCGTAACAATCTTGCCGGGCAGCTTGCCATGAAACTCCATTGCGCCGCATTGTTCGTCGTGCTGGCTGGATGCGCCGCGCTGGGGGCGCAGCCGGCGGCCGCGCATCGCCCGCGCGTGGCGCTGGCACTCTCCGGCGGCGGCAGCCTCGGCCTTGCCCACATTGGAGTGCTGCAATATTTCGAGGAACATCACATTCCGGTCGATGCCATCGCCGGAACCAGCATGGGCGGACTGGTGGGCGGATTTTACGCCACCGGCCACACTCCCGCCGAAATGCAGGCAGCCTTTGCCGAGGCGGTTTGGGACGACGTTCTGCGGGTGGAACCGCGCTACCAGGATATGCCCATCCAGGCCCGGCAGGACCGGGCCCAATCTCCCGGCGACCTTGTCGTGCGCCTCGGACGCGGCCTCTCGCTTCCCGCCGGACTGAGCACGGCCGAGCCGCTCGACCTGTTCCTCTCCAACAAGGTTCTGGCCTACTCGGCGGTGGAGGACTTTGACCAGCTTCCCACGCCGTTCCGCTGCGTAGCCACCCAGTTGGATACCGGAAAGCCCTTCATCCTGCGCCGCGGCAACCTGGCCCGCGCCCTGCGCGCCACCATGTCGGTGCCCGGGTTCTTCACTCCGGTGGATTGGGGAGGACACGTCCTGGTCGATGGCGGACTGGTGGACAATCTTCCCACCGATGTGGCCCGCGAGATGGGCGCCGACGTGGTCATTGCGGTCCACTTCAGCATTCCGCTGCCGCCGGCGCGACAGCTCCAGTCGCTGCCCAACGTGTTGACCCAGGCAGTCTCGGTTGCGGTTGCGCTCAACGAGATCGAGAACCTGCGCAACGCTGACCTGGTTCTCACGCCTTCGCTGGTGGGCATTGGCGGCACCGACTACAAGCACGCCCGCGAGTTGATTGAGCGCGGCTACCAGGCGGCCGCGCAGAAGCAACGCTTCCTGGCCACCTTGGCATTGAGCGATGCCGACTGGGACGCCTACCTGGCCGCGCGCCGGGCCCGCATGAAGCCGCCACCACCGCCGGCCACGCGCTTGACCGCGACTTCCAAAGACCCATCGCTGGCCGGCCAGGCGCAGGCCAGCATCGACCGTGCCGATGGCCCCTTGACGCTGGCTCACATCGAGCACGAGCTGGCGGCGCTGGTTGCTTCCTCGGCATTGCCCAGCGCTTTCTACCGGCTCTCGCCCGCGCAACCTGACGCCATCCTTGCCGATCTGGAGCCAAGCCCAGGCAATCAACTTTTCATCCGTCCGTCGTTGCAGTTTGCGGTTGCCAATGGCGAGCCCACGCGCGGGGCGTTACTCGGCTTTGTCAGCTTTCTGCCGGCCGACGCCTACCGCGAACGCTATCGTATGCACTTTGCCCTCGGCTACAGCCCCGAGGCCGCTGCCGCCTACGAACGGCGGATCGGCACCAGCGATTGGTTCTGGTCGCCCGCGCTCGACCTCCATCGCCAGAACAGCGCAACCTACGCGGGCGGCCAGCACTACACCCATTGGCAGGACACCTACTCCGCCGCCCTCGATCTGGGCTACGGAATGGGGTCGCGTCTGCGCCTGGGCGCGGGATTGGAAGCAGGCTATGAAAAGCTCTCCGCGGTCGAATTCCCAGGCGCGCTGCCGGCTGGCGACGGAGGGTTCCTGGCGCCGCGTCTGCGGGCCGATTGGAACACGCTCGACGACCCATCCCTGCCCACCCGCGGGGCGCTGTTTTCAGGGTCCATGGCGGCCCGCTACCGGGGCTGGGATCAACGCACCGTACCGCTGGGGCAGTTTGCCCTGGAGCAGCATTTTCCGCTGTGTTCCGGCACCCTCACGGCCACGCTCGGCGCGGCTTCCAGCTTCGGCACGGCGCTCAACTACTTCGATCTGTTTCCGCTCGGAGGTCCCAACGATCTGCGCGCCTTCCGCTACGATCAGTTCCACGCCACCTCGTACGCCATGGGAAGCCTCGCCTATCGCAAGCCATTCGGCGAGCGCAAGCTGTTCGGCCAGCGTCCGCAATGGGGCGCCTGGTATGAAGCTGCCGGACTGGTGCAGCCAGGCCAGACCTGGCAAAGCGCGCAGAGTGGCTCGCTGGGCGTGTTGTTGAACTCGCCGCTGGGCGTGGTCACCTTTGCCGTTGGCCGCAGCAACGACGGCCAGACGCGCGGCTGGATCAACATTGGCAGGCCGTGAAACAATCTGCCGGCGAGGAAGGGAACTGCCAGGCTGGGAAGAATTCACTGGGACGGACTGTGGATGGTTGCGCCGTGGGTGCTCAGCGCCGGGTCGCCAGGTTTGGTTGATCCCGGCTGTCCCGCAACGCCATGGCTCTTACCAGCAGCACCACGATCACCGCCGCGCTGGTATCCAGAGTTACATCCCACCAAGTTCCGGTGCGGCTCGGAATGCTCATCTGGTGCAGTTCGTCGGCGGCGGCCACCAGGAAGGTGAATAGCACGGCCAGCCAGGCCCAGTCCGCGCGCCACCACAGGCGAGGCATTTTGATGCTGCCCTTCAGGCTGCGCTGATATTCGTGGTGCAGCCAGTGGCTGCCGCGCAGCAGCAGCAACCAGCACAGGCCCAGCAGACCGTAGCCCACCAGGTGTCCGCACTTGCGCAGCACCTTGTTCAGCAGCGAAACCTGGTGATTGGCAAGATGGATTCCCACCCAGGCCAACACCTGGCGGAGCCACTCGACCGTGTGGTCGCCCGACATCTTATCCGTGGATTCACAGGCGATCAGCGCCAGCATCACCAGCACCGGCAGCCAGTAGCGCCAGAACAATTCTCGTGCGTGCTTCAATCGTCCTCGCTCATTCCCGCGGAACTGCTCCCTTGCCGCGCCGTTGGTTGCGCCCCAAACCAGTACCGGGAAACACAATGAGCAGGAGTGAGTACTCCCGCTCATTGGCCGGTGTCAGGCATTGCTACTCGGCGCGATAGTTTGGAGCTTCGCGCGTGATGGTCACGTCGTGGACGTGGCTCTCTTTCAATCCCGCGCCGCTGATGCGGATGAAACGCGCTTTCTGCTGCATTTCTTCAATCGTTCCGCAGCCCACGTAACCCATGCCGCTGCGCAGTCCGCCCACCAACTGGTACACCATCATGGCTACCGTGCCGCGGAACGGAACGCGGCCCTCGATGCCTTCCGGCACCATCTTGGACAGGCGGTTGCCTTCCTCGCCAGAGTCCAGTCCGCGGTGCGATTCCGCCGGGTCGTCCAGGCTCTGGAAGTAGCGCTCGCCCGAACCCTGCGCCATCGCTCCCAACGAACCCATGCCGCGATATGCCTTGAAGGTACGGCCCTGGTACAGGATGGTTTCGCCCGGGCTTTCCTCGGTTCCCGCCAGCAGCGAGCCGACCATGACCACGCTGGCTCCCGCCGCGATGGCCTTGGAGATGTCTCCCGAATACTTGACGCCGCCGTCGGCGATGATCGGGATCCCGGTCTCGCGTGCCGCCCGCGACGCTTCGGCGATGGCCGTAATCTGCGGAACCCCCGCGCCAGTGACGATTCTGGTGGTGCAGATGGAACCCGGCCCAATGCCTACCTTCACGCCGTCGGCGCCGCAGGCGATCAACTCCGCCGTGCCCTCGTAGGTGGCAACGTTGCCGGCCAGCAGGCTGACGTTGGGCAGCGCGTGCTTGACGGCCTTGATGGCTTCCAGCACGCGCGTCGAGTGTCCATGGGCGCTGTCGATGGCCAGCACGTCGCACTTGTTGTGAACCATTTCCTGCGCCCGCTCCAGGAAGTCGCCGGTGGCGCCGATGGCCGCGCCCACCCGCAAACGTCCCTGCTCGTCCTTGGCCGCGCCGGGATATTTCAGCTTCTTCTGGATGTCCTTGACCGTGATCAGCCCTTTCAGCTCGTAGTTGTCATCCACCACCAGCAGTTTTTCCACCCGGTGCTGGTGCAGGATCAGCTCCGCCTGCTCCAGCGTGGTGCCTACGGGAACGGTGATCAGGTTGTCCTTGGTCATGACCTGGTAGATGGGAATGTCGGTGCGGGTCTCAAAGCGAAGGTCGCGATTGGTGAGGATTCCCACCAGCTTCTTGCCCTTGACCACCGGCACGCCGCTGATGCGGTAGCGCCGCATTACGTCCAGGGCGTCACTGATACTGCGCTCCGGCTCGATGGTGATCGGATCCACGATCATGCCGCTTTCCGAGCGTTTCACCTTGTCGACCTCGCCCGCCTGCTGCTCAATGGTCAAATTGCGGTGAATGACGCCCAGTCCGCCCTGTTGCGCCAGCGCAATCGCCATCCGCGATTCGGTCACCGTATCCATGGCGGAGCTGATCAATGGAATATTCAAACGGATGTCGCGGGTAAGCTGAACCTGGGTATTGACTTCGCTTGGAATTACATCTGATTTTGCTGGCAACAACAGCACGTCGTCGAAGGTCAGGGCTTCGGGAACCGGAAAGTTAATCATTGAGCATGTCCAAAAGGAAGGTCATAGAGCATTGTATGAACTCGGCGGGGAGAGATGCAAACCGGGAGCGCCCATGGGCGGTGAGCTGGCACGTCCCCCAGCCCGGCTCCGGGGGATGCGCGATGGAGTTTTGGGGTGCGGATCCTATGGCTGGTCTGCCTTCTGCCCGGTAGCGGAGTTGGCCTGGGCGTCCCTGCCGTGGGTAGGATCCTTGTGGAATAACTTCCGTGAGACGTCCGGCCAGAACTCCTGGAAGACGGCTCCAAGCGTTCCCTCGGCGGTCACAATCATGCCGTTGGTGATGGTGAGGCCGAAACCCGAATTGCTGTTCGGATAGTAAAGGTTTGATATTGCTCCGCTGGCGATATTTCCCAATATGTTGGAATAGTTCGGTTCCCATGTCCTTGTGCTGTCACGCTTGCAGATAAAAGAAGTGGCGATGGCATAGCCCAGGCGGTGCGTTTTGCTGCCATGGCCCAGGCGGAAATAGCGTGGATCCTGGTGCAATAGGGCAGGCAGGATGCCATTGCCGAGCATGGTGCCGTCGAAGGCGTCCAGGTAGGCCGCCCCGGCGCGCTGTCCATAGCCTTTGATTCCCCACCCGAAGTTCAGATCGTTGTCCGCCTCATGATAGCCGGCGACCACGAACGCGATGCCAAAGGTTACGGGATCGACGGAGCTGCGGAAGGCCAGGCGCATCTTTTGCATCCCGGTCAGGGAGACGGCGTCGCTGCGGTAGCTGACGTTGAAGGATGGCACAACTCCCAGCACCCTCTGCTGCTCCTGCTCCTTGATCTGTTCCTCGGCTTTCTGGTGCTGATCCTTCTCCTGCGCCACCGGCTGGGTGGCGGCCGGGGGCGCCGATGGCGGCTGGGCCGTCTGACTTGCCGCCTGGCTTGCGGTGGAACCAGGGGAGCCGCTTGCCGGCGTCTGCTGGGCCATTTCATCGGCATCTTCCGCCAGCCGCGCCCAGTTGATTGTGGATGGCTCCGCCGCCGCCGCGAGGTGCCGGTCCGGACCCGGCGGGTTGATCGGTTCGGCCCTGAGGGCCGTGCTCAGTGCCAGCGCCGCCAGCGTCAGCAGGCAGATACGAACGTTCTTGACCATGGATCTCCAATGTACCGGTAAGGAACCGGTGAACAATAGCCTGTCAATTCTATCGTGTAACCTTGCCGCCGCCCGGCAGCTTCTCTGCATCTGGGTGAATCTTTTCCCGTTCTGCGAGTATCACATAATCGGAATCCGGCGGCAGGAAGCGGCGAGTTTCCGGGGTGCAAGGCGGGCAGAATTGAATCGCCGCCCGGCGCCGCGTCCCGGTTGTAATCCCTCCTGCCGCGGCGCTATACTCTATCGTGATCGCTGCGGAATCGTTTCCGTCCGGGTTCTAGGGTCGATCCCGGATGTGAGCAGCGGGCGGGCCTTGGGGTCCGCGTTTCTGATTCACTCCCCTGTCCATTTGCGCTTTGGCGAAGGCAGGCAGCCGTCCGGCCTGTGAGGGGAACTACGGTCGTAGGGCGTTCGAGCAAGCCGGCCTGGGTGCCGCGGAGTTCTGATTAGAAGCATGGCATTTGCGCTCGATAAAGTTCGTGAGATTGCCGAAAGAGTGGCTCAGTCCAGTGGCTTGATCCTCTGGGACATCGAGCTCAAGGGCAGCGGTGCGAGCCGCACTCTGCGCATTTTCATCGACAAGCCCGAGGGGGTCAGTCACGAGGACTGCGCGGCCTACAGCCGTGAGGTCGCAACCATTTTTGACGTTGAGGATGCGGTTCCCGGCGCGGCCTATCTGCTGGAAATTTCTTCCCCCGGACTTGACCGCAGACTTTTCAAGCCGGAGCATTTCGCGCAGTTTGCCGGCAGTCTGGTCAAGTTCAGTACGCGCGACCTGGTCAACGGCAACCGTCATTTCGAGGGCCGTTTGGTTGGCTTTTCCGAAGGCCAGCTTACGGTCGATCTCGACCAGGCGGGCAGCCGCAAGAAGGCCAAGGCGCAAGGCGCGGGGGTGATCGTGGTGCCGTTCTCCAATGTTGAGAAGGCCAGCCTGGTGCCTGAATTCTAGATTCACCAAGTTCAGTGAGGCGCCGCCTGGCGGCGCATGCAACATGCAATGGACGGATTCCGGCGCGAGGACGGCGCGGGCAAAGAAATCAAATCGGGGCGCGGCCCCGCATACGTGAAGGTGGCAAGGAATATGGCAAGCGAACTTTATAACGTGATCGACGCACTGAGCCGCGAGAAGGGAATCAATCCCGACATCGTGGTCTCCGCCGTTGAAGACGCTATCGTTGTCGCCACGCGCAAGTTTTACAAGACGCAGGAGAGCCTGCGCGCCGTTCTGGACCGGGAAACCGGCGCCATCCGCGCCTATTCCGTCCGGGAAATTCTTCCCAGCGAAGATGACATCGAGGACCCCCAGATTCAGATCTCGCTCGAAGAGGCGCTCAAGATCAGCGAAGACGCCGTCGTCGGCGGTGAACTGCTGCAGGAAAAATCCATTGAGGGACTGGGCCGCATTGCCGCGCAACTGGCCAAGCAGGTCATCTTCCAGAAAGTTCGGGAGGCCGAACGCGACACCGTGTTCAACGAGTACCACGGCCGCGTCAATGAGGTCGTCAACGCCACGGTCAAGCGCATCGAAGGTCCGGATTACATTTTCGATCTCGGCAAGGCCGAAGCGCGCATGCCGCGCAAGGAGCAGTCCAAGCTGGAGTCGTTTGCGGTTGGCGAACGGGTTCGCGTGGTCATTACCCGCGTGGAGAAGGCCACCAAGGGGCCCGGCGTCATCGTCTCGCGTGCCGCGCCGGAGCTGGTCTCCAACCTCTTCCAGACCGAGGTTCCGGAGATCTACGACAACACCGTGGTCATCCGCGCCATCGCCCGTGAAGCGGGCGAGCGCACCAAGATCGCCGTCATGTCGCGCGATAAGGATGTGGACGCCGTGGGCGCCTGCGTGGGCATGAAGGGCATGCGGGTGCAGTCCATCATCCGTGAGTTGCGCGGCGAAAAAATCGACATCATCGAGTATCACGAAGATGCCGTGACTTTTGCCGAAAAAGCTTTGCAGCCCGCCAAGGTTTCCCGTGTCTCCATTGTGGACAGCCACGAGAAACATCTGGAAGTCATCGTCGATGACACCCAGCTCTCGCTTGCCATCGGCAAGAAGGGGCAAAATGTACGCCTGGCCGCCAAGTTGCTGGGCTGGAAGATCGACATCAAGAGCGAAGAGGAAAAGCGCCAGGAAGTCGAGCAGCAGATGAATTCGCTGGTCGGCAACTCGGCCACCTCGCTGGAAAATATTGCCGCCGAACTGGGCGATCCGGTGCTGGAGAAACTGACCGTCGCGGGTATCACCAGCGTCGAGTCGCTGGCCGACATGACTCCGGAAGAGTTGGAGGCCATCCCCGGCATCGGGCCGGAGACGGTTGAAAAGATCTCGGTTGCGGTCAACAATTATTTCTCCCGGCTGGATGCGGCCGAACAGGCCATTACCGCCGAGCCGGTCGATGTGGAGTTTCCTTCCGACCCGGTGCTGACCGCCGAGGTTGATCTGGCGCCCGACCCAGGCGACGCGGAGGAGCGGCCAGCCTCTGAGCCCGGCGAAGGTACGGAAGATTCCGGGGCCGCTGCCGGCAGTCAGGTGGAAGACGCCTCGGCTGCTGCGCAAGCCGGCACCGATGGCGAGCAACCGGGCGAGCAGGACGCGGACCCGGCCAACAAGTAACGTGCGCCGGCGTGGCTTTACGGCCATGCCCGCACCCGCTTCCAGCTTGGAAGCCAGTTTCTGGGCCGTCTCGGCGAATGCCCAGGCAAACGCAGCGTGGATGTCTTCCTCAGCGAAGACCTCTCCAGAAAAGCAGTCACGCGCGCAGGCGCAGCCGCACCGATCCGGGCAGATGGATACGGTTCCGGCATAAGGAAATGAACGGCGGATGAAGATTCGAATTAACGATCTGGCTCGCGAGCTGGAAGTGAAAAGCAAACAGATCCTTGACGTGCTGATCAAGGTCGGCGTCACGGAGAAAAAGACCCACTCCAGCTCCGTGGAAGCCGACGAAGCCGAGAAGGTGCGCAAGTATTTCCACGAGACCAGCGGCTCGCACGCTCGCCACCGCGGCGGCAGCGAAGAGTTCCGCCCCAAAATCGATCTGTCCAAGATCTCCAAGCCTGGCGACGCGCTCAAAGCCATCCTGGCGCGCAGGGACCATCCGGTTGATGCGCCCGCGCCGGTTCCTCCTCCGGTGGCGCCCAAGGCTATTGTCAACAAGCCCGCTGCCGCGCCCAAAGCTCCGGCTCCGGTTCCAGCTCCGGTGGTTGCAGAGCGCGTTCCGCGTTTCGTCACGCCGGAGTCGGTCGCCCAGCGCGCCGCGGCCCAAACTGCGGCCGAGGCGCCCAAACCGCCCGTGGCCGGACCCGCGCCCGCGCCTCCGGTACACTCTGCCGAGCCGGCGGTTGGGGTCGCCGAGCGGCCCACGCCCGCGGCTGAACGCCCGGAAGCTGCCGCCGAAGCTGTGGTCAGCACAGTACCCGCGCCGGTCGAGGCGAGCCCGGTAGCCGAGGCTCCGCCGGTTGCCGCCGCCGTCACTGCTGCCGCCGAATCCGCCCCTGCGGCGAAGCCATCTGCAATCGAGACGCCCGTTCCCGCGGCTCCCGCCGCGCCCGCGCCAGCCGCGCCGGTTGCCGCCGTGTCTGCTCCGGCTGCCCCGGCCAAGCCTGTTTCCCATAAACCACCGCAGGGCGGTTCTACGCGTACATCGCCGTCGGGTGCGCCGATGGCTCCTCCGGCCCGCCGCATGATTGTGCCGCAGACCGGACCGCGTCCCGTTTATACCGCTCCGCCGCCACCACCGCCATCTGCGCCGCGTCCCCAGCAGCCGCCTTCGGCGATGAACAATCGAACCGGTTTGCCGGTGCGTGGCCAGCCGATCTTCCAGCGTCCGCGTCCGGGACAATCCCCGGCTCCTGCCGGTGCTGCGGGATATGCTCCCGGAGCGCACCCGCCGTTCCGTCCCGGCGAGCGCCGTCCCATGCATCCGACCCGCACCGCGCCCGTTCCGGGTGGCCGCCCCATGGTGGGTGGACGTCCTGGAATGACTCCGCGTCCGGGCGGTCCGCCGCGTCCGGGCGGTCTGCTAGGCGCTGCCGGTGCTCCTCCGGGAGCCACGCCGCGGCCTGGAGCTCGCGCAGGCGCGCCCGCCCGCCGTCCCGGCCAGCGTTACCAGGGCCCGCGCGGCAAGCAGGAAGGACCGATGAAGGGTTTCACGCCGCCACCCCGGCTGTCGCTCAGCAATGAGCCCATGCCGATCACGCGCGCGATTACCATCTCGGAAGGCGTCAGCGTAAAGGATCTCGCCGAAAAGCTCGGCATCCGCGCCAAGGATCTCATTGCGCGCCTGCTGGCTCGTGGCGTCTTTGCCACCATCAACCAGACTCTCAGCGAGGACCTTGCCCGCGACATGGCCCGCCACTTTGGAGCCGAGAGCTCGGTCATCAGCTTCGAGGATCAGATTCAGCAGGATTACGACGCCCAGGCCATCGAGCAGGAGAACGAAGCGGTCTTCAATACCGTCACCCGGCCTCCGGTGGTCACCATCATGGGCCATGTCGATCACGGCAAGACCAGCCTGCTCGACGCCATTCGCTCCACCAACGTGGCCGAGGGCGAAGCCGGCGGCATCACCCAGCACATCGGCGCCTACAAGGTGAAGATCACCGACACCAACTCGCCTGCCTTTGGCCGCGAGATCGTCTTCCTCGACACGCCGGGTCACGAAGCTTTCACCCGCATGCGCGCCCGCGGCGCCAAGGTCACCGACATCGTGGTGCTCGTGGTGGCCGCCGATGACGGAGTCATGCCGCAAACCCTGGAGGCGATCGACCACGCCAAGGCCGCCAAGGTTCCGCTCATCATCGCCGTCAACAAGATCGACAAACCGGATGCGCAGCCGGATCGCGTCAAAAAGCAACTCGCCGACCGCGGCCTGCTGCCGGAGGATTGGGGTGGCGACACCATTTTCGTGGACGTCTCCGCCAAGAAGCACACCAATCTGAACCAGATGATGGAGATGATCTGCCTGGTGGCCGACATGAAGGAGCTGAAGGCAACTCCCGAGCGCCTCGCCTCCGGTACCGTGCTGGAAGCCAAACTCGATCGCGGACGCGGCCCGGTGGCCACCGTTCTTATCGACAATGGAACCCTGCACGCCGGCGAAAACTTTGTCGTCGGAAACATCTTCGGCAAAGTCCGCGCCATGTTCGACGATCGTGGCCGCGCCCTTGAGGAAGCCGGGCCGTCCACCCCGGTTGAGATTCTCGGGCTGGAAGGTTTGCCCCAGGCCGGGGACCAGTTCGTGGTGGTCGCCGAGCGCGAGAAGGCACGCGAAATTGCCGATTACCGCGAAGCCAAGGCGCGCGAAGCCGTTCTCGCCAAGACCGCCCGCGTCTCGCTGGAAAGTCTCGCCCAGCAGATCAAGAACGAAGGCACCAAGCAGCTTGACATCATCCTCAAGGGCGATGTCCAGGGCTCGGTCGAAGTCATCAACGATCTGCTCATGAAGCTCTCCGGCGACCAGGTGCGCATCAACGTGCTGCGTTACTCGGTGGGCGCCATCACCGAAAGCGACGTTCTTCTGGCCGCCGCCTCCAACGCCATCATCATCGGCTTCAACGTGCGCCCCGAACGCAAGGCGCAGGAGATGGCCGATCAGGAAAAGGTGGACATCCGGCTGCACTCCATCATCTACGAGCTGCAGGACGAGATGAAGAAGGCGATGACCGGCCTGCTGGATCCGACCATCAAGGAGTCCTACCTGGGACGGGCCGAGGTGAAAGACACCTTCCGCATCCCGAAGGTCGGAACCATTGCCGGTTGCCAGGTGCTCGATGGGACCATCAAGCGCGATTCCGAAGTCCGCCTGCTGCGCGACAGCATTGTGGTCTTCACCGGCAAGATCTCCTCGCTCAAGCGCTTCAAGGACGACGCCAGCGAGGTACGCACCGGCATGGAGTGCGGCATCGGCATCCACAATTACAACGATGTCAAGAAAGGCGACGTCATTGAGGCTTATCTTACCGAGAAGATCGCCACCCAACTGAATTAGTTCCTGGAGCGCCGGTGAGCCGGCGCTCCCATCTTCAGTCTGCCGGTAATCCCGATTTCCTTTCTGTTCTTCGGGGTTCGTTTCCGCCCGCGCCCAGGCGATTTGCCCGTATCGAAGGCGAATCGTTTTCATCCGCGGCGGCTTATCTGTGCAATTTAAGAACAAGAGTGAACCTTCGGCCGAGGGAGGAAATTCGCACGGCCATGGCGTTTCCGCCGGCATCGGCGTCCGTCGCCGGCGTGGCTTCAAACCCGATTACGCGCGCAGCCGTTGCCGAAAGCAGGCCGGCGGTGTTTTCGCAAATTACGTTGGAGAACTGGAGAATGAAGAAGTTAGGTCTGGTGGTGCTGTCGCTCGTTTTTTCCATGTGCGCGTATGCGCAGCAGAATTATGTCGGCCGCTATGATTCTTTCGTCGGTTTTACCTACCTTGATACCCCGAAAATGAACCTGATGGAGCGTGGTTTCATCACCCAGGAAGGCATCAACTTCAACCGTTGGCTGGCTTTCGGCGTTGACTTCAGCGCCATGAAAGGGCACAGCTATCTGACGATTGGCCAACTGGTCCCCGCCGATCGCGCCGCGGCCCATTTCTATGGCTTTCCCGATTCCTTTGGCGTTCCCTACAACTCCACAACTTTCACCTACACGGCGGGACCGCAGATCAACATCCGCAAATTCCGCAAGGTCACGCTCTTCGTCCACCCCAGCCTCGGAGCCATCCATGAGACGGTGACCGGCGATCCCAAGACCCCGCTGCAAACCGAGCTGCTGGCGGCGCTGGTGCCAGGCGGTTCACGTTCTGACACCACCTACTTCTACGGCGCTGGTGGCGGCCTGCAATACGGGTTGACTCAGCATTTCGGCCTGCGCTTCACCGCCGATTTCGTGCACGTTTATCTGTTCAGCAACTTTCTCGCCGACAGCCGCAACACTTTGCGTTTCGGCATCGGCCCCACGTTCAGTTTCGGGAAAAACGTGAAGTAGCAGCCGCCGTCAGCCTGGGGCCTCGCCAATCCGGCAAGGCTTTTTCCCATGCAACGTTTCTTCGTGCCCATTCCAAATTGCGGCAATACAAATCAGATTTACCGGGCCCATTACTTTTTTTTATGCACGCGCTTATTTCGGTGTAATATTCCATCTCTTTGTTTCTTTCGTTGGCACCGATTGTTCATTCATGGGAATTGCGTAGTCATAGGGGTGTTCAAAGTTTCAAATATGCGTTTTTAGGAACCTCAACGCGGACAGGCATTGCCGTAACACGAGGAACGCCTGTTCAGGTTGGAGCATCAAGACCAAAGCGGAAACATTTGCCTCACCGCTTGGTTGCAGAAGGCCGCTCTTCAGGTGCTTGAGTTGTCCAACCCTTGATTGAACAGAGTTTCTGCCGGGACGGTTGCAAACCCCGTACCGCCAGGAAGCTTGGAGCCAGAGAACAATGAAGAATGTGTTTTTTGTGCTGCTGTTACTCTCCCTCTCTGCCTGTGCTTTTGCGCAGCAGGACTACGTCGGCCGCTACGATGTATTTACTGGATTCAGCTATCTGGATTCCCCCAAGCTGGATCTGCAACAACGGGGATTCAATACTCAGATTGGGGTCAATGCCAGACGATGGTTGGCCCTGGGATTCGACTACAGCATTCAGGAAGGCCACGCCTCGCTGGTGACTGCCGACCTCAAGCCGCAATACCAGGCGGATCTGAACTACCTGGTTGCGACTTACGGCCCAGCCTTCGGCCTGCCATCGAACTACGTTCTCTGGGCGCCATTCAGTGCAACCACCCAGACGTTTACCGCCGGGCCCCAGTTGTCGTACCGGCATTTCCAGAAGGTTACCTTGTTCATCCACCCCTCGATCGGCGCGATGCATGAGGTCATCGATCTGCATTCGCACGATTTGTTCACAAAGATGGTCGTCATCCCTGCTTTGGTTCCCACCCTGGTAAGCTCACTGACGCCCTCCGACACGACCTATTTCTACGGCTTCGGCGGCGGCGCTGACTTCAACGCCACCAAGCACGTCCACCTGCGCGCCGACTTTGAATTTGTGCATGTGTACTTGTTCAGCGGCATCCTGAAGGATTCGCGCAACAGCGTGCGTCTTTCGGTTGGCCCCACCTTCAACTTTGGCAAGAACGTAACCAGGTAGTCCCCCGGTTCCATTGCGCACCGAAGGCTTCGCCAGTTCCGGCGAGGCCTTTTGGTTTCTGCATGGGTCTTGCCTTTCTCCGGTGGTTCTTCTTAAACTCAGTTTCGCTGATGCCCATTGCGCACCTCATCCTCGAACTCCGCATTGAAGGCGCGCAATCGCTCAAGGACCGCCGCCAGGTTCTGCGCAGCCTCAAGGACCGTTTGCGCTCGGGCTTCAACGTCTCGGTGGCCGAACTCAACCCTTCCGAACTCTGGCAGTCGGCGACCCTGGGCGTGGTCGCCATCTCCTCCTCGCGTGACTACCTTGACGGGCTGATGAAGCAGGTCGAATCCGCGGCCACCCGCATTGCCAACAACCACGGCGCGGAGATCACCGACGTTTTCCTTGACTTCCTCGATTAGCGCCGCGCGGATCGCCCGGCCTGGCCGCGCCCTGCCCGCCGCGCCCGGGAGAATCGTTTTCCCATGCCGGAAAGCGGCGCGATGGGCGTACAATTGTGCCGATTTCGAGGTCATAAGGAAAATTCCGGCTAGCACTCTTAGGCGGTACCCGTTCACCTCACGAAACAGAGAAAGAAGGGGGTAACCCAAGTGGCGCAAAATCCATACGGCGCACCAATCAGTTTGGAAGAAGCAAAGAAACCAGCCGCCGCCGCACTGGCCGAGGCGGTCAAGAATAATTGGACCATGGCGGTCGCAATTGTCGATCCCAGCGGCAATCTTGTGTATTACGAAAAGATGGACAACACCCAGCTTGGAAGCGCCGAACTGGCCATCGCCAAGGCGCGCTCCGCGACCCTGTGGAAGCGCAGCACCAAGGCCATGCAGGACTCGCTTGCCGATGGCGGCTCCGCGGTCAAAGTCTTCCGCTTGCAGGGTGCGGTACCGGTCGCCGGTGGCTTCATGCTGATTGCGGATGGAAAAATCATCGGCGCCATTGGCGTCTCGGGAGATAGCGCGGCAAACGACAACCAATGCGGCGCGGCCGGCGCCGCGGTGGTGAAGTAGTTCAGTTCCAGATCATGGCGTTTTTCCAAGAGGCGGCGTTCCGGGTTCCCATGGGTCTCCTGAACCCAGGGCCGTGCGCCGCCTCCGCCAGTCCACCACCCCTTGCCTCGTCTTCCGCGCACTCTTTTATTGACTCGCGGCGGCGAACACGGTACGCTCCTGCCCAATGGTCTTGGCTTCCATCCAGAAGCACGCCTCCCAGCCGTCTCCGCATTCTCGTGTCTTGGTCCGCCAGACAAAAACTTACGCATCGTTTCCGCGCTGTGCATCGGCGCCTGGGGCGCCAGAGGTGAATCTAAATTCTCGATGAAGAAAAACGTCGAACTACGGCCCAATCTCGAAACTTTGTTCGGAACCCGCGACGAAAACCTTCACCTGCTTGAAGATGGACTCAATGTCGTCGTCGAGCTCAAGCCCAACTCCGTTGAGATCGACGGCTCGGCCGACGATGTAGCCCGGGTCGAACAGGTCTTCAACGACTTCGACTATCTCCGCGCTCACGGTCAGCAGGTCTTCAACGGCGAACTGACCTCGATGCTGCGCGTCCTGGTATCGGACCCGGCAGTGACCCTGCGCCAGTTGGCCGAGACCGGCAGACAGCGTTCGGTGGGCAACAAGCGCCAGGTGCAGCCCAAGAGCGTCAACCAGCGCCAGTATCTTGAAGCCATCGAGCAGAGCGACATGGTCTTCGGCATCGGCCCGGCTGGAACCGGTAAGACCTACCTTGCCGTCGCCATGGCCATCTCCGCGCTGGTCTCCAAAAAGGTTGCCCGCATCGTCCTCGCCCGTCCGGCGGTGGAAGCCGGCGAGCGCCTGGGCTTTTTGCCCGGCACGTTGCAGGAAAAAGTCGATCCTTACCTGCGTCCGCTTTACGATGCCCTCTACGACCTGTTGGAACCCGAGAAGGTGGACCGCTACCTGGAGAAGAATGTGATTGAAATCGCCCCCATTGCCTTCATGCGCGGGCGCACCCTCAACGATTCCTTTGTCATTCTCGACGAAGCCCAGAACACCACCAGCGAGCAGATGAAGATGTTCGTCACCCGCCTGGGCTTCAACTCCAAGGCGGTCATCACCGGAGACATCACCCAGATCGATCTCCCCAACGCCAGCCGCAGCGGTCTCATTGAGGCCATGAACGTCTTGCAGGGAGTGGAGGGCATCCGTTTCCAGATGTTTACCGAAGTTGACGTGGTGCGCCACCACCTGGTGCAGCGCATTATCCGCGCCTATGAGGATTTCCGCTCCCGCGATGACCGCCAGCTCAACTTGCAGTTGGAGGGCGAACCGGCGCGCCCGCCATCGGGTCTTGAGACCATCGCCGAAGCCGCCAAGGGGAACACACCCGTCCAGCAGTAGCGCTTTCGGTACAATGGAAGGGAGGGCCTGGGTGCTCTCCCTTCTTCTTTTTCCGTTCAGTCCCGGGCCTGCCCGGAATCGAGACCAGTGATTGTAGAGCGAAGAAAAACGAAAGACCTCAGCCGCCTCGCCCTGGCGCGTTTTGCCAACCAGGCTCAGCGTGCGGCCGGGCTCCGGGGCGAAGTCAACATCCTGCTCACCAGCAACGCGGAGATGCAGCGCCTCAACCTGCAATTCCGCCACAAAGACGAGTCCACCGACGTGCTTTCCTTTCCCGCCGGGCGCCCGCAGCCGGAGCGGCGTTCGCCGCGTACCCGCCAGCGCCCGCAGCCGGAGCGGCGAATCCGAAGCACCGCCGGCGGCGACATCGCCATCGCGCTCCCGGTCGCCCGCCGCCAGGCCGCCGCGGCTGGCCACGATCTGCTCACCGAAGTCAAGGTGCTCATCCTCCACGGCATGCTGCACCTGGCTGGCTACGACCACGAAACCGATGGCGGCCGGATGCGCCGCCTCGAGCAAAAACTCCGCGCCGGGTTCCATCTCCATGCCGGCCTCATCGAGCGCAGCGTCCCCGCCCGCGCCGGGAGGCCGTAATGGTCATCACCATTGTCTTCCTGGTGCTCAGCGCGCTGCTCATCATCAGCGCCTATGTCTCGCGTCTCTACACCGAGAGCGGCAAGTTTCTCTCCCGTGAATTTCAGGAGAACATCGAACTGTTTGAGCACCAGATCGAGCCGCGTCTCGGCTTCAAACGAGAACGCGCTGCGCTCTCCTTCGCCTTGCTGGAGCAGTTGCTTACGGCGTCCATCTGTCTCCTGCTCGCCTACTCGGTATTTGCCCAGCCCGGCTGGGGCGCCGAAGAAGCCGTCCAAGCCGTGTTTTTCATCGTCATCGTCATTCTCATCTTTGACCGCTTTCTGCCCTACCTGCTTTTCTCGCGCACCCGCGGAGGCTGGCTTGTCCGCTTTGCCCTGCTGCTGCGCCTGCTCATCTGGAGCGTGATTCCGCTCACCATGGTCCTTGGCTTTCTCCAGTCCGTCACCGCTCTCACCCGTCCCAGCAACGCCGATGAAGAACCCGAGCATTCCTCCGAGGCCGTCGATGCCCTCATCGAAGCAGGCCAGGACGAGGGCATCCTCGAGGAGAGCGATCGCGAACTCATCCATTCCGTGGTCGAGTTCGGCGACAAGACAGTGCGCGAGGTGATGACGCCGCGTCCGGCCATTGTTGCCGTCCCAGGGGAAACCACGGTCGAGCAGCTCACCCACCTGCTCTCCCAGCATCCGTTCTCGCGCGTGCCCGTCTATCAGGGCGATCTCGACCACATCGTCGGCATCGTCTCGGCGCGCGACCTGCTCCAGGTAGCCGATACCGACGCCGCCCGCCGCGCCGCCAGCAGCCTGATGAAGACCGAAATTTATTTTGTCCCGGAAACCAAGCGCGCCAGCGAGCTGCTCAATGAGATGCAGCGCGAAAATCGCCGCATGGCCATCGTCATCGACGAATATGGCGGCGTGGCCGGCCTGGTTACGGTTGAGGACCTGATCGAGGAAATTGTCGGCGAGCTGCGCAATGAAGGCGAGTTATGCAACGAGGCCATCCGCGGCAGCGATAACAGCTATGTCGTCCTCGGAACCCTGGAAGCCGACCGCCTCGAAGAACTGTTTGGCCTGCGCCTGCCCGAGGACCGGCACGCCACCACCGTCGGCGGCCTGGTCACGGAAATCGCCGGGCGCATCCCGCTTCCCGGAGAAATTGTCGAGGAGGGCGATCTCCGCTTTGAGATTCTGGAGTCCACCGCCCGCCGCGTGGAAAAAATCAGGGTGTTCGCCCGGCGGCCCTCCCCTATTCCCAAGAATCCCGCAGTGGAATAGCATCGAACCTGTGCATTCAGGATTCGTAACCATCCTCGGCCGTCCCAACGCGGGCAAATCCACGTTGCTCAATTCGCTCGTCGGCGAAAAACTCGCCATCGTCACCCACAAGGCGCAAACCACGCGCAGCCGCATCACCGGAATCGTCAACGTCAAGCGCAAGGCAAAACACGCCGCCGGCCAAGTCGTCTTCGTGGACACGCCCGGCGTACACAAACCCGGGGATCAGCTCAACAAGCGCATGATGCAGGAGGTCTATGATTCGCTGGAAGGTTGCGACCTCATCCTGCTCATCGTCGATGTCACCCAGAAGTTCGGCAGCGGAGACGAGTTTACGCTGGACATCGTCAAGCGCGCCAAGGTCAAGACCTTCCTGCTGCTGAACAAAATCGATCTCTTCGAAAAAACCAAGCTGCTGCCCGCCATTGAAGCCTGGTCTGCGCGCTTCAACTTCGCGCAGATCATTCCCATCTCCGCCGCCAAGGAAATCGGCAAGGAAGAATTGCTCACGGCAGTCGTCAACGCATTGCCCGAAGGCCCCAGATATTTTCCCGAGGACCAGATCACCGACCAGCCCGAGCGCTTCATCGTCGCCGAACTGATCCGTGAGCAGATACTCATTAACACCGCGCAGGAAGTCCCCTACGCCAGCGGCGTGCTGATCGAAAAGTTCGAGGAAGGCAAAAAGCTCTCAAAAATCGCCGCCGTCATCTTCGTCGAGCGCGAGGGCCAGAAAGCCATCGTCATCGGCAAGCAGGGAGCCATGCTCAAACACATCGGCACCCGCGCCCGCCAGCAGATCGAACGCATCCTCGGCGTCAAGGTCTTCCTCGAACTCTTCGTCAAGGTGCGCGAAGGCTGGCGCGACAACGTCCGCGATGTCGACGAGGCCATCGACTGGCGCAAACAGGTCCAGTCGCTCAACACCCGCCTGTCGGATAAGGATGAAAAACCCGAGACCCGGAAAACGCCTGCCCGGAAGCCAAAGGAAAGCAAACCCAAGGTTCAGGATTAGCCACAGGTGGCCCACATTCGCCTTCCTTTGGCGAATGTAGGGCGTGCCACAATGTTCGCGGCTGGAAACTCAAGGAGCCGATCCCTACTTTGCCTTCCACCGCACTTCCATCCCCGCAATGAATCCCCGTCCCGGCATGGCCACGCCGGCAATCTCCTGGTAGGTGGTATTGGTCAGGTTGGTCAGTTGCAGGTACGGCTTCAGGTATTGGAACTGCCTTCCCACGGTCCACTCCACCAGCGGATAGGCGTCGATCCCGTATCTCTGCACGGCGGCCAGGCGGAGGCGCGAATCCACGCCGCCCGGAAGCCTGCTCCACCAGGTCGCCAGGCCCTCGTTCGAGGGAAAGTTGAACACATACAGGTATTGCAGGCCCGGCAGCGTAGCCCCCGCGCCGTGGATTCCCGTATAGCTCAGCTCGATGCGCTGTTGCCGTCCCAGTTGCCAGCGCAGGGAAAGCTCCGCGCCCGTAAAGTTCAGCCTCTGGATGTTCTGGGCCACGTAAAGTGTCTCCGGGTTGGCCGAGGCCTCCGCGGCGTTGCGCGCGTAGTCGATCACATCCTGGTCGCGATGAGTAAATACACCGGCATCCACGGTGATCCCGCGCCCCAGCCCAAGCTGTACTCCGCCCTCGTAGCTCCACGAAGACTCCGGCCTCAGGTTCGGATTGCCCAGGTGTACCGGGTCGCTGTAGTACAGCTCGGTGTAGTCCGGCAAACGGAAGCCATGCGACGCCGAAGCCCGCAGCTTCACCCGCCCGCTCACCCAGTAGGCGCCGGAAACCGACGGGCTGAACTCCTGCCGCCCCGCCGTGTACAACTCCTCGCGCACCCCCACGTTGAAGGAGAAGCGCTTCAGCGCGCGCGCGTCGAAACTCGCATACACTCCGCCCTGGTCCCGGGTGTGGATTCCCAGGTTTGAGCTGTCAATGTGCTCGCGCAACCCGTCCATGCCGTAGTACACGCGCATCCCGCCGCCAATCTTCTCAAACCTTCGCAGCGCCGCCTGGTAATCCTCGTCGATGTGATTGTTCTCGTAGGCCGCAGGATCGCTCTTGATGTAGATATACTCATCGGTGTGCCGCCGGTAGGCAAAGTCCGCGCTGGTCTGACCTCCGATGGGTTGCGACCACGCCGCCAGCCAGCCTTTGTCGCGCTCCCAGCTGGGGAAGTTCAGCGGCACTCCGTAGAATCCATCCGCCCCGTAGGGACGGTCGCTCGTTCCCAGCAGCACGTCGCTCGCTCCCATCGGAGTGCGGATCACGGTCTCGGAGGCAATGGCCAGGTTGCGGTAATCGCGATCCGCGAGGAAGCCCGTGGAAAGCTCGCGCACAAACGTCAGTTGTTCGCTGAACTGTTTGCGCCCGAGCGTCACCGATCCGTTCTGCTGGTTCGTCCCCCAGTTGCCGATGCCCGCGCCCAGCCGTATCTCGCTCGTCTCCGGCACGCGGGTAATAAAGTTCACCGCCCCGCCCATGGCATCCGCGCCGTACAGCGTGGAGCCCGCGCCCTTCAGCACTTCCACCCGCTCCACGGACTCGAAGGGGAAGGGAATGTCCAGGTTGTTGTGTCCGGTCTGCGCGTCGTTCAAACGCAATCCATTTACAAGTATCAATGTTTCTTCAAATGTCGAACCGCGGATGGAAAGGTCCGCCGCAGTTCCCGGCGCCCGCTGCTGGACGTCGAGTGACGGGTCCTGCTCGAGGACATCCACCCAGCTACGGTACTCGGACGGGGATTGTCCTACCTCCACGGCGCTGACGCTGCGGTCGGTCTCCTCCAGTGGCACGGCGCCATAGCTGCCCGTCACCACCAGTTGTTCTTCGCGGCGCGGCAATTTCGCCGGGGGCGCAGCTTGTGATACATTTTGCGCCGCGGTTTGCGCCGCCTGTTGCGGCGTGTCCGCCGCCGGCGCGTTGGCGGCGGGCGGCAACTGCGCCAGGGCCGCGCAGGCCAGGACAAAGACGGCAAGAATAGTTCTCATGGACACCTTTTGGGGACGGCTTTCCCGCCCAGCCGCGCGGGTTTTCCGCCTCACTTATTTTGATCCGTGGCGCCAAGGCCAGGCAATCATGGTTTCATATTGTTCTTGATAGTTCGCATGCTCAATTATGTACAATCGAAGAATGCGCATCGATGCATTCCTCCATGAAAGCCCGATGTTTGCCATCAACCGCGCGGCTCGCCATTTTGACTCGGTGGCCGCCCGCACCCTGGCCGCCGACGGCCTTGGTTTTCTGGAAGGCCTGGTGCTGGCGGCAATGTTTTTCGACGCGCCGGAATCCGCCAGGCCGTCGCAGTTGGCCGAGACCTTCGGGACCACCCGGGGAAATGTGAGCCACTGCATCTCGTCCCTGGAAGCCAAGGGATTTTTGCAGAGAAAGATCGATCCCGCCGATGCCCGGTCCTACTTACTTGCCTTGAATCCGCAGGGAAAGCGGTGCGCCCTGCGCGTCATTCGCACCTTTGACAGGTTGCAGGCGGAGTTTGAAAGCGCCATCGGAAAGACCGTGCTCAGCGATACCCTGAAGACCATCCGCAAACTCGAGGCGCTGGTCTCCTGAAAGCCGCGCCTACTCCTTTACGGCGATCCCCAGCGCCTTCATCTTGCGGTAGAGATGGCTTCGTTCCAGCCCCAGCACTTCCGCCGTGCGGCTCACGTTGCCGTTGTTCTCGTCCAGCTTTTTCAGGATGTAGTCGCGCTCGTAGGCCGCCCTCGCCTGGTGCAGGGTGGTAAAGTCTCCCAGCGACCGCCGGGTGCCTTCGCGATACAGCACCGAGGGCAGGTGCTTGCGTTCCAGCCGCTGCACCGTGGGGTTCATGATCACAATCCGCTCGATCACGTTGCGCAACTCGCGCACGTTTCCCGGCCACAGGTAACGCCGCAGAACTTCCAGCGCCTCGTCGGCGATCTCCTTCGTGCGGCGGCTGTACTGGCTGCTGAACTCGCGCAGAAAATACCGCGCCAGCACCGGAATATCTTCCTTGCGTTCGCGCAGCGGAGGCACCACGAAGGGAACCACGTTCAGCCGGTAAAACAAATCCTCGCGGAAGTTGCCGCGTCCTATTTCTTCCTCCAGGTCCTTGTTGGTGGCGGCGATCACGCGCACGTCCACGGTGACCGGCTCCTCCATTCCAACCGGGGCAAAGCGGCCCTCGTCCAGGGTGCGCAGGACCTTGGACTGCGTCTTCAAACTCATGTCGCCCACTTCGTCCAGGAACAGCGTGCCGCCGTCGGCCTTGCGCAGCTTTCCTTCCTTCTCGGTGTCGGCTCCCGGAAACGCGCCTTTGCAGTAGCCAAACAGTTCGCTCTCGATCAAGTCCTCGGGAATCGCCGCGCAGTTGATTTCCACGAACATCTCATCCTTGCGCAGGCTCTGGGCGTGGATGGCGCGCGCCACCAGTTCCTTGCCCGTGCCGCTCTCGCCGTAGATCAGCACCCGCCCGTTGGTCGGAGCCATCAGCCCGATCTGCTGCCGCAGCGCCTTCATCGGAATGCTGTCGCCCACAATCTCCGCATGCGACACCTGCCGCTTCAGCTCCTGGTTCTCCGAGCGCAGGCGGCGCGCGTCGGCCGCGTTCTTCACCACGATCAATGTCTTGTCCAGCGATAGCGGTTTTTCCAGGAAGTCGTAGGCTCCCAGTTTGGTCGCCCGCACCGCGGTTTCCACCGAGCCGTGTCCGGAGATCATCACCACTTCGGGGCGGTCGTCCAGTTCCTTCACCTCCTCAAGCACGGCGAGCCCGTCCATCTGCGGCAGCCAGACGTCCAGCAACACCACGTCAAAGTGCTGGTCGCGCAGCAGGGTCAAACAGATCTCGCCGTTCTCGGCGAGAGTCACGTGATAGCCCTCGTCCTCAAGGATTCCACCCAGCGTCTCGCGAATGCTGGGTTCGTCATCCACCACCAGGATGTGGATCATCTACCGCCTTTCTTCCGGCTCGGGCTTTTCCGCGCGTCCAGCCAGGTTGCCATTGCTGCGCTCAGAGGCGGCGGCCACGGGCAGCTCCACCAGGAAGCGCGTTCCCACCGGATGATTCTCCTCCACCCGCACGGTGCCGCCGTGATCTTCCAGGATGCGCGCCACGATTGCCAGCCCCAGTCCCGTCCCTCGCGCCTTGGTTGAAAAGTATGGCAGAAACAGCTTCTCCTTGGTTTCCGCCGTCACGCCTTCGCCCGTGTCGCTGATCTCCAGTTCCACCGCGTCGCGCGACTCCAGCAGGGCGGTGGCAATGCGAATCTCGCGCACCACCGAGTCCTTCAGACTCTCCGCGGCGTTGTCCACCAGGTTGGCCACCACGCGCTTGATGGCCTCGGGATCGGCCATGACGCGGGGCAGATCGTCGGCCAGATCCAGTTGCACCATGACCCCCGCCAGGCGTCCGTCGAACAGCGCCATCGCGCTCATCACAATCTGGTTCAAGTCGGCTGCCTGCGGCTGCGACTGGGGAAAGCGCGCCAGGGCCGAGAACTCGTCCACCAGTCTGCGCACGGTCTCCACGGCGCTGCCAATCGTGGTGGCGCAGCTCTCAATGATCTTGCGGGATGCGCTGTCGACATGGGCGCCGCGCTCTAGGTGCCGCAGGATGCGCTCCGCCGACAGTGCAATCGGCGTCAACGGATTCTTGATCTCGTGCGCAACCCGGCGCGCAACCTCGCGCCATGCGGCCTGTTTCTGCGCCTTCAGCACGTCGCTCAGGTCCTCGAAGACAATCACGTACCCCAGGCGCCGCGGCCGTTGCGAGCCGGACATCGACGCTACCGTTACGCCCACCTCCAGGGTGTTGCCGCCGCTGGCAATTTCCAACTGCGACGCCGTCGTTCCCATGCGGTCGGCCTTGCGGGTCAGCCGCCGGATGTCTTCGGCCACATCCGGCGCCTGCTCGGCGGGAAACAGGTCGGTCAGCCGCAAACCCGTCTGCAGTCCCGGCTGGGTCACTCCCTGGGGCTGGAACATCCGAATCAAGGCTGCGTTCACCCGCGTCACCTGTCCCGCTCCATCCAGCGACAGCACGCCCGAGGGAATGCTCTCAAGGATTGTCTCCAGGTGCAGGCGGCGTTCTTCCAAACGCAAGTTGGCCTCCTGTAACTGGTCGCGATTGCTCTCCAGCTCGGCCGCCATGCTGTTGAACGAGTCCACCAGTTGCCCCAGTTCGTCGCCCGCGCTCACCTCCACGCGGTAATCGAACCTGCCGGCGGAAATCGCCTGCGTGGCCTCGGCCAGCGCCGTTACCGGACGCGTCACCACCTTGCTCAAAGCCAGCGCCGACCACGTCGTGCCAAACAGCACCAGCAGGGTAATCAGCAGCAGCGCCTGCATGTAGGTTTGGCGGATCAGCTTGTTGTTGCGCCGCAGTTCCTGGTAGCGCTGCTCACTGGCCTCCAGTTGATTCAGCGCGTCGCTGTACTTCTCCGGCAGTGGCAGGGCCACGGCCACGTAGCCCAGGTCTTCCACCGCGGCGGTGCCCAGCATGTACTCGCGGTTGTTCAGGGTGAACTGGCGAGGCTTGTCCTGCATCGACCCCAGGCTCGGAACCTCGGTGCGCAGCACGCTCCACGGCAGCGGAGCGCCAAAGCTGGCCTCCACCTGTCCTTTGTAAAAGGCCAAGGCAAAGCCGCCCTGCAACGTAATTTCATGCTCGCGGAACTCCTCCAACAGCGAGCCGAACCGGCCCGTGTGGTAGGCCTGCAAGGCTTCCGCGTTGGTCGCAATCGAGCGTGCCTCGGCCAGTGCGTTCTGTCCCGCATAACTGGTCAGCAGATCGGCCACCGCCGTGCTACGCCCGTGCACTTCCTCAATCGGCTGCGAGAACCACTTGTCGATCGAGCGGTTCATCAGCCCATAGGCAAAAAGGAACAGGGCGATCACCGGCCCAAAGGAGAGAACCAGCGCGCCCAGCACCATCTTGCTGCGGAAGTGCGACCCCGCGGTTCCCGCCTGCCGCTCCAGGTAGAGCTTCAGCAGGGTGCGCAGCAGGACGAAGATCAGCGCCACCAGGGCCAGGAAGATCAGTGCGGAGAGCGCCACGAACACAGACGTCTGCACCAGCGACTCCGGCCGCAGAAACTTCAGGTTGAACGCCGCCTGCGAAAAAATCGCGAAGACCAGCAGCGCAACCACCGCTCCCAGCAAGATGAGGCGGCGGCGGGTACGAGTTGGGCCTGGGGTACGCAATGGAATGCCACCCCGATTCTAGTGCAGAAAAGACACAAAAATCCTACCGCTTGCAAAATGCCGGGCAGATGCAGAAACCGCGGCGGACCCGGTTCCATATATAAACTGCGGGCTGGCTCTCTCAGGTTATCGAAGCGGAATGGGTTTTCCTTCCAGCAGGTCGCGCAGGGGACAGCTCTGGCAGCGGGGCTCGCCCTTCAGGCAGTAATGCTTCCCCGTCTGCACCAGCAGCGCGTGGAACTCATTGTAGCGTTGCGAAAGCTCACTGCGCGCCATGGTGGAAGCCGCCGAAGGCCGATGGGGCTCGACCGTCCGCGGTCCATCTTCGCCTCGCGCCAGTTCACGGGCGGCGTTTGGCTGGGGCCGTTGACCTTGCTCCTGCCTGGGACGCGGGCTGGCGCTTCCGGCCGGTCCCTCTCCGGTCATCGCCTGCTGCACCGCCAGCCGGATCTCCTCGTAGGGTGCTCCAACCTTGGCCAGGCCGTGGCGTCCAAAGATGCGACGGGTATAGCTGTCCACCACGAATACCTCGCGGTTTGCCGCATACAGCAGGATCGAATCCGCCGTTTCCGGGCCAATTCCAGTCAGCCCCAGCAACTCCTCGCGCAGCGCATCCGTCGGCTGGGCGAACATCCGTTCCAGTGACCCTCCATGGTTGCGATCCAGATGCAACACAAAGCTTTTCAACCGCGCCGCCTTCTGCCGGAAGTACCCGGCCGGGCGCAGCAGCCGCTCCAGTTCCCCGGGCGCCGTTTGGCGAATTCCAGCGATCGACACCAGTCCCGCCTCGCGCAGATTCCCCATCGCCCGTTCCACGTTCGTCCAGGCCGTATTCTGGGTCAGATAGGCGCCCACGACCACTTCGAACGGCGAACCGGCCGGCCACCAGTGTTGCGGCCCCATCGCGCCTTCCAACTCCCGGAAAAGCCGCCGGATCTTGCTCGCTTCCAAACCCGATTCCCGCATCCCGGCAGTGTACCGGAATGAACCTGTCCACCGTCGTATCCTTCTAGTACCCTTATGATTACCTTGGTGCTTCCCATGCGATTGACAAATAATGTCAAACTGCTAATCTGCAAATAATGCTTCGGTGCAACGGCGTTTGCCTGTCTTGTCTTGGGAGCCGATTGCCGGAGTTCGTCAAACGTCGGACTCTGCTTGCGGCGAGCAAGGGCACGGAGTTGTGGGCGCCGCCGGGCTCTGCAGTGAATACGAATGAAATCATCTTCGTGAGGAGAGATTTTGCCGACTCCACCCAAAGGTCCTCAAGCCGCGGCGTTTGATCCTGCGAACTACCTGATCGACCCGAAAATCGTCAAAACGGTTTCCGTCGAGGTGGCGCGCAAGTACAAGGCCCTCATTTTGGGCCGTACTGGGACGGCTCTCCAGGTCGCCATGGTCGATCCGGCCAACTACCGCGCCCTGGATGATTTGAAATTTATTACCGGATACGACATCGAGCCGCTCAAGGGCAGCGAATCTGCCATCCTGGAGGCCATCGAGTACGCCTACAACGCCCCCGAAGCGAATTCCAATCCCGGCTCCGAGGACTTGAACTCGGTGTTGGCCGCCTTCGGCGACGAAGGCGACGCCGACGATGCCGAGACCATCGACGAAGAGGAGGAGGCGACGCTGGCCGAGCTGGAATCGGCCGCCGAAGAAGCGCCCATCATCAAACTGGTCAACACCATCCTGCGGGAAGCCGTGCAGGCCCGGGCCAGCGACGTCCATCTCGAACCCTACGAAAAGGAATACCGCGTCCGTTTCCGTGTTGATGGTGTCCTGGAAGAGTTCATGAAGCCGCCAATCAAGGCGCGCGACGCCATCATCTCCCGCATCAAGATTCTCGCCCGCCTCGATATCAGCGAAAAGCGTCTGCCCCAGGACGGACGCATCATGGTCGCCTTGCGGATCAATGGGCGCCGCCGCATGCTGGACTGGCGCGTCAGCAGCCTGCCCACCCTGTGGGGCGAAAAAATCGTCATGCGCCTGCTCGACAAAGATCAGCTCCGCCTGGACATGACCCAACTCGGCTTCGAGCCCGAGTCGCTGGCAAAATTCCAGAAGGCCATCCTTAAACCTTACGGAATGGTGCTGGTCACCGGCCCCACCGGCTCCGGCAAAACCAATACGCTCTACTCGGCCATCTCGCTGCTCAACAAGCCGGACACCAACATCATGACCGCCGAAGACCCGGTCGAGTTCCAGTTGCACGGTGTCAACCAGGTGCAGATGAAGGAGCAGATCGGTCTCAACTTTGCCGCGGCCCTGCGTTCCTTCCTGCGCCAGGATCCCAACATCATCCTGGTCGGCGAAATCCGTGACTTTGAAACCGCCGAAATCGCCATCAAGGCCGCCCTCACCGGACACCTTGTACTCAGCACGCTGCACACCAACGGCGCCCCGGAAACCGTTTCCCGACTCATGAACATGGGCATCGAGCCTTTCCTGGTCGCAACCTCCATCCACATGATCGTGGCCCAGCGGCTCATCCGCCGCATCTGCACCAATTGCATCCACCCGGTCGATGTTCCCAACGCGGTGTTACTCAAGGCCGGATTCACCCAGGCGGAAGCCCGCACCGTCAAGGTCATGAAGGGCCAGGGCTGCGAAAAGTGCAACAACACCGGATACAAGGGCCGTACCGCGTTATATGAAGTCATGGAGGTCGATGACAGCCTGCGCGAGTTGATCCTGGTCGGCGCCTCATCCCTCGAACTGAAAAAGAAAGCCATCGAGAATGGCATGCTAACCCTGCGCCGCAGCGGACTCTGCAAGATCACCCTGGGCCAGACGACCCTGGAAGAGGTCATTCGCGAGACCGTGCTTTAGCCCCGCCGGCAGCGGCTCCCGGCGTATTTGTGACTGGAAATTCAAGGAGATGGAATGGCGGTAACACTCAGTGATCTGTTGAAGAAGCTGCTCGAACTCAGTGGCAGCGACCTTCACATCACCACCAATTCGCCGCCGCAGGTCCGGGTCTTTGGACACCTGCAACCGCTCGACATGCCTCCTCTGGGTCCGGCCGACACCAAGCAACTGGCCTACTCGGTCATGACCGATGCGCAGAAGCATCGCTTCGAGGAGGATTTCGAGCTCGACTTTTCTTTCGGCCTCAAGGGTCTGGCCCGTTTCCGCGCCAACATTTTCAACCAGCGCGGAGCGGTCGCCGCCGTGTTCCGCATCATTCCCTTTGAGATCAAAAGCTTCGCCCAGCTCAATCTCGCCCCCGTGGTGTCCAAGTTGTGTGACCGTCCGCGCGGCCTCATCCTGGTCACAGGTCCCACCGGTTCGGGCAAGTCCACCACCCTGGCCGCCATGTTGGATAAGGTCAACATTGACCGCCATGAGCACATCATCACCATCGAGGACCCCATCGAGTTCGTGCATCCGCACAAGAACTGCCTGGTCAATCAGCGCGAAATTCACCAGGACACCAAGAGCTTTTCCGCCGCTCTGCGCGCCGCTCTGCGCGAGGACCCAGACGTCGTGCTCATTGGCGAAATGCGCGACCTGGAAACCATCGAGTCTGCTTTGCGCATCGCCGAAACCGGTCACCTCACCTTCGGAACCTTGCACACCAACTCCGCCGCCTCCACCATCAACCGCATCATTGACGTATTCCCTTCGCATCAGCAGCCCCAGATCCGCGCCCAGTTGTCGCTGGTGCTGGAGGGCATCCTCTGCCAGTCCCTGCTGCCCAAGGCGGGCGGATCGGGACGCGCCATGGCCATGGAGGTGCTGATTCCCAACCCGGCCATCCGCAACCTGATCCGCGAAGACAAGATCCACCAGATCTACTCCTCCATGCAGGCCGGCCAGGACAAGTATGGAATGCAGACCTTCAACCAGTCCTTGATGACCCTTTATCTACAGAAGACCATTACCCTCGAGGTCGCATTGCTGCGCTCCTCCAACCCCGATGAACTACAGGAAATGATCAACCGCGCGTTGGCCAATACCAAGGCTTCCAGCCCTGCCGGCGCGCGCAAGTAATCTGGAAGTCAGACAAGCAGAGAGGTTACGATGCCGGTCTTTACGTGGCAGGGCAAAAATGCAGCAGGCGAAAAATCCCAGGGCGAGCGCGCCGCCGAGAACAAGCAGGTGCTCCGCGCAGCCTTGGCGCGGGAGCGCATCCAGGCAAACGTAATCAAGGAAAAGGGCGGGCGCAGCTTCAATCTCAAACTCGGCGGCGGCTCGGTCAAGGCCAAAGAGTCCGCCATTTTCTTCCGCCAGTTCTCGGTCATGATTGATGCCGGCCTGCCGCTTGTGCAGTGCCTGGAAATCCTCGGCAACAACCAGGAAAACGAGTACTTCAAGAAATCCCTGCTCGGCGTCCGCACCTCCGTCGAGGGGGGCGCAACCCTCGCCAATGCCTTGCGCCTCTACCCCAAGATTTTCGACGACCTCACCACCAACATGATCGAAGCCGGCGAAACCGGCGGCATTCTCGACACCATCCTGCAGCGCATTTCGCAGTACGTCGAAAAGGCCGTAAAGATGAGGGCCGCCATCAAGTCCGCTCTCGTTTATCCGGTTTCCGTCATTGTCATCGCCCTGCTCGTGGTTGGCGCCCTGCTCAAGTTCGTGGTTCCAATTTTTGCCAATCTGTTTGTTGGCCTTGGCGTGGCCCTGCCTGCCTCCACCCAGTTTGTAATCAATCTCTCTGCCTTCATCCAGAACTTCTGGTGGCTTATCTTCCTCGCCGTTGGAGTCCTGATCGTCGGCCTCAAGTACATTCGTAAAACGCCCCAGGGCCTGTACTACACCGATAAATTCCTGCTCAATATGCCGGTCTTCGGCCCGGTGCTGCGCAAAATCGCCATCGCCCGCTTCACCCGCACCCTGGGAACCCTGATCTCCTCCGGCGTTCCCATTCTCGACGGCCTTTCCATTACCGCCCGGACTTCCGGCAATGCCGTCCTCGAGCGCGCCCTCATGCAGGTGCGCAAGTCTATCGAGGAAGGCCGGACCATCGTCGATCCTTTGCGCGAGAGCGGCGTTTTTCCCAACATGGTCATCCAGATGATCGGCGTTGGCGAAGCCACCGGCGCCATGGACAGCATGCTGCAAAAGATCGCCGACTTTTACGAGGATGAGGTCGATGCCGCCACCAAGGACATGCTGGCCTTGATGGAGCCCATGCTTATCAGCTTCCTCGGCGTTGCCGTCGGCGGCATCGTCATCTCACTCTACATGCCACTGTTCTCCATGATCTCCAAGCTCGCGGGATAGAGAGAGGATTGGGCATGGCTGCGGGAACCTACGAGCGAATCTGGCTGGAGTGGCTGGTCAAGGTCCGCGTGATCATCATCACGATCCTGCTCGCCATCGAGCTGGCGATCACCACCCTGACCACCACCAACGTCAACCGGCGTCTGTTCGTGCTCGTCATGCTGGGCTGGTATGCCGTCGCCGCCGTGCATCTGCTGATGTTCACCTACCGCAAGGGGCATTTGCAGTTGCAGTCCAAGCTGCAGGTGGTGACGGACATGATTTTCGCCACCGCCGTCATCTACGTCACCGGCGGAATCGATACCTCGTTCAACTTTCTCTACCCGCTCATCATCATTGTCGCCAGCACCATGCTGTCGGAATCCTGGGCCTACCTCACCGCCGGCATGTCGTTTGTCCTGCTCGGTGGCACCCTGGAGCTTTCCTATTTCGACCTGATCCGCTCCTACTCCACCTACCGGCCCGACCTCAAGTCGTTGCAGGCCGTCATCCTCATCAATCTCGTCGCCTTCCTCGCCGTCGCTTACCTGGCCAACAAGCTGGTCCACCGCATGCGCCTGGCCGACGTTGCGTTGAAGGACAAAAGCTACGAACTGGAGAACCTCCAGGTGCTGCACGAGATCATCGTGCACAGCATTTCCAGCGGCCTTGTCACCACCGATCTGGACGGCGCCATCAAGCTGGTCAATCCCGCCGCGCAGGGATTGCTGGGCCGCACCCAGGAGGATTTCGCCGGAATCAATGTGCACCGGCTTTTCTTTGACCGGCTCCCGCTGGCCAGCGCAGTGCGCACCGAGGTGCGGGCGCGCACTCCCAGCGGCGCTGAAAAACTCTTCGGCGTCGGTTGCAGCGCGCTCCATGGCATGGGCGGCGCAACCATCGGATACATCTACACCTTTACCGACCTCACGGAGATTCGCCGCCTGGAGCGCGAACTCCGTCTGCGCGATCGCCTGGCCGCCGTCGGACGCCTCGCCGCCGGCATCGCCCATGAGATTCGCAATCCACTTTCCTCCATCGCCGGATCGGTCAAAATGCTTTCCGGCATCGCCGCGCTTACCGACGATCAGCGCGCCCTGGTCGGCATTGTTACCCGCGAATCCGAGCGCCTGAATGCCATTATCAGCGACTTCCTCACCTACTCGCGCGACCGCAAATCGCAAAACACCAAGGTCGATCTCTGCCAGCTTCTTTCCGACACCCTGACCCTGCTTGAAAACCGCCAGGCCAGCATCCGAATCGAGCGCTCCTTCTCGCACCCCGAGGCCATTGCGGAAGGCGATGGCGACAAACTCAAGCAGGTTTTCTGGAATCTCTGCAGCAACGCCATCCGCGCCATGCCCGACGGCGGTACCCTGGCCGTCACCCTGGACCTGTTGGAAGCCCACTGGCGCATCCGCTTCCAGGACACTGGCGCCGGCATCTCGCCGCAACTCATCGAGAAAATATTCGAGCCCTTTCAGTCCGGCTTCGAGGGCGGCACCGGCCTCGGTCTGGCCATCGTCTACCGCATCATGCAGGCGCACGAGGCTCACATTACCGTCCGCTCCGAGCCGGGCAAGGGAACCGAATTCACCTTGCTCTTTCCCCAGGCCGCACCGGATGCTCCCGCCGAACTTGCGGACGCTCTGGCGGCAGAATTTTCCCCAACCCACGATCCCGTCCGTGGCAATGAAAGCAGGTAATCATGGGTTATATCCTGGTTTGCGATGACGAACGCTCCATCTGCCAAATGTTGCAGATCGCGTTCCAGAACCAGGGACACCGCGTGGAAACGGTGACCTCCGGCGAGCAGGCTTGCCGCAAAATTGACTCCACCCTCTACGACGTTGTCGTCACCGACGTGCGCATGCCCCAGGTCACCGGCATGGACGTCCTCCAGTATTCGCGCCGCGTTTCGCCAGACACCATGGTCATCGTCATCACCGCCGTCGATGACAGTGAGATTCCCATCGAAGCACTCAACGCCGGAGCTTTCTACTACATCCGCAAGGGCCCCAAGCTGCTCGAAGACGTCCTCAGCGCCGTCGCCCTGGCCATGGATCGCACCCACCTCCGCCAGCAGAACGCCGCTCTCAAGCGCGACGCAGCCCAGCGCAACTCGCTCGATAACCTGATCGGCGAGAGCGAGCCCATGCGCCACCTCAAGCAAACCATCCGCACCATCGCCACCACCAACAGCACGGTCATCGTCAGCGGTGAGAGCGGCACCGGCAAGGAACTGGTCGCCCGCGCCATCCACACCTGCTCGCCGCGCTCGGGCGAGCCCTTCGTCAGCGTCAACTGCGGAGCCTTCCCGGAGACGCTCCTGGAAAGCGAATTGTTCGGCTACGTCAAGGGATCTTTCACCGGAGCCACCAGCAACAAGCGCGGGCTGTTCGAGCTCTCCAGCGGCGGCACCATCTTCCTTGACGAGATCGGCGAAACCACTCTCCCCATGCAGGTCAAGCTTCTCCGCGTCCTGCAGGAGCGCTGCATCCGGCCCGTCGGCGGCGGCCAGGAAACTCCGGTCGACACCCGCGTCATCGCCGCCACCAACAAAAATCTTCTGCAGCAGGTCCAGGAGGGCCAGTTCCGCGAAGACCTTTACTACCGCCTCAGCGTCATCCCCGTCGAAGTGCCGCCGTTGCGCGACCGCGGCGATGACGTGATTCTTCTCGCCAACCACTTCCTCAAGAAGTTTGCCGTGCAGATGAGCAAGAACGTCGTCCGCCTCTCGCCTGAGAGCCTGACGACCATGAAGGGTTACGACTGGCCCGGCAACGTCCGCGTCCTTGAAAACACCATCGAGCGCGCCGTCGCCATGTCCACCGAAGAGGAACTCCACGTCGAGCTTCCCAACGCCGGCCAGAGCGCGATGCCCACCTCCACGGCCAACGCCGGAGCCCTCGGCGTTGTTTTGCCCAGCGACGGCATCGACCTTGAGCGCTACATTGCCGACATCGAGAAGAGCCTGCTGCAATCGGCCCTGCGCCGCTCCAACGGCACCCAGACCCGCGCCGCCGAGTTGCTCAAACTCAGCTACCGCAGCTTCCGCCACATGATGAAGAAGTACGACATCCCGTAAGCCCGGCGGCCCGCGCGGCTCCAAGCTTCCCAACCACCAACCGATGTTCCTCCCGCGCCCGTTTGAACGCGGTTTATACTAACTCCATGTGGTACATCGTCCGTTTTCTCTGGAACGCGACTCGCGGCCATCGTCTCGCGCCCTGGCGCAGCCCCTACATCAAGTGGCGTCTGGAAACTTACACCGGCCTCAAGATGGAGAAGATCGGACTCCCGCAAATCTGCGGCATCCTCTGGCACGAGTATCGCCAGATGTGGCGCTTCCTGTTGTGGACGGCGAAAATGGACAACTACGCCCGGGTCAAGCCCCGCAATCCCTCCACCCAGGACTGGGGCTAGAACTCCACCAGCACCACCGCTCCGCGCCCAGCCTTGGCCGTCTGCGCCGCCGACCCGCGATTGCTGGTAATTTCCAGGAATCCCATGCTGTTCAGCAGGCAGAACAACTCTCCGGGTTTGCCTTCCGAGTAGGAGTGGCAAATCCCGGATACCGCTTCCTGCCCCACGGTGATCTTGACCTTCGCGTTGGCCGCAAACACGGCGGGCGCATTGGCCGGAGTCAGGTTCGTAATCAGGTTGCCGAACCGGTCCACCTTCAGCACCGCGCCGGTCAGGGTATGTTTGGAAAGCATCTTCGGCTTGGGCAGGGAGAAGCGTACGTAGTCGGTAATCTCTTCGCCGAACTTTTCCACCTCCACGCCCCGGCTCAGCCATCCCGCGCAAGGCGCAAAAATGTCACGCCCGTGGAAGGTCTGGCTCACCGGCTGCAAAAAGTAATGTTCGGAGGTGATCTGCCGCACCGAGATCCGCTCCTCACGGTCCATCACCAGGGAAAGCACCCCGTTGTCCGGAGCAATAAAGATGTGCCTCGTGGTGGTCACCAGCAGCGCTTTCCGAGTCGAGCCGACTCCCGGATCGACCACCACCAGGTGAATCGAATCGGCCGGAAAGTAGTGGTACGCCTGGGCAATGGTCAGCGCCCCGTCCAGAACGTCGAACGGCGTCACCTCGTTGCACAAGTCGATCACCTGGGCCGCCGGGTTCACGCCAAGAATCACGCCGCGCATCGTGCCCACAAAATGATCGGCGCTGCCGAAGTCCGTCGTAAGTGTGACAATGTTCGTCGCCGCCAAGTCAGCCTCCCCGGTTTCTCCGTTTTCGCGGGCAACCGTTCGCTGGCATGATTCTGTCACGAATGAACTGTCGCCGCCACGCCGGGTGCCCTGGCAGTACCCACGCAGAAGCTGTACGCCGCCTGCAACCCCTGCATCCGCTCTTGCCCTTGCCTTTGCTTTTGCTCTTAACCTTGAAACCTTGAAACTTTGAAACTTTGAAACTTTGAAACCTTCGCACCCTCGCCCTTCTACTGCAGTATCACCTGCTGCCCCTCCGTCAGCCCGCTCAGAATCTCCGTCTTCGCGCCGTTGGAGATCCCCGCCTGCACCGCAACCTTGCGTTTCCCATCCTTGCTCTTCGGCTCGGGAATTTCCACCGAGGCCGACTTGTTCTGATCGTAGATCAGCGAACTTTCCGGCACGTTCAGCACGTTCTTGTGCTCTTCCAGAATCATCTCCGCGTTCGCCGTCATCATCGCCTTCAGCTCGCCCCCGGGATTATTGATCGAGACCCGCACCTCGAACGTGGTCACGTTATCCTTCTCCACTCCCATCGGCGAGATCCTGGTCACCTTCCCGAAGAACGTCTTGTCCTTGAACGACTCCACCCGAATCCGCGCCGGCTGTCCGAGGTACACTTTTCCGATATCGCTCTCGTCCACCTTGCCCTTCACATACACTTCGCGCGTATCGCCAAGGGTCATCACCAGGGTCGAGGCCGAGCCCATCACCAGGATCGAGCTCACCGCGTCGCCAACCTCTACGTCGCGTGACAGCACAATGCCATCGATCGGAGCCACGATCGTGGTATAGCTCAACTGTTCGCGGAGTTGCAGCAGGGTCGCTTCGGCCCGTTTCACATCGGCCTTCGCCTGTGCCATCTTGGCCGTGTTCACCACCACCTGTGCCTGTGCCACCTGCTGCCGGTTGGTCGCCAGCACGTAATTCTTTTCCGCCTCGTCCAGGGTCGCGCGGGAGACCACTCCCTGCCGCGCCATGCCGTCCGCGCGCTGCCAGGCGCGCTTCATCATCGGCACGTCCACACCCTCGGCGTCCACCTTGGAGCGCGCCAGATCGGCCACCGCCGACTGCCACGTCGCCTCTGCGGATTGCAGTTGCGCCTCGGATTGGCGCACCTGCGCCTCCATCTCCACCCGGTCCAACTCGGCCAGCACCTGTCCGGCTTTCACCCGGTCGCCCGCCTCAACGCAGAGCTTTTTCACAATGCCGCTGGCCTTGCTCTTGATCTCAACCTTCGTAATCGGCTCCACTTTACCGGTCGCCACCACGCTTTTCACCAGATCGCCGCGCTCCACCTTGGCCAGCTTGGTTGAATCGATCTTGGTCCCGCTGCTGCGCGCCGCCATCAACCCGCCCGCCGCCAGCAAAAATATCACCAGCGCGATGGCCGCAATCCAAATCACCTTGCGCCGCCGCTTGCCGTTTCCGTTCGCCACAATGCCTCCCGCACGCCTGGAGATTGACTCACACACACTGGCTGCGCTCCCTCTCATGTACGCGCCGCACCTCGGCCCGGTTCCACCAAATTTCCCTCCGCCGCAATCCCGGACGCTCCACCTTCGCGCCGCGCCCCATTCCGCGCCCTTGCCGTTGCTCTTGCCCTTCACCGTGAAACCCCGAAACCTTGAAACTTTGAAACCTTGAATCCTGCCCCTGCTAAAATCCATTACCACGGCCTTTTTCAGGAGCCATCGACTTTTGTTCACCTTCGTCCTCATGCGGATCATCGTCGTGGTCCTGCTGGTAGCGGCCAATGCTTTCTTCGCCGCCGGCGAATACGCCCTGGTCAGCATTCGCGACACGCGCCTGCAGCAGCTCATCGACGAAGGACGCATCGGCGCGCGCACCATCCGCAAGCTGCACAACAAGCTCGACGAAGTTCTCAACGGAATTCAGATCGGCGTTACCATGGCCAGCCTGGCTCTCGGCTGGATTGGCGAAGCGTCCCTGGCCCGCCTGCTGCAAGTTCCCCTGGCGCGGCTGCCCCATGCCGCGTTCTTCGCGCACGCCTTTGCCACCGTCCTTGCCTTTACCACCATCACCTATCTGCACGTCATTCTCGGCGAGGTGGTTCCCAAGTCCATCGCCTTGCAGAAAACCGAGCAGGTCGCTCTCGCCGTGGCTGCTCCGCTCGATGTCTTCATCACCATTTTCTCGCCCGTCACCCGAACCATGGCCGCCTCTTCGCGCTGGGTTCTGCGCTGCTTCGGCTGGAACCATATTCGCGAGTCCGGCGTGCATACTCCCGAGGAGCTCAAGCTCAGCGTCACCGCCGCGCATCGTTACGGCCTCATCAGCGCCTTGCAGCAGGAACTGCTCCACCATGCGCTCGACCTTGACACCATTACCGTGCGCGAGATCATGGTGCCCCGTCCCGACATTTTTTCCCTTCCCGGCGACATGCCGATGGAGGAAGCCATCGCCAAGGTCGTCGAAGAGCAGCACTCCCGCATCCCCATCTACGATGCCGCCCGCGGTCCCGAGGCCATCATCGGCGTGCTCTATTCCAAGGACCTCATGCGCTGGATGCAATCCCGTCTCAAGCGTTCGCAATCCTCCTCCGAGGCGCTGCCCACGCGGCCAACCCTCGCCGTTCGCCACATCATGCACGATGTTCTCGTGGTTCCTGAAACCAAGCCGCTGCCCGATCTGCTCGCCGAATTCAAGAACCGCCGCCGTCATCTCGCCGTGGTGGTCGATGAGTTCGGTTCCACCGCCGGGGTCGTCACGGTCGAAGATGTTCTCGAGCAACTCGTCGGCGAGATCGAAGATGAGTTTGATGTCGTGGCCCGCACCCACCACGGCAATCCCGCCGCGCTCGTGCTCGACGCCGCGCTCAACATCCGCGATCTCGAAACCCAGCACAACCTGCGCCTGCCGCGCGACGACGGCTTTGAAACCCTTGCCGGCTTCGTCGTCGCAAAATTGCAGCGCATCCCCAAGTCCGGCGACTCGTTCCTCTACCAGCAGCGCCGCTACACCGTGCTGGAGATGGAAGGCCGCCGCGTCGGAACCGTCAAAGTGGACCTGATCCCCGAGTCCCTCCACGCTGGCCCAAGCGGAAAGCCGGCGGCATGATCCGCTACTTCTGCACGCGTCTCGCCTACATGCTGCCCGTCGTCTGGCTGGTGGTCAGCGTGGTGTTTCTGCTCATCCACCTGGTTCCCGGAGACCCCATCCAAGCCATGCTTGGGGAAGGCGCCGCCGGAGCCGATGTCCAGGCCGTGCGCCACGCCTACGGCCTCGATCTTCCTCTGTCCACCCAGTACGTCCACTACTGGACGGGCGTTCTCCATGGCGATCTCGGACGCTCGCTGCGTCTCAACAAGCCCGTCAAGGCGCTGGTCGCCCAAGCTTATCCGGCCACTCTCGCGCTCACTCTTTCCGCGCTATCGGTCGCCATCCTGCTCTCCATTCCCGCCGGTGTCCGCTCGGCCACGCGCCGCAATCATCTGGAGGACCGCGCCCTCAGCTTCGTCACCCTGCTTGGCCTCTCGTTCCCAAACTTCGCCCTCGGACCCATCCTCGTGCTTCTGTTCGCCATACGGCTGGACTGGCTGCCCGTCTCCGGCGCGGGAAGCTGGCGCAATCTTGTCCTGCCCGCCGTCACCATGGGAGCGTCGCTGGCCGCCATTCTCACCCGCATGGTGCGCACCAGCATGTTGGAAGAGCTCGGCCAGGACTACATCCGCACCGCCCGCGCCAAGGGACTCAGCGAGCGCGCCGTCGTCTATCGCCATGCCTTGCGCAACGCCCTCATCCCGGTCGTCACCGTCATCGGATTGCAATTCGGCGCGCTCCTGGCCGGAGCCATCGTCACCGAAACCATCTTCGCCTGGCCTGGCATCGGGCGCCTCACCATCAGCGCCATCAGCAATCGCGACTACGCCCTCGTCCAGGGATGCCTTCTCTGCATCGGCCTCACCTACGTCGCCGTCAACTTCTTCACCGACCTTGTCTACGTCGCGCTCAATCCGCGCATTCGCCCATGACGCCACGCCCGTAGGAGCCGCATGCACCCGGAAATCGCCAAACTCGCGAACGTTCTCCGCCGCAATCCGCTGGCGCTCATCGGCTCCGCGCTCATCGTTCTCTTCGTCCTCTGCGCCTTCTTCGGACCGGTCGTCGCGCCGCGCGATCCCGCCTTCATCGACCTCGCCGCGCGCCTGCAGCCGCCCTCCGCCGCGCACCTGTTCGGCACCGACGAGTTGGGCCGCGACATTTTCTCCCGCATCCTTTACGGCGCGCGCATCTCCATGATGGTTGGCACCTCGGTCGTCGCCGGCTCGCTCCTGCTTGGCGTCCTGGTCGGCTCGCTCGCCGGATACTACGGTGGCCGCCTCGACCGTTTCATCAACGTCATCGTGATGAACGCGTTTCTCTCGTTTCCCGGCATCCTGCTGGCCATCGCTTTTGTCGCGTTTCTCGGCCCCGGGCTATGGAACCTGATCCTCGCCCTCGTCATCGGCGGCTGGGTCGGGTATGCTCGCCTCATCCGCGCCCAGGTGCTCGCCGCGCGCGAGCGCGAATATGTCGAAGCTGCCCGCGCCCTGGGCGCCACCGACTGGCGCATCCTCACCCGCCACATCCTGCCCAACATCATGCAGCCGGTCATCGTGCAGGCCGCCATCGGCATGGCCGGGGCCATCCTGGCCGAAGGCACTATGAGCTTTCTCGGGCTCGGCGTCCCGCCGCCCGTTCCAAGCTGGGGAGCCATGCTCAACGATGGCCGCTCCCATCTGTTCGATTCCCCGCACGTCATCCTGTTTCCCGCCGCCGCCGTCATGCTCGCCGTGCTCGCCTTCAACTTTGTAGGCGACGCCATGCGCGACTACCTCGATCCCCGCTCCCGCATCGAAGCCGGCTTGTAGCCAGGGAAGTGAACCTTTCCGCCGTCGCTGAATGTCCTTTTGCTTTGCCCGGCGCGAAGCATACAATTTTGCTCCGGAGGCACTTATATGTCTAAGTTCGAAGGTAAAATCGCAATCATCACCGGCGGCGCCAGCGGCATCGGCGAATCTGCCGTGCACAAGTTCGCCGCCGCCGGGGCCAGCGTCGTCATCGCCGATCTGCAGGTACAAAAGGGGCAGGACTTAGCCAGCTCACTCGGCGCCAAAGCCATCTTCCAAAAAACCGACGTCACCTGCGAAGCCGACATGCACCAGCTCGTCCAGACCGCCGTCAAGCACTTTGGCCGCCTCGATATCTTTTACAACAACGCCGGCTTCGGCTGCGGCTCCAAGCCCATCGCCGAAACGCCCATCGAGGAGTTCGATCTCCAGATCGGCGTCCTGTTGCGCGGAACTTTCCTCGGCATCAAGCACGCTGCCGCCGTCATGGTGCCGCAGAAGTCCGGCGTCATCGTCAACACTGCCAGCGTCGCCGGCATCGGCGGCGGCTATGCCAGCCACTGCTACTCGGCCGCCAAGGCCGGCGTCATCGGCCTCACCCGCTCCACCGCCCTGGAACTGGGCGAGAGCGGCATCCGCGTCAATTGCATCTGTCCCGCCAACATCGCCACTCCCATCTTCGTTCGCGGCATCCCGCTCACCGAGTCCGAGGTGGAGCAGTCTCTGGCCACCATCGCCGCCCATCTCGGACACAATCCCCTCGGCCGCCCTGCAGCCACCGGCGAGATTGCCGATGTCGCCCTCTGGCTTGCCAGTGAAGATTCCAGCTACGTCACCGGGCAGGCCATTGTCGTCGATGGTGGATTGACGAGCGGCCTCAAGTGGTCGGACATGAATGCCTGGCTGGGCAAAATGTACGGCACTCTTGCCGCCCAGTTCCCCGAGGCTTTCGCCAAGCTCGCAGCCAAGTAACCGGGACCACCGCCGGCGCCAACACAAACACCCCTCGTCGAGGGGTGTTTGTTGTAGTCTTCGCGGCTTTTCTCTACTGATCCTGCCGCCGTTTCAGGGTAGGCCGGTCGTCGGTGCTGCTCGTCGAGCCGTCCGTATTGGTGCCGTCGCCTTGGGTGTTCGAAGCTCTCCTCAAGCTCGGTCCCTTGTCCTTGCCCTGGTCCACCTTGCGCCGATTTTCCAGCGCCGCCAGCCGCGCCTTCACGTCCTGGAACTCCGAGGTATCTTCCACGTACTGCGGCTTGGCTGGCAGGATCGTGGCAATCTCATGTTGGGTGTGCTCCATGCGCGCCGGAGTCGGCGGATGCGTCTCAAAGGCTTTTGCCACGAATCCCGGCTTCTTTTTTTCCAGCGCCTGGATTTTTTCGAAAAACTGCGGAAACGCCTGCGGATCGTATCCGCTGGCGTACAGATACTGCACGCCCAGGTAATCGGCCTGCGCCTCAAAGTTGCGCTGGAATTTCATAAACGTCAGCGGAACCCCGATTCCCGCGGCCTCATAGATGCCGTATCCCAGCCCGCCGCCCACAAAGATCAGCGGAATCGTGGCAATCTGCGCCAGGTTGCCGCGCGTCTGCTGACGCGCCGCGTGGCAGGCCGCCACGTGTGCAATCTCGTGCGCCATCACCCCGGCCAGCTCCGCCTCGCTGTCGGCTGCCATAATCAATCCGCTCTGCACGTAGAAGTAGCCGCCCGGCAGGGCAAAGGCGTTCACCGAGTCGTCGTCCAGCACCTTCACCGTGAACGGAACCTTCGCATCCGAGTTGCGCACAATGTTTTGCGCAATCCGGTTGATGTATTCGCTGACCACCGGATCGTCAATCACCTTGGCGCTATGTTCCACCTGCATGGCGTAGGATTTGCCCAGCCGCACCTGGCTCTCCAGCGAATACCAGTTGCCCAGCCCTTTGGTGCAGCCCACGTTGCGGTTTCCAATCGCATTTACGTCGTCGGTCTTGCCGTCGTGCGGAAAATCAAATTCGCCTTTGTCCGCCTTGTCGGCCGGGCTTGGCTTATCGGCCGCCGCTCCGCCGCTGTCGGCGGGCGCAGCCGTCTTGTCTGTTTTGTCCTGCGCCAGCGCATAGCCTGGCAGCGCAAGCGCCAACGTGAGTAGCAGCGCGA
>CAZQDD010000006.1:0-8278 GCA_964591805.1 uncultured Acidobacteriaceae bacterium | reverse complement strand
TCCTGCGCCAGCGCATAGCCTGGCAGCGCAAGCGCCAACGTGAGTAGCAGCGCGAATCGCAGTTTCATGGTCGTTGCCTCCTCAGCCAGTGGCTCGCACCAATCATCTTAGAACTTTCCCGGTCCCGCGGGTTGCAAATCGCAAGCCGCAATCTTCCCCGCTTGCTAATTTTTGCCTGTCACCCAGCCGGGCGGATGCCCGCATGGTAACGCCTGCACGGCGGTTCTCCACATTCGCCGCTGATTCCACAACCCCTTCTGCGTTATACTGCCCCCAAGTTCGAGCTTTCCAGGTTCGAAACGATTTCGAGGGTATTCATGGCTTCCATGGCCGAAGGCCAGCTCGCTTTTGAAGGCGCCGCCAGCGATTTCCAATCGCTCGAGGAAAAAATTTACCGCACCATCGAACTGCTCAAGGCTGCCCGCGCGCAAAAGGCCGCTGCCGAGCTGGAACTTGTAACCATGCGCGAAGCCTTGGATGCTCAGACCGCCGAGACCGAAGCTCTTCGCCAGCAACTTCAAGCTCTGCACCAGGAGCGCAATGAGGTGCGCGCCCGCGTCGAAAAGCTCCTCGGCGATGTAGACGCGATCCTCGAACCATAGGCTCCCGCCGGTGTAGGGTGCGGTTGCCCCACATCTGCCGCTTTCAGCAGATGTGGAAACGAGAGTGCGGCCCATTTGCATGTGCTCCGCCTTTGGTCGTGATTTGCTTTTGTTTTTGCTCTTGGCGTTGTTCGTAGCGGTGTCATCCTGAGCGCAGCGAAGGACCCCAGCGCAGCTCAAGTCTTTCGTCCTGTTTGGGAGGCACCTCGGCCAGTGATCGATGTTGGCCCATTACGGCATTGAAGTCCCTGTTTCAGAAGCACCTGCAACCAGCGGTCGAGGTTAACCCGCGCCGACGAAAGCGAGAAAAAAGTGGCGGAAGATAACGACAGTGTCCGCGTCGAGATTTACGACGAAAGTTATCATCTGTGCGGTTCCGATCCGGCCTACATCCAGCGCCTCGCCGAACTTGTCGATGCCAAGATGCGCGCCGTGGCCCAGCACACCAGCACCGTGGATTCCCTCCACGTCGCCGTCCTAGCCGCCCTTAACATCGCCGACGAGTACTACCAGCTTAAGCGCAAGCACGCAGGCCTGGAGACCGAATACACCAGCCGCGCCTCGGACCTCGGCCGGGTTCTCGACCTCGCTCTCAGCGAAGCTCTCTCCGACGGCCGCCGCATCGGCTGAATCTTCCACCGCCCGCGCAACTACCCAACCCCGGCCGGGTTTATCCAACCGAGACTTCCGGGCAACCGGAACGGCGCGTGGCCTTCGCTCACGCCGCGGCGCGGGAAGTAATGGAACTTCCGCCCGCGTTCAGGGCAATCCATGCACCGGCTTTCAGAGGAGAGGTATTATGTCGCAGCTTCGAGTTTCACGGATCGTTCTCTTCTTCGCGCTTGCCGCGTCCCTGATGTTGATACTTCCGGCCTCGGCCGTGGCTCAACGTATCGGCTTCGGCGTCGGTTTTTACGGGCCCGTCTATCCCTACGGCGGCTATTACTACGGCCCCTATGGATATCCCTATGGATACCCTTACGCCTACTACGGCGGACGCCCGCTCGGTGAAGTGCACGTCAAGAGTCCCGACTCCAATGCGCAGATCTACATCAATGGCGCACTGGCCGGACGGGCCCATGACCTCAAACGCTTCTACCTTGTCCCAGGCACCTACAACTTCGAGCAGCGCATCGGGACGGACGTACAGAAGCAACGCGTTTATGTCATCGCCAATCGCAGCCTGAAGATCGAATTCGGCCAGCCCGGCACGCCCAGTCCGCAGCCACCGCCGCCGCCTGCCAACGCGCCTGCGCCACCGCCGCCTGCTGGCGCGCCAGTGCCGCCGCCTGCGCCCAACTCAGCCCCAGCACCCGCGCCGCAGGGCCAGATGCAGTAATCAAATCGCCTCCCTCGGCTGCCTCGCTCCTCGGAAGCAGCCGAGGGAGGCCAGTCTGGTTGCCAATCCGCCTCTGCTCCAAAGCAAATCGGGCCCTCGCGGCCCGATTGTACTATGCAGTAATCTTTTGACAACCATCTCGTTACCGTCTCGCCAATGGTTTGCGACCTTGCCAAACCATTGCGCAAATAGTAATTTCTCGTCTTCCAACCATTAACCTTTCAGGATATCGTTGCCTTCCCAGCCGCTACTCCTCGTCGGACCCCGGGGCGGCGTCCCAGCTGTGACCGAAGATCGAAAAAGCTCGTTTTTCGCCGTGTTTTGGCAGAAATGTGACTCGCGTCGGCTTCTTTTCCCAGCCCGGCGCGTCGCACTCCGAATCCGGCGTATCGCCTTGGCTGGCGTCTCCAATCTCTTTTTTCAATACCGGTTTCTTGCGTCCCAGTTGCATGACGATTGCGCTCAGCTTCTCACCGTTGTCGCTTACCCCGCAGTACGCCACGTAATCCCGGAACCAGCTTGCGTCCGAGTAGAACGGATCGAACTCAGCCAGTGCAAGCTGCGAAACCCGTCCGGTAAGCCGATCCACCATCAGCCATCCGCCCCGTTCCCAAACCCAGCTCGGAGCCTTGCTCTCATCTTGAGGAAGATTGTTGTTCAGCTTGTAAGCGCGCCGCACCACGAACAAACGGTCGGTCACCTCGTGCATGGTCCCGGTGACAAACTCCTTCAGCTTCTCATCCACATACAGCGCGCGCACCTTGATTGGAGCGGTATTGTCCTCATCCGGACCGAGGTAGAGTTTCACCGCCATGGTCTTTCCAAAGTTGACTACATGCACCTTTGGACCCTTGGCGACCGCCGGCGTAAGCAGGAGCAGGACAAACAAAAGCGAGTGTAATTGTCGGGGTAACATGACCACTGGAGCCTAGCGCTGCTTTACTTTTTGCGCAACTGTCTTTCGTCTTCCCACAACCATTCTGGCGATGCCGTGTTTCTCATGGCAAGTGGCCCAGCCGGTTGCTTACCCTGCGTCCCGGTGACTGGGTGCAACTCAAGTACGCTGTTTTGTCTGGGCCCCGGTTGAGAACTGCATTACAATGGATTCTATTGATACGTCCCATGTCCTTGCTTTATTCCATCATTCTGCCAGCCTTTAACGAAGGCTCGCGCATTGCTCCCAGCCTGGAAAAGGCGCTGGTCTTCGTGCGCGAACAACACTGGAACGTCGAGATCATCGTGGTCAACGACGGCTCCCGTGATGACACGGCTGGCATCGTCAGGAGCTTCATGCGCGATGCCCCGGAGCTGCGCCTGCTGGAAAATCCCGGCAATCGCGGCAAGGGTTACAGCGTGCGCAACGGAATGTTGAATGCGAGCGGCGATATCCTGTTATTCAGCGATGTCGATTTTTCCTCGCCCATCCAGGAATCCATCAAACTCCTCGCCGCCATCGAACAGGGTGCAGACGTTGCTTTCGGCTCGCGCTGGCTGCTGGCGGAGTCGCAAACGCAACGCCAGTCATTGCTCCGCCAGTTCGTGGGACGGGCCTACAACCTGCTGCTGCGCCTGATTTTGGGCTTGCCCTATAAAGATACCCAGTGCGGCTTTAAGGCCTGTACCCGCCGCGCTGCCGAGGTCATGTTCACCCGCCAGCAGATTGAAGGCTGGGGTTTCGATCCCGAATTGCTCTTCATCGCCCGCAAGTTTGGCCTGAAGGTGACCGAGGTCGCCGTGGAGTGGGCCAATGATGACCGCTCCAAGATCAACCCCATTGTCGACGGCGTAAAGATGCTCTACGAACTGTTTGCGATTCGCATCCACAGCATGACCGGCCGCTACAATCGTCCCACGTTCCAGTTCCTCGCCGCTACTCCGGGAACCGTGCTGATAGAAAGCAAACCTTCCGCTTAGGAAAATCCGGGCGGCACTCGCCGGCGCGGATCATTCATCACAGGCAAGATGCAGTGGCAGGCAGCGTGCTGCTTGCTGGCGCGATCCGTTCGCCTCGGTTGCTGACCCCGCGGAGGGTTGCCCGGCCGAAACTTCAAACGGAACCAGGTGCACTTCGCCGGCGCCGCTGACGGCGATGGTCATGGTTGCCGCGCATTTCTCGCAAAGCCAAAAGTGTTCGCTGGGGCGGGCGTTGCCGCGCTGGGAGTCAACAATTTGCTGGCCGGAACGTGCGCTTTTTCTGTCTGCTTCCGTGTAGTCAATCCTGAACAACCGTCCCTGCCGCAGGTATTGAAAAGTTGCGGAGCAGCACGGGTTGAGACATTTCGAGAGCATCGAAAACCTCGGTGCTGAAATATTTGATTTACGAACTTACTGCACCAGGTGAATTAGCAGGACGATTCGACCGGCGGTTCCCGGTGGCGATCCGTCCCCATGCGATTTTGATAGCACCGTAACGTTACAACGTTTCCGTGCAGATGCTCGATCCCACGGACGCCTTGAAAGTTTCTCTAATCCACTTCAGGAAAGGATTGGGAGGGATTCCATTTCAGGCATTTACCAGGAAGCTGAGGAACCGGCGAGGTCTCGCGAACCCCGCGAACGTTACCACGCGAGCAAGGCGGGCATAAAAAAATTCCAGAATGAGCAAAATTGAACATTTTCCTTAAATTCTCGTCGCTACACTCGTGCGGACGTGGGCAGAGAATGCCTCGAGGATGAAAGCCATGTGCAAATATAGAGTGATCACGAAGTGGTTGTGCTTGTTCGCAATTGTGCCATTCCTGCTTTTCATGGCTGCGTGCTCAGATTGCACAAGCTGCAAAGTGAGTCAACCGACTGCCTCTATACCTCTGTGCGGCGCCACGGGCGTGGCGGTGAACAGCACAGTCACGGCAGCCTTCAGCGAGGCGATGGACCCTGCTTCCATCAACGGGACAAGCTTCATGGTGACCGGGCCGGGCACCACGGCGGTCCCGGGAACAGTCGCCTACAATGCTGCAAACTACGTTGCGACCTTTACACCCGCCAGCAACCTCGCATTCAATACGACATTTCTTATTACCATCACTTCGGCGGCAAGAAGCTCTGTTGGGGTCAGTGCCACTGGCAGTACCTGTAGCTTTACGACCGCACTCGGTCCGGCTCCAACCGTGACTGCCACAACTCCCAAGTGCGGAGTGACAGGTGTGTCCGTCGACTTCACGCCGATCACCGTTACCTTCAGTGAGGCAATGGACCCAAGCACCATCAACGGCACGTCATTCACGGTGGCAGGCCCGGGTACCACGGCCATCGCGGGAGCAGTTGCCTATACGGCAGCAAGCGATACTGCGCAGTTCACACCGGCAGGCGCCTTACCTTATAACACTCTTATTACGGTCACCGTCAGCACGGCGGCAAAGTCCGCTAGCGGTACGCCGATAGCCGCCAACTTCACATGCGGCTTTACCACGGCTCCGCCCCCGGCACCCACCGTGGTGTCCACATCTCCCGGATGCGGTGTGGCAGCTGTGCCGGTTGGGCTCAAGCAAATCACCGTCGCCTTTAGCGCGGCGATGGCCGCAAGCACCATTAACAGCACGTCATTCACGGTTGCAGGACCCGGCGCCACTGCCATCCCTGGAGCTGTCGCCTATATTGCAGCAAGCGATTCCGCACAGTTCACGCCAGTGAATCCTTTGCCGGCGAACACCATTATCACGATCACCATAGGCGCCCCGGCAACGTCGGCGCTCGGTGCGCCGGTCGTTCCCTTCACGTGCGGTTTCACGACCGCAGCGACAACCGGTCCGCCCACGGTTACGACCCTGGCACCGGCGTGCAGTGCTACAGGTGTGCCGATCAATCAGAAAGTTGCCGTAACCTTCAGTGAGGCGATGGATCCGGCCACCATCATCGCAGCCAACCTTTTCCTTACTGGACCTGGCACAACCCCGATCGCTGGAGCTGTTACATACGCCGCGGCAAGCAACATTGCAACCATTACTCCAGGCGCCACACTCCCGACAAGCACTCTCATCACTGTCACGGTGACAACGGGCGTCAAGGACCTGGCCGGCGATCCGATGGCTAGCAATTTCACGTGCAGTTTCACAACGGCTACAGCCGTGAACAAAACCCCGCCCACGGTGATTTCCACCATCCCGACCTGCAACGCGACGGACGTGGCGTTGAATACAACCGTACAGGCGGTCTTCAGCGAGCCGATGGATCCTCTGACCATCAACACCAGTACCTTTACCTTGGCTCCCACGGTATCTCTAACCACGGACCTGCCCGGAACCGTTGCATACGCTGGAACCGGGAACACCGCCACCTTTACCCCGGCCAGCAACTTGGCGGATAACACCTCGTATACGCTCACGGTGACCACGGGAGCCGAAGACCTTGCTGGCAATGCGCTGGCCAAGCCCTTCAGTTGCCCCTTCACCACCGGCCCCGGAGTAGTTGACACACCGCCCACGGTGATCTTGACCAGCCCACTGAATCACGCGACGGGTGTGGCGCTCAACAAAACGGTGGATGTAACTTTCAGCAAGGCGATGGATCCTCTGACCATCACCACGGCGAACGTCCTGCTAACCGGGCCTGGAACAACCGCGGTAACAGGCCTGGTCACCTACGACGCACTGGATGATATTGCATCGTTTAATCCAACCGCCAATCTGCAACCGGACACGCTCTACACATGCACCGTTACCACCGGCGTCAGAGATGTGGAGGAAACTCCGATGGCAGCCAACTATGTGTTCAGCTTTACAACGGCTGCAACTGTGGTACTCGGTCCGCCAACGGTGAATCTAGGATCGGCAGCTCTGTTCGTAGTTCTGGCCGGCTCGACAGTGACGAATACCGGGCCTTCTGAGGTCACTGGTGACCTTGGGCTCAGCCCAGGCTCGGCGGTCGCTGGATTCCCGCCGGGGATCCTCAACGGGACGCAGTACATTGACGATTCCATCGCAGCCCAAGCCAAGCTGGACCTGACCACGGCTTACAACGACGCGGCTGGACGAACCTTGAACGTCGTCATTATCGCTACCGGAGAGCTTGGCGGGCTGACCCTTGCTCCTGGCCTCTACAGATCGGGTATTTCCTCCTTTGCGATCACGTCGTCGGATCTCACGCTGGATGCCCAAGGGGATCCGAATGCTGTCTTCATCTTCCAGATGCCGTCCTCCACACTTACCGTGTTGAGTGGGCGCAAGGTGATCTTGGCGGGCGGCGCCAACGCCGCCAACATCTTCTGGCAAGTCGGCAGCTCGGCGACTCTGGGGACGACAACCGTCACGGAGGGGACCATCCTGGCTTCTGCGTCCATCACCCTGGACACTGGGGCCGTGCTGAACGGCAGAGCGCTGACGCAGATCGGCGCGGTCACGCTCGACGACAGCACGGTTACCAGGCCAGCGACAGCGCCGTAAACAAGGGACCGGCCCCGGGCGAGATCCGGGGCCGGACAGGTAGTGGTATGGAAGCAGGATAGAGGGAATGCATATGTCACTCCAAAGAGTTTTGAAGTCGCGTAGTTTCTTGGCACTCCTTGCGGTCGCGATGTTCGCGTCAGCACTACTTGGGCAGGAACGTCCTCCATCAAGATTCGATGTCTTCACCGGGTATTCCTGGCTGCATCCCGGTTACAGCACCTACGTTCCCAACGCCCAGGAAAACATCTCCGCGGGCTATACGGTGAGCGGGACATACTTCTTCAATCGGAACATCGGCTTTGGAGTTGATTGGGGCAACCATCGTGGTTGCTGCTGCCCGCAGATTTACACGATTACAGCTGGTCCGACTGTCCGCTTCCCAATGGGACGTGTGACTCCGTTCGTGCACGCTCTGGCCGGCAACCACCGGATGGACCTGCCCTCCCCGTTCGGTAATGACAACAACTACGGCGTCATCGCCGGTGGCGGCGTGGACGTGGCCTTGGTACACCACGTGAGCCTGCGGCTTTTCCAGGCGGACTGGGAATACGCGCAGCATGAATACGGGCCTATTCTACAGCCCACCGTGAGTGGGGTGCGGCTTAGTACTGGCTTGGTTTGGCAATTTGGCGCGATTGGCGCGGCGCAAGTCGTCTCCGCCAGCGCGTCTTGCTCGGTGCAGCCAACCGCCGTGAATGCCGGCGAGCCTGTGACCGCGACGGCCAGTGCCTCGGGATTCGATTCCAAACACACGATTTCCTACAACTGGTCCGGCACTGGAGTAAAAGTCTCCGGCAGCACCGCTTCCACCCAGATTGATACCACCGGGCTGGCCCCAGGCACCTACACGGTGGGTGCCACGGCTTCGGAAAACGGCAGAGGCGCGCACCAGCTGTCCGCCACCTGCCAGACAACCTTCAGCGTCAACCGGCCTCCGATGCGTGGGCCGTCGTTGA
>CAZQDD010000005.1:0-176629 GCA_964591805.1 uncultured Acidobacteriaceae bacterium | reverse complement strand
CGCCGCGCTGCCTCGATGGCGGCGATGTCGATCTTCTTCATCGTCATCATCGCCTCGAAGGCACGCTTTGCCTCACCGCCGCCAGCCGCAAGCGCATCGGTTAGCGCGCGCGGGGTGATCTGCCAGGAGAGGCCCCAGCGGTCCTTGCACCAACCGCACTGGCTTTCCGTGCCGCCATTGCCGACGATCGCGTTCCAGTAACGGTCCGTCTCTTCCTGATTCTCCGTCGCGATCTGGAAGGAAAAGGCCTCGGTGTGCCTGAACGCCGGGCCGCCGTTGAGACCGAGACAGGGAATGCCCAGGACGGTGAACTCCACCGTCAGCACATCGCCCTTCTTGCCGCCCGGATAGTCACCGGGAGCCTCGTGAACAGCGGTTACTTTACTATCCGGAAAGGTGGCGGCGTAGAAGCGCGCCGCCTCATGCGCGTCCTTGTCGAACCAGAGGCAGATCGTGTTCTTTGGCTTCATGTTCGTGCTCCGTGTGCTCGGTCAGGGCGAATGCCGCGGTCTTTGCGTCGGTCAGTATCAGTGACGAACCAGTTCATCTGATGATCTGCGACGGCCGACGTCGCAAATTGGTCGCCGCCCGTCCTGCCCTTCTGAATCATATCGCTGGCAGGGATCGACTTCGAGGTCCGAAGCTACGACAGACCAATTTCTAATGGGAACGTTTCTCGAAGACATCCTTGGTAACGATACTGCGGTCCCGTGGACTGAGCTCCGGGCGTTTTCATAGTTCGGCTAGCGGACCTTGCGCATACTTTTCAAGGGCTGGCGCTACCATTCTGCTATCGTTAACTGTCTGCATCGATTTCGATTTTCTTCCGTTACTAGATTGTTCGTCGGTGACCTTCTCCATCCACTTCACGGCTCTGTCATGTAACTTTTCCTGTATTGCAATGTGTGTCATCCCTGTATTTGGAGCAGCGTCGTGCCAGTGCTTGACTCCCGCCGGAATCCAGATCACATCGCCCTTTCGAATTTACTCAATTGGGCCTCCCCATTGCCGAATCCACCCAGTGCGGTCCGCGCACTGGGCTCGAACGTGACCTTTCCTGCGCTTGTGCGGGATGGATCGTGCGTGGAAAAGAGCTCATCAACAATCACTGAGCCAGTGAACCGCTCATCGACGGTGCCGATGCGCCGCATGCCTGCAGCATCGAGACGTCCCGGTGAACCGGGTCCGGAAGCCTTCGAGCATGCCGAAATTCCGAGCGCGACGAAGGCCACGTTTACACAACATCCAAGGAATGTTTTTTGTTCACAGCTTTCGTTTCCGAGTCAGACGTAACTCATGTGGCATGCGATCCGTCGCAAAAAGGCTTATTGGCGGACCGGCCGCATCGGCACAGAGTCGTCCGGTTTCGAACCTCGTAGGGTTCGCCATCAGCGGAAATAACCGGAATACCTCCCCGTACCCAGATCGGGCCGCTGACCTGTCTTGCCGTGTCCTGAATCAAGCCAAGGGACGGTTCGAACTTCGGTTCGATGGCATCACCCGTTGCTCGATCCCACACAACCAACCGCCCGGCGGGACAATGCCCAGCCTCGTGCTCGACGAGTTTTCGAGTTTCGGGACTATCGGCTTGTTGGACAAGGTTCCACACCCGGCCTTTCGGGTCACAGAACCTTGCAAACGCGCACAAATTCTCAACGTCGGTAAGGAGCATTGTTGGCCCCTCGATGGTCTCCGCCCGTTCGATGTAGGGCACGCGGCTGGCTGTTTCGGCGCCGTCGAACGAGACCTTCTTGTGAGTGCCGTCGCAAAATGGTTTGTTTCCAGATTGACCACAGCGGCAGAGAGCATATTGCTGTGGCGTTGGATAAGTTTTTCCGTCCCGGTAGTCCAGGGATTCGCCTTCGTCATTCGTTTCAATCCATTGTTCACCGAGCGGCACACCACCGCTTACAAGGTAGGGGCCATCCTTTGTCACTTCGATCTTCGCGCCGTGGTGTTCTTTCTTTTTCATGGTCAGCTCCTTGTTCGATGGTCAGTACCCTACTGTAAAGCGCTGACGAAGATGAAGCGGGCGCTCCAGTTCGTCGATCATGGCCACCGCAAAATCTTGCACCGAAATCGTACTGTGGCCGGCAGAGTCTACTAAGAGCTGGTCACCCCCTAATCTGAACTTTCCGGTGCGTTCACCGGGCTTCATCTCAGCGGATGGCGCAAGAAATGTCCATTCAAGATCCGGTTCTTTTCGTAACTGATCCAGAGCATCGATGGTCGCCAATGAGCCGGGCCTCACCCAGTCGGGCAGGGCGGGATCGTCCACCACACGCACTCCCGGCTTGACCTCGAGGCTGCCGGCCCCGCCAACCCAGAGGACTCGCTTGATGCCCGCCTTCTTGGCGGCCTCAATGATAGACCTTGTCCCACGGACCTGGTCATCATAGAGATTTGGGTTCTTCCATCCGGGATTGAAAGCACTGATCAGCGCGTCGTTGCCCTCGATTAACCCCGCAAGAGAAGCGGCGTCGTAGGCGTCGCCCGTTCTTGGGATGAGTTCGTCACGTTTTTCGAGCTTCTCCGGATCGCGCACGATTGCAGTGACCCTGTGGCCCCGGTCGAGGGCTTCCTTAAGCAGTGCTGAGCCAACGAAGCCGGTCGCCCCTAACAGAACTATTTTCATGTCGCTTCCCCTCAACCTACACAGACTGACAACATTGAGATCGATCCGCCATCGACGCCTTCGACAGGGAAGGTGATGTTTTCACCCTGTTGCCGGGTTGCGATCACATAGAGTAGCGGCAGGTAGTGATCCGGCGTTGGAACGGAAAGCATCGCCGCCGGGCCGAGCTTTTCATAGTCGACGAGCGGCTTGAAATCACCGGCAAGCATCATCTGTCTTGCCTCCAGTTCGAATTTGACCGCCCAATCATAGGGCTCAGGCAGGTGCCGGCCCCAGGCATAGGTGTGCAGATTGTGGACCAGGTTTCCGCTACCGACAAGCAGGATGCCCTCGTCCCGCAGCGGCGCAAGTTGTTTTCCAAGCTCGAAATGGAAGGAGGCGGGCTGGGATTCGTTTATGCTCAGTTGCACGACCGGAACATCGGCCTTCGGATAGGCATGCACGAGCACCGACCAAGTCCCGTGATCGAGCCCCCTGGTGTTGTCGAAAGTGACCGGCAGGGGCGCGAGCAGTTGCTGGACGCGGCGGGCGAGCTGAGGGTCACCCGGCGCGGGATACTGCACCCGGAACAATTCGGGCGGAAAGCCGCCGAAATCGTGAATTGTCTTCGGCGAGGCGCTGATCGTGACGCCGGTTCCCGGCACATACCAGTGAGCGGAGATCGAGAGGATGGCTTTGGGCTTGCGGATTTGCGCCCCGATGCGACGCCAGGCTTCGGTGTAGCCGTTGGTCATTACGGCATTCATGGGATTACCGTGTCCAAAAAAGATTGCGGGAATCAGTTCCGGCATGTCGGTCCACCTCTATCTCCACAGTTTTCGTGGGCTCACATCATACCAATTTGTTTCAACATTCCCATGAGATCGTAAAATAGGTTTTCTTCCACCTTTCGCGTGGCGCTTGTGAAACGCTGTAAGCTCCTTCGCGTTCCAGGAATCGTCCAGCGTCTTCATCAATTGCAAGTTCCGCTCTGGGGTCATAACCTCGCCTTTCGTTTGATCCACTTCGCGTGTTCCATTCCTTCGTACTTCTTGCGTTGTCCATGGCTTCCAAAAGCTACCACGTTGACGTATTTGGTTTATTCGGTCTTGGCGTCATGGGCGTCGATGGTGCGCGCAGAATAGACCATGGCCGCGCCGGCGTTGACCATAATGGCGACGCCCAGCGCATCAACGATCTCTTCCTGCGTTGTACCGCTTTGACGGCGCATCCGTATGTGCAAGGCGGTCGCGCTTTGAACCTTGGCCTCATGCCAGGCCTAGACTACAGGGCCCCAACCAAGGACAAGCCCGGCTGCAAAGGCAACCAATTCCGGAATTGTCATATCGGCATAACTTCGGAATGTTGTCGCGCCGCCGGGCGTCTTCAAAATACGTGATGAATGCGAAGAACAGGGGAATCAAGAGGAATTTAATGAATGGCATCTCTTGTTTCCCCTTTCTTTCAGGATGCTTTCAACTCGTTGTATAGCTTGAATGCTGCTTCCGGCTTTTGTCCGTCGTGGACAACGGCCTTCACCGCCTGGATCATGGCCACCGGATGTTCTGCCTGGAAAATGTTCCGTCCCATATCCACGCCCAATGCGCCCTGATCGATTGCCCGATAGGCCATCTTGAGTGCGTCCAGTTCTGGCAACTTCTTGCCGCCGGCAATGACGATCGGAACCGGACATGCTGCGGTAACGTGTTCGAAGTTTTCTTCGCAGAAGTAAGTCTTGATTACCTGGGCGCCGTTTTCCGCCAGCACCCTGGTTGCCAGGCCCAGATAACGCGCGTCACGGGTCAGTTCCTTGCCAACGGCCGTTACCCCCAGTGTCGGAATGCCGTAACGGTTGCCGGTTTCAATCATCTTGCAGAGATTTCGAACGGTGAGCGCCTCGAACTTACTACCAATGGCCACCATGACGGCCATCATGGATGCATTCAACCTGATGGCATCTTCGATTTCCACGCCGATGCATTCATCGTTCAGCTCTGTCAATACCGTGGAACCGGCTGAGCATCGCAGCGAAATCGCCTTGTTATAAGTTGGCGGCACACAGGCGCGGAGGACTCCGCGTGTGCACATCAAGCAGTTCGCATGCTCAAGCAATGGCGTGATGGTCAGGTCAATGCGTTCCAGTCCTGAGGTCGGGCCCATAATGTAACCATGGTCAAACGCCAGCATGACGGTTTTGCCTGATTTGGGATCGAAAACCCTCGACAGGCGGTCTTTCATGCCCCAATCATAGTTGTTCGATCCCCTGAGCTTGTAAACCTGATTTACCACCGGAATTCCGATGCCGTAGTCGTGTGATTCCTGATCGCCTGCCGCTTCAGCCACTTGTGTATCCCTCCTTTATTCCCACGAAAAACAATGCCATCGACACTGCGCCGGGATCGATATGTCCAATCGATCGTTCCCCCAAGTTCTTGGCGCGGCCAAAAGCAGCTTTCATTGCTTTGGTCGATTCCGCGCCCTTTACGGCAGATTCCGCCCCTTCCGAAAGAACCTGCGCCAGGTCCTTACCGGAATCCACGGCGGCCCGGATGGCCGCCATGGCCGGCACAATCGTGTCCATCATCGTTTTCCCCCCGACATCCGCTTTTGTGTTTTTCCGGAGTTTCGCCACACCCTGTTCCAGCATCGCCACAAACGCATGGCCATCGAGAGGTTGTGTTCCTGTGATGGCCTCGCTCATACCTAGAAAGAGCGAGCCGTAGAGCGGACTGGTTGAACCGGCATCGGTCGACATGACGGCCCAACCTATGTCGTTCAGGAGCGTCTTGATGTCTCCGCTGGTGTTTTTTCCGATGGCCGTGCTGATCGCGTCGGCAACCTTGAACGTCGCGGTGCCGTGATCGCCGTCACCAATCGCTGAATCCAACCGCGATAAATAATCGCGATTGGATTTGATCTTCCCGGCAACCGCCTCCAGAACCCTGACCAGGCACGCATAATCAACATGATCGATCATGCCGTTCTCCAAATGATCAGCGCGTGACCCAGTAAGGCGCATTCGATGGTCGATTCAGTAACTCAATCAATCCGTCATCCACCTTGGCAACGAACATTTGAAATCCGCTCATCTCCTGGACCGTCAGATATTCGCCGACGAGGGCATGGGCAACGCTCATGCCGTTATCTTCGATGAATTTTTTGACCCGGCGGAAGACGATGAACAGTTCCATTAGTGTGGTGGCCCCGGCGCCGTTGATCATAACCAGGAGTTTGTCACCCTTGCCGGCCTTTACCGCTGGCAGTAACTGGGTGATCATTCTGACGGCCGTGTCATCCGCTGACAGCATCTTGGAATGGCCGGTTCCCGCTTCGCCGTGCTGCCCCATGCCAATTTCCATTTCGTCATCCGCCAGGGTAAAGATTTCCAGGCCGGACTGCGGATGCGTGGCGGGTTTCAGTGCCACGGCTAGGGTCGCCATGTTGTTGTTAAACTTCTCGGCAACGGCGTAGACCTCGTCGAGGGATTTTCCTGCTTCCGCGGCGGCGCCTGCTACCTTGTACAGCGGGACGCATCCGGCCAGGCCGCGGCGGTCTTCAATGGGTGCGTTTGCGCCGGGAGCGATGTCCTCGTGGGTCAGGATCATCCTGACCTTGATGCCTTCCTTCTGGGCCATTTCCATTGCCATATTTCCGCTCATGACGTCGCCGGCATGATTCAGCACGACAAAGAGAATGCCTGCGTCACGTTTCAGCAGGCGCATGGCCTCGATGACCTTCGGAGCACCGGGCGCCGCGAAGATATCTCCAACGACCGAGGCGTCGAGCATCCCTTCGCCGACGAAGCCGCTCAACGCAGGTTCATGGCCGGCTCCGCCAAGGGTGAGGATGGCGACCTTTTTCGGATCCTTGTCTTTGGCGCGCATGACGATTTTGCCGGACACGAGTTTTACCTTGTCCGGGTAGGCTGCACAATATCCTTCCAGGAGTTCGGCCGTCAGATTGTCAGGTTGATTGATGAATTTTTTCATTGCCATCGCCGTATCTCCTTTCGTTCCAGATACTGCTGAGCCTCAGTCAAACTGCATCAATTCGATCGGTGCACCTTCTTCCACGATGAATCCCACGGTCAATCCAGACACCGGTGAAAATGGTTCCATCAGGATTTTTTTGTCTGCCATTGCTTCTTTGAGGTTCTCGATTTTGTATGCAATATGGGCGGTTGTCTTAAGCAGCTCCGGAAGCGGGCTTCCTTCTTCAAAACGGAGCCATTCGATTCGGTTGGGGCTGTCACCGACGTCGGTAACGTAAAGCTTTGCGCCGGCCATGTAGTTCTCATTTTTCTGATGTGTGTTGGTAGGAATTCCGAAGTGATGAAGTTCTCTCATTGCATCTCCTCTCAAGACGAATGCTTAAGCGGAATTTTTTCCATTGGCTCCCAGCGGTGAGTGATCATGGTCGCCAGCTTCCGGTCCGGAAGCGTCTAACATCAAACCGCACATCCTTCTCTTCGCACCCAACGGCCGGCCTATCACGGAAAAACGCGACTGGTGACGTTCTTCCTGAGATATTGAGCACCATGCAGGCCCCCGTATCGCAAGTAATAGGCTGCGGCCCGCTCGTCAGCAGGACACAAGATCCAATGCGCGAAAAAACCACCACAAGTGATCAAAATCCATGCGATCACCTGCGGCGGCTTTATATGAGGTCTATACCGCTGGCGGAAACTCTCCCTCTTGTCCATCCATTTGTCAAGTTCATTGCAATCACAATCGATGATGGACGGCTTCCGGGTTTCATAACGGCACGCTTGTCGACCGGTGGAGCAGTGGCGGGAAACGCAGCGATAACCGTGCAACGTTACCCGCAAACTTGACCGTGGTGAATCCGGCAGGCACGTCAGCGGAGTTCGAGTTGCAATGAGGAGTGTACGCGAGTTGCAATCCGCAATGTGGTAAGGAGCACTGTGGGCAGAGTTTCACAACCGTTAAGTGAGATCACCGTTATTCATCTCGCCTTCCTCATTGCTCAATAGCCTGTGGGTATTTGAAAGGAGCTCGGAACCAGGGGGCTGGAGGTTCCAAGTGCCAAGTCTTAATTCCCCGCAAATGGGGATTACTGCGTTCTTCGACACAACAGCACTTACCCGGCCGGCGATCGGCTCTGGCCAGTCCCAAGCAATACTGTTTCGCTCGGGACGAGACGCTTACCGGATGGGGAGCGCGTACATGAGGCCGCCCTGCGTCCACAGGTTGTTGGTACTGCGGGCAAGCTTCATCACCGATCCCGCGCCGAGGTCACGTTCGAAAATCTCACCATAGTTGCCAACGGCTTCGATCACCCGCGCAGCCCAGGCGTCATCGAGTCCAATAAACTGGCCGTAGCCGCGCTGCACGCCGAGCAGACGCCGGATCACAGGATCCTCGCTTTTCTTCATCGCGGCGAGATTCGCCTGTGTCAATCCGCTCTCCTCGGCCTGGATTAAGGCCTCGACCGTCCAGTTGACGATGGCGGCCCACTGCGGATCGTCGAGTCGATAGGTGGGAGCCAACGGGTCCTTTGCGATAACGTCCGGCAGGATTTCAAAATTCCGCGCCAAACCCTTGAGAGCAATTCGCTCGTAGGCCAGCTGCGATACGTCCGCGCTGATGGCGGCGCAATTGTGGGTGATGAAAGCAGCTTCCATTTCACCTTCCTCCTGGAAGACAAACGGCAGCCACTTGATCTTTTCGCGCGCCATGTAAGCCTGCAACTGGTTCTCGATCTCCGTACCTCCAAGGAAGCAGATCTTTTTGCCGGCAAGGTCCTTCGGAGCAGTGATTCCCAGGGCTTTGTTCACCAGAAAACCCTGGTAGTCATAGAAGACAGGCCGCGCAAAACCAAAGCCTGCGTTAGCAGTATTGATGAAATTGGGAGACCCCGTGGCGAGCAGCGCGATTTCGCCGGACTTGAGAGCCTTCAATGCGTCCTGCTCGTCCCGGTAGGGCATGATGGTGAACTTGGCGTCCGGCCCGAACACCGCGACTGCTACCGCCTTGCAAATGTCCAGGTCAAAGGCGGAGTGATTTCCATGCGCATCCTGAGTGGAATACTCGGGCTCTTCGGTGTTGATTCCGCAAGGAAGCGAACCGGCGGCCTTGATTCTGTCGATCGTGACCCCGGCGTGGGCCGTCGCGGTTGTTCCGAACAGCAGCCACGCAATCGAAAGTAGAAGTACGGAAGTTCTGCTCATGCGGGTACGTTACCTTATAAACACCAATCGCCGGGCATGCGTGTAAGAATGCGGCGACCGGATGGAAAATCCGGTCGCCGGTGGAAAGTGGTGGAGAAGATCTCTAGTTATTCGGCCAGACGTTGGTTGGCGGTGTAGGCGATGTCTGGGAATACGGTACACCCGGGTTGGTACTGGGGCGAGGATTGAAGTCCTGTGGAGCCGGATCGATCAGTACACCGCGTACGATATCGGTCGGCGTAATCTGCAGAACACGGCATCCCTCCGCATTGAAGTGCGGAAGACTTAGCGCCCGGAAAGCCGGAATCATTGCGTAATCGGCCGGCAATGGCGCCGCTCTGCCTTTCAATCGAGCATTGTCAAATGCAGAAAAAAGGTCGCCGACATCGGGCGTCTGATCATCGGAGGGTCCAAGGTATTTCTGGCCGTATGTCGCCTCGCCAAGCGCGCGAGCCGAGGCTTCGTCGGGCAGATCGGCAAGCGGCGTCAGATTGAAAAGCTCGTCGATGAATTTGATGATCGAACCATGCTCGGTAGGTTCGTGTGAGATGGCGTGGACTACGCTGTAGGGCGAAATCACAATCGCCGGAATGCGGGGACCCTGATCGAGAGCGGCCCCAAGAGGATCGAAGGAGCGAATCTTCGGTTGGGTGTGATCGTACAGGCCATCCGTTTCATCGTAGGTGATGATGATGGCGCTCTCCGGCCAATACGGACTCTTGGCGATCGCGTTGATCTCGTCGGCCAGAAGCGCCTCACTGATCTGCGCGTCGGAGTAGCCGGGATGGTCGTCATTTCCTGGGAAAGCGGCTTCGACCGCCGGGCTGGGTGAACGGGGAATAAGGCTATCGAGGTTGCCGTATCCGCCGCGGACATAGTAGACGCCGCCGCCCCTGGGTAGATCCTTGGCGTTGATCGCAGTAAAGAAATCGCCGAGGCCTTTCAGATGCGCCTGGATTTCATTCTGGTTGTTGGCCTCATAACCAAAATATTGCGGGGCGTTATGATGCGCGATGTAGTTGAGATGGCTTGCAACGCTCGTAGGATCGGTGGACTCGTGGTCATAACCTTCCTGGAACCAGCCCCAATTCACCGGCTTGTTATGGTCGCCCGCGATCTTCTGGATATCGCTCTGAACATCCTGAAGGTCGAAAGCGGCATCCATGTCCTGGGCCGTGATGGTTTCAATCTGGTCTCCCATAAAGGAGAGCGGCAGAGAAGCAAAGGTCAGGTTGGAGGACGGGCTCGAGACTGGAGTTTCCCCGCTCTCAGTGGGCTGAAATGCGCCCGAAGGCGTCTGCGTGAGGGTATTCAGAGCCGATCCCCAGAAGGGTTGCGGATCGCCGGTAACGGGCACCGCCGCGTTTGCGTAGGGCAGACTGGTGCTTCCTAACGCCAACGAGGGATGCTCGACCCACTGCGTCATGCCCGACTGCCCGGCAATCATGGCAATGGCGTTCGGCGTCGAAGGCCCGATCACAGTGTCAAAAAAGTTATCGAAAAGGGTGAAGCGATCCGCGTAGTTCCACAGAAACGGAACGGTATCGCAGTCCACATGGCTGACGACAAGTTCGCCCTTTTGCACCTGCTGTTCAGTCGGTGCCACTCCGGTGTAGGTTGTTCCATCGGTACTCAGCGTCCCCGACAGGCCCTCCTCGGTAAAGGCATAGCGATTATTCTGGGCGACATTACTTGCAGTCAGATTCAGCTTGGCGTCGATGGCCGTGTGGCCGTGATTCACGGAGTCTGTGTCCTCCGGGTAGAGGAGCACCGTGTTGCCATAGATGTCGGTGATCGACTGAGGAATTTTGAAGGGAGAGATGGTGGCGACCGAGCCATTGGTCAAAACGATCGGCTGGACAAAACCAGGGGTTGCGGCGGCGGGTTGAGAGAACAAGCCCCGAGCTCCAGGGTAGGTGCCAAAGTAGAAGTCAAAGGAGCGGTTCTCCTGGAAGAGAACAAAAACATACTTGACATTCTTCCGGAGCAGATCGAGCTTCTGCCTATGAGTGAGATAAGGCGAGTCCTCAACCCTGCGCGTGTAGCGGGCGACTTCATCACCCGACCTCGGTGCGATTTCGATCAGCTTCCTGGCCGCTGGGTCTTGCGCCAGCGTGGCGGCTGGCTGCGCGATCAAAGCAGCCATCATGAGGGAAGTGCAGACGTTCACCCATCGATTGGTACGCATAATCATCCCCTTCGCGAATCCAAAAGCATTGTGCTCATGCGGTCTTCGCCGGTGATACCATAGCACCGCCGGAGCGGGCGGCGATGCGGCGAAAATTGTTTTTCAGGTGCTGCGGTGAGGATCACTTCTCAGGCGCGGGGAAAGGTTACCAAAATCATTTCGTGGCGATGGTAAAAGTCTGGTGAAGAATTTGTGAATTTGAACTCCGTCATCCTGATTTAGCCCGGCTCGGGCGAACGCGTGATCACGATTGCGGTGTTGGTCCAGCGGGTGATGTAGAACGCAACTGCTTCGAAAACAATCTGATCCAGCATGTTGACGTCTTGCACTTCCCTCGCTGGCGCCTCCGGGAAACCTTGATTTCGCGCCACGCATCGGCTTGGCATACTCACCACAGGCTGGAAAAGACACGTCTCCCGCAAGAATTCCAGGTGGGCCTGGCAGCACCAGCATTCGAGCCGGTTTCGGAATGTATTACAGGGCGATTGAGGCGCTGACGGCTCGGATACTCGCCGGCAACGCGTGCTCCCGGGCACTGGGGCACGGCGTCACAGGCGTCGGATATGGGCGCCGGAAATGACTTGTGATCCTTGGAAAATGCGATCCAGAGAGGAACAAGAAGCGAGGTGAAGCGCCTGACCTTTTGTCTCACCCACGGAATGGAGGCCTTGGAAGCGGTGTTCTAGCCTTCAAAGGCTCATGAACATTGGCGTTTCCGCCATCATAAGGGCAACCGCTTCAACTTCAGAAAGGAAATCCGGGCTCATACCAGCTTCGCAAATATGGACAACCCGCCCGCGCACCGCAGCCTCAAATCCTCATCGCATTCTCATTCATGGCCGGCGACAAAAGGTGTTATGGCGGACAAATCCTGATCCCCCCTTGAGGAAAGATTGGAAGCGAGCACCGCTTGCGCCACACCTGCCGCAGGCAACTCCGCTCCGGAAGCCCTTGCGGCCTCCAGAACCAGATTCATGTCTTTGCTCATCAACCGCAGCGGGAATTCCGGAGAGTAGTCGCCGTCCTTTATCTTTCGGAATTTTCCTACGAACGCTGGAGGTATTACTGCCGTTTTGGATAGAACATCGAGCAGAACATTTCTGTCGATTTGAAGATGCTGTCCCAGTGAGATGGCTTCGGCGATTGCCTGCATATCGACGCCCAGGAGAAGATTAACGACCAGTTTCATCCGAATGCCAGAAGAACCAGGCCCGATTAAGAACCATTGCTTAGCAATGGACTCATAGATTGGAATGCACTGGTCAAAGGTATTCTGATCGCCGCCAGCAAGCAGTGTGATCGTTCCCGCCTCCACCGCCGGCGTCGATCCGGCGACTGCCAGATCGAGGAGGCGAACTCCCCGGCTGGAGGCCTCTCGATGGAGGTGGCGTGACAACCCAGGCGATATGGTGCTCATTTCGAGAACAACGGTTCCAGGCTTTGTCGCGGAAAACACGCCGCCGTCATCCAAATACACCGAGCGGACCGCCGCATCATCGGTCAGGGACGAAAGGATTACATCCGAATCGGCCGCGAGGTTTGCAACTGATGCTGCGATCACTACCCCATCATGACTTAGCACCTTTGCCGGTTCTGGACTGCGATTCCAGGCTCGAATGGTCCATCCTGCCGAGTACAGCCGCCGTGCCAACCGGCTTCCCATAAGTCCCAGGCCGATGAATCCAACTTTGGCTGTATGTTGATTCAGTTTGCTGTCTGGCATGGCAGTCAGTTTATCTCCTCACGATCGATTCTACTGGAACAGCCAAGTTGCTGACGACAGTTGCTGCCTGACTCCACTCTGTGATCAAAAAAGGGTTGGGAGGCGAACCAGGAAATGTCCGCCCCCAACACGACCATACTTTTATCAGAAGCCGGTTCCATTCGATTCCAGACCTCTCTCGAACTGCGCCGATTCAGTCGTATCAAGACCGTCTCTCACGCGTCAGCTTACTTCACTTTGCTCCGGTTCGACCTGCAACGAGCGGTAATCCGCTTTGCTTCCTTCGATGCGGTCGAAATTCCAAACCAGACAGCCAGCAGAGTGGCTATAGGTTTGAGCACCCGCCGGGATTCAGTGGCTGTTCATGGCCTGCAGAACTGGATTCGTGCCAGTTCCAGGCAGGAAGTCACTGTCCGGTGACGCACTTCCCCGCAGACCGTATTGCGCTCCACCGGTTGCCGGTGATTCGCCCTTCGCACTAAGCCCTGCATCCGGCGTCTTCTGGGCGCCTACTGTTCCTGGCAGCTTGTTCATGGGATCCACCATCGAAGCCATCCCGATCTGGTTCTCGCCTTCCTTCGACCCCGGCAGAAGAGACCCTGACAGGTCGCTCGGTTTGTTCGCGAATACCATTCCGCTGGCCACCAGTACAAGCGCTGCTGCATAAGCAATTTTGTTCTTCATAACCACTCCTTAATCGTGTTTTAAAAACACTTTCGGCCTCACATCGATCCCTTACACGTGGGGCAGGTAAACAGGTGAATTTCTTGTCATGGAGCAGCGGCAGAGGCGGTTGACGAAAGAGCTGTGAAACCTGCAAAGCTTCTTTAGATTCCCCAATCTTTGTTCTTCGTATCCGGCGTAGCCCATGACATCCTCGTTCTTTCACTTAAGCGGTAGTTACTTAAGCTGTAGCTAGCTTAGAAAAAACCTTGACATGAATCAAATGAATTGTTCTCATACTTACGATAACTACAGTTCATGATCAATCTGAATCAATTACGGATCTTCCAGGCTGTGGCCCAGACGCGCAGCTTTACTCGTGCTGCCGACGTGGTGCATCTGACGCAGCCAGGCATTAGCAAACACATTAAGCAGATGGAAGAGTATGTTGGCGCTCCCTTGTTTGACAGGCTGGGGAAAAAGGTAACTCTGACCCACGCTGGGGAGATTCTTTTTGAAGCTGCCCAACTGATGATGACCTCCATCACCGAGGCGGAGCAGAGAATCGAGGAGTTGAAAGGCTTGGAGGGCGGCAAGCTCGTTCTCGGGGCAAGCTTCGCCATTGGCATCTATATTCTGCCCGGCATCCTGGTTGGGTTCCGGGAACAATACCCAAAGATTGAAGTAACGCTGGACATAGCACTTAGCGCAAGGATTGTGGCAAAGATCCTGGCCAATAAACTCGACCTGGGCTTAGTCAACCGCGAGGCGCACGATCCGAGGCTGTCGGTTACGCAGTTTATGACGGACGAATTGATCGTGATTGTCCCCAGCAACCACCGATGGGCAAAGAAGAGTCGCATCCGGCCACAAGAACTTCCAGGGGAAACATTTATAGTGGGCGCCAAAGGTGGAGGGACAAGGGCGGCCGTGGAAGAGCGGCTGCAAGAGCAGGGCATTGTACTGAAGAATGTGGTCGATTTCGGAAACACGGAGGGCATCAAGAGGGCGGTCGAGGTGGGGTTAGGTATCTCGATTCAAGCCAAGAGCGTAGTCCAGCGGGAGATCTCTGCCGGGGTTCTCGCAGGCATACGCTTAACTGGAATGGACAACACGCTTCCGTTCTTCTATCTCCGCCGCAAAGACAAACATCTTTCCAATGCCGCCAAGGCATTTCTGGCTTTGCTGCAGGCTCAGCATAAAAGCTAATCCCGTTCCACTGAACCCCGTCGAGATCGTCTGGCTCCTCAAGGAAACGCCACGCCCTGGGCGTGGGATGAGGATGCCGTCTACTTTCCTTGGCACAAAGCCTCCCCCTGGCGCAGGTTGCTGCGATTAATCACCACCGGATTGCTGACGCTGCCGGTCGCGCCTGACTTAAGTTCTTCTTAAACACAGGCGTCCTGGCGACGCGTGTTTCTTTTAGCTACACATGCGGAAATTTCATCGTTTCTTCACTTCGCTTTTACATTGCCGTATGCATGCCCGGTCAACATGAGTGCGAGGGGAAGCGCCAGCCGGAACGCGCCGCTGCTTTGGCTGGCCACACCTCTCGCAATTCCCAGCAGCAATCGCGCAGTCCTGCAAGGCTTTCACCGATGCGAGGAATACGTCGGGCAGGTAACTCGAACTCAGATGGAGAGGCAATGAATCACAGACACTTGACTGTTGGAGTTTTCGCCCTGTCTCTACTTGTTACGGTTGGTGCAACGGCACAACAGCAGACGGCCGATGGCTCCCAGCCGGCCACTCAGCAACCGAATCCGCAACCCAGGCTTCTGCATACGGAAACCGTGACGGTCACCGCTCCAGGTGAAGTTCGCACCGAGCAAACCGTCAACGAAGCTACCATCGACGAAGCGGCTCCCGGCACCAGTCCCGTGCGGATCGTCTCGCAGTTGCCCAGCGTCAACTACACCTCGGCCGACCCATACGGCAGCTACGAGTGGGCGGTGCGCATCTCCGTGCGCGGCTTCAATCAGAACCAGCTTGGCTTCACCCTCGATGAGGTTCCGCTTGGCGATATGTCGTACAGCAACTGGAACGGTCTGCACATCAGCCGCGCCATCATGGATGAAAACGTCGGACGCATCGTTTTGTCCCAAGGCACCGGAGCGCTGGAAACTGCCTCCAACAGCAACCTCGGCGGCACCGTGCAGTTCTTCTCGATGGATCCTTCCGACAAGCGCTCGGTCACCGTCGACCAATCCTTTGGCAGCTTTAACGCCTACCGCACCGTGGGCCGCTTTGAGAGCGGCTTGCTCGGCGGCCATACCAAGTTCTACGTCGCCGGTGTCAGCCAATTGTCGGACAAGTGGAAGGGCCACGGAGACATTGGCCAGAACTACTGGCAGTTGAATGCCAAGCTCATCCACTACTTTGGCACCAAGGGTGTGCTCACCGCGTACGTGGATTACTCCAACCGCCACGAGACGGATTACCAGGATCTTTCCAAGACCTACGTCAACGTGCTCGGATATAACTTTGACAACTACGGCAACTGGGGACAAGCCATTCAGGCCGCCTATGCCTGCGACGGTCTCGGCCCTTATCCGGGAGCGGTCAACACCCTGACCCCGGCGCAGGATCCGTGCGATGCCGGATACTACGCCGGCGCGGGCCTGCGCAAAGACATCCTCAGCTACGTCAGCTACAAGGCGGCACTCAGCAGCAATCTTACCTGGAAGACCACTGTCTACGGCCACGGCAATGACGGCATCGGTCTCTGGTTCAGTCCCTACACACCTACTTACAACTCCAGCTTTCAGGCGGTTTCGCCCATCTCCATGCGCAGTTCGGAGTACGGCATCCAGCGCGGCGGCTTTCTCACCTCGCTCAGTTATGAGACGGGCCGCAACCGGCTGGAAGGCGGCGTCTGGTTTGAGAAAGAAAACTTTACCCTGGCCCGCCGCTTCTATCCAACCAGCCTGGCTGCCCCTGATCAGTCTCTCGACAGCTTTCCCAAGAACCCGTTCTATACCCAGTGGGCCTATGGTTTCGACACTACCGTCTACCAGATTCACCTGCAGGATCAGTTCAAACTCACCAAGGCTCTAACCGTTTCGGCTGGCTTCAAGACGATTGAAACCAACACCGACGGCACCCTTCAGAACTTCAATACCCCGCCCCTTACCACTGCCTCCGTCTCCAGCTTCGCCCAGGGAAGCCTGGAATCGGGCAAGCCCTTCCTGCCGCAGTTTGGCGCCAATTATAAGTTCGACAAGAATAACGAAGTGTTCGGCGATGCCGCCTACAACGTGCGTGCTTACGTGGCCGGCGGCAACGGTTTCAGCAACGCTCCCTGGGGCACCACCCAGGCAGGTTTCAATGCGCTGAAAACCACCCTCAAGCCCGAGACTTCATGGACCGAGGAAGCCGGTTACCGTTACACTAGCGACAAGATTTCGGCGCAGGTCAACTACTTCCACGTCAATTACTCCAACCGCCTGTTGGCGCTGCAGCAGGGCTCCGGCATTCAGGGAAACCCATCGCTGCTGACCAATGTCGCCGGAGTTACCACCAACGGCGTGGACATTGCCGCTACGGTCCCGCTGGGTTCGGGTTTCTCGCTCTACAACGGACTGACCTACAGCCGCTCCACCTACGACGACAATGTGACCACCTATGATCCAACTTCCTCCACCAGCTACATCAAGGGCAAGCTCGCGGTCGATACTCCCGTGCTTCTCTACAAGGATGAATTGTCCTACCGCAATAAGGGATTTTTCTCGAACATCAGCGCCAACTACATGTCCAAGCGGTACTACTCGTACGACAACACCGGGTTCGTCAACGGGCGTTTTCTCTCCGACTGCGCCGTCGGCTACAAGTTCGAGGAAGCCGGCGCATTCCAGGACCTCAAGGCCCAGTTGAGCGTCTACAACCTCTTTGACGAGAAGTACTACTCTTCCATCGGCACCAATGGATTCGTCGGCAGCGATCCCAATGGCCTGGTGGATACGCTCCAGGTCGGCTCGCCCAGAACCTTTGTGGGCTCGCTTTCGGTGCGCTTCTAAGCCACGTCATTGGGTCCAGGGTGCGGATCCGCACCCTGGATTCCATGCGCTCCGCGTCGCATTGTATTTTGTCCTGATGGATGGTTGGGAATTGCTGGGTTGAGGATGAGATTCATGACTTGCCTGAGAATGACGCGTATCCGCCTGCTTGTTTTTGTCGTGCTTTTCTGCATCCAGTCGGTTGCCGCCGTCAGCGCCTCGCAGCCGTCGGCTGTATCTACCGTCCTGCTCATTTCAGTGGACGGACTCAAGCCCGAGGCGGTTTTCCAAGCGCAAGAGCACGGACTCAATTTACCCAACCTCGTCCGGCTCACCGGGGAAGGAACGTATGCTTCCGGCGTGCGAGGCGTGCTGCCCACCGTGACTTACCCGAGCCATACCACCCTTCTGACCGGCGTTTCTCCCGCCAGACACGGCATCTCGGCCAACACAACTTTCGATCCCTTCAACAAGAACGACAAGGGCTGGTACTGGTATGCGGAAGACATCAAGGTGCCGACCCTTTGGGACGCGGCCCATGCCGCCGAACTTACGACGGCAAGCGTCTATTGGCCGGTTAGCGTTGGCGCCCACATTGACTACAACCTGCCGCAAATCTGGCGAACCGGAACCGCAGACGACCTCAAATTGCAGCGCGCCCTTTCGACTCCGGGGCTGGAGCAGGAATTGGCCGCCACAGCTGGCCGCTATCCTGGAGGAATGGAAGAAACCGTGGATGCCGACGAAATCCGCACCCGTTTCGCGGTGAAGATCATCGAGACCCGGCACCCGGCCTTCATGACCGTCTATCTCACTGGCCTCGATACCGAGCAGCACGCCTCCGGACCTTTCAGTGAAAACTCCAATGCGGTGCTCGAACGGCTGGACGCGCTGGTTGGCCAGCTCCGCGCCGCCGCCGAAAAAGCTGCTCCCAGCCGGGCCTACGTCTGCGTCGTCTCCGACCACGGATTCGCCGGCGTCCAGCACGATGTAAACCTCTACGCAGCATTCCTCGACGCGGGACTGTTCGCCATGGATGCAGCGCAACACATCGTCTCCTGGAAGGCCATGCCGTGGCCAGCCGGCGGCGCTGCGGCCATCGTCCTTGGCGATCCCGCTGACCAGGTCACCGCCGCCAAGGTGGATGCATTGCTGCGCAACTGGGCTGCCGATCCCGCCAACGGCATCGATCGCATCCTCACCCGCGAGGAACTGCACGCCGCGGGCGGTTTTCCGGAAGCTGCGTTCTTCGTCTCCTTCAAAATCGGTTATGAACTCGGCTACGCCTTCACGCTGCCACTGGTTTCCGCCCCCACCAACCGTGGCATGCACGGCTACCTTCCCAGCAATCCGGAGATGTATTCCTCGTTCTTTCTGGTCGGCCCCGGTATTGCCCGCGGCAAGTCGCTGGGCGAAATCGACATGCGCCAGATCGCGCCGACCCTTGCCGACATCCTGCAGATCAAACTTCCCGACGCCGAGGTGAAGCCACTCAACCTGCACTAGGTGGCTCCACTCACCACGTTATTTCGTGAACGAAATAATCTTGGCGTCAGCGAAAGACCCAAAGGTGTATTCTTGCGTCCGGCAATTGCCGCCGGGCCGTGCTGGCACGTGGGAAGCAAGAAGCGCGGGAGAAATTCATTGACCTCAACTACTACCCCTTTTCTCAGTGGAACTGAACTGCCAGCTCCTGTGCGCAAACTCGCATCCCGTTCCTGGGACGTGATCGTCGCCGGTGCCGGGCACAATGGGCATGGTCTCCTTGGGTTGGACTGACAGGCGGACATAATTTTTCAGGGCGAATGCCTGCCGCCTTACATGGATGCGGCGATGGCTATGTTAAGAGATATCGGCGGGAGCCCGAGAATCGAGATGAGATGAAGTTGGAGGTTGAGTGTTACGCGGGAAGGAAAGCGGACGAGAGGCCTGTCCGTTTTCGGCTGGAGGGACACGAGTACCTGGTCGAAGACGTCGTTGACCAGTGGTACGGCCCCGAGAAGGTCTTTTACAAAATCCGTGCCGACGATGGGAACCTTTATATCCTCGGCAGGCAGACCTCGGTGCCAGATGGGGTTTGGGATCTCATATCCTTCCGGCAATCGCCAGAACGGCGCTAACAACATCTGCAGAGCCCCGAGGCAGGGGAGTTTTGCACAGCATCCGCAGCAGAACCAGAGTTGTCCCAATTAGCTTCAAACACTGATTCTCGACTCGCTTGGCGGGCGCTACAATGAGTTGTGCGAAAAGTCTTTGTTGTCGTCATTGCTCTCGTCGTCTTGTTGCCGATTGCGCTGATGGTGGAACGATCCGCGACGCCAGTTGTGGATCTGGCATCTCCAGTCACCAGCCTCGGCCAGGCCACCCCCATCACCGTCCACGTGCGCGACCCGCATGGTGTTCGCAGGCTCGCAGCGTTTGTCGAGCAGAACGGCACCCGCTATCACGTCTGGGAGCTCGCGCAAGCTTCGAGCCTGCCGGACGCCACCTGGAAATTTACCGCCGGCATCAGTACCACGCCACAGCTTCAAGAGGGCAAGGCGAAGCTGATCGTGGAGGCGACGTCGAACGATTTGCTGCGCAAGACGGCACGCTACGAGGAGGACGTTTCGGTGGTCACGCGCCCACCAATCGTCAGCGTTGACTCCGACCAGCACTACCTTTACCTGGGCATGGCCGATCTGGCTACCTTCAGTCTTTCCGGCAACTGGACGGAAGCGGGCGTGCGTGTCGGCGATCAGACATTTCGGGCATGGCCCTTGCCTGGTGGCAAGCCCGGCTTCTTTTCGCTCTTCGCCTTTGCCTGGAACATGCCGTCCAGCACCGTTCCAGTGGTCTACGCCTCCAATGGCTCGGGAAACGACGTGACCGGTCCGCTGGTGTTTCAGTTTCCCAAGAAGGAGCAGCCGCATTACACCGTGCACGACTTGCAGGTATCCGACCGCTTCATGCAAAAGGTAATTGGCGAGCTGGACCCGAATGGCTCGGGCGATCCCGTGGCGCGTTTTGTAAAAATCAATAGCGAAATGCGTCGTGCCAACAACAAGGTACTTGCAGATCTGCGCTTCAAGACCGCAGACAAGTTCTTATGGTCTCAGCCTTTCGCGCGGCAGGCTCACTCCCAGGCGGAAGCAAGCTTTGCCGACGTGCGCAACTATATTTATGAGGGGAAAAAGATCGACCAGCAGGTGCACCTTGGATACGATCTCGCGGTTACCGAGCATGTTGGCGTAGAGGCGTCCAATGATGGCCGGGTCGTATATGCGGCGCCGCTGGGCATTTACGGCAATTGCATCGTGGTGGACCACGGCTATGGGCTACAGACGATCTATGGCCACCTCACTCAGATTAACGTGCACGAAGGCGACATGGTGAAACGGGGCCAGGTGATGGGCACGAGCGGCCAGACCGGAATGGCCGGAGGCGACCATATTCACTTCGCCATGCAGCTGGATGGCGTCCAGATTGACCCGAAGGAGTGGTGGGACAGCCACTGGATTAAGGATCACGTTGCGAAGCGGGTAGAGCTCCCTGGGTTCCACGAATGATGGCAACTCGCGCGCTGGCAGCGCGCCGGTCAGAGTGGCCGCGCGGAAATCGTCTGATCGACCAGCCGGGCAAAGCGCGCATCCGAGCGCAGGCGGGCAAAAGCGGGTTCCACTCCGAGGTAAACCAGCCAACCGCTGTGGTGGTCGGTTGCACGCTGCAGAACCTCGAAAACTTTGTCTGCGTCGCCGATCATGGCGTATAACTTGGCTTTTTCGTAATCAGGGTAATAAGGTCCGGCATCGGGCTTGCCGGTTTCCGCGATGATGGTTCCCACTACGCCGGTGTATCCGGACGTGGCATAGGCCCGGGCCAGGGCTTGCGCGATTTCCGGATGGCCGGCTGCGACGTAAAAGCGCTGTCGCGCGTCCAGCGCCTCCTGCCACTTGGCCTGTTGCTCATACGCCCATGCAAGCTTCATAAGCGCGGGCTGGAAGGAGCCATTGAGGCGGAGGGCTTCCTGATAGCTTGCGATCGCGGCGGTGTAGTCGTGTGCATAGTAATCCACCCAACCGAGGTTGGTGATGATGATAAGGGAGAGTGGATCGAGACTCCGTGCCTGGCGCAATTCCCTGCGAGCTTCTTCGAAGCGTCCCCGTGAGGCCAGGAACATGCCGAACCAGTGATGCGCGGTGGCGTTGTTCGGGTTCAGATCCAGTGCCTGGCGGAATTCAGTTTGGGCTTCCGGAAATTTCCATTCGTAGCGCCACAAGTTGAAGGCAAGCGAGGCCCGGGCCTCTGAGAGGGTCGGGTCGAGGGTTAGAGCTTTCAAAGCCGCTTCTTTGCCCAGTTGAGCGGGATGATCGCTGGAGCGGCCCTCGTAATACTCGCGCGACAGATTGTAGGAATCCGCAAGGCCAATGTAAGCCTGGGCATAATCGGGGTCATAGACCAAGGCGTTCTGGAAATACTCAATGGCCTTTAGAAAGCCATCTTCGTTGCGCTTGTTGCACTCGTAACGACCTTTGAGAAATGCCTCGTAGGCGCCCTGGCTCGCCGTCGTGCGGCGCGCCGTCCGCACCTCCGGCAGAACCAGGGAAAGTGACTCGGCGACGCGGTCGGCCACCGATTGCTGGAAGGCGAGGATGCGCTGCCCGCTGACCTGGCCGTCGTAGGTGTCCGCCCAAAGTTGCGTCTGGTCATCGGAGCGCACCAGGGTCGCCGTAATCCGGACATCCTGGCCGGAGCGCTTCATGGTTCCTTCCAGGAAGTATTGCACGCCCAACTCGCGGCTGATCTGCACCAGGGGCTTGCCGGAACGTTTGTAGCTCATGGATGAGGTTCGGGCGATGACGCCGAGATGGACAGGGCTGATCCTGTCAAGGTGCACGATCATCTCGTCGGTCATACCGTCGCTCAGATAATCCTGCCCGGGATCGCCGGTGAGATTTTCGAACGGCAACACCGCCAGCATGAGGCGCGGAGAAGGCTGGGCTGGATGTGTCTTGCGCCACCTGTATAAGAAAAGCGAATGGGCGGCAAGGAACACAGCCATCACGGCGGCCAGTGCCAGGAATCGTCTGGGATGCCACCTGGTTCCCGACGTGTTCGCCGCGGCGGCCTGACCGGTTCCGCCGGTGGCATCCGGCGGCGTAGTAACTTCGGCGTCATTCGGTTCCGCGATTGCCATCCTTACCGGAGCGATGAAGCGATAGCCGCTTCGGGGAACGGTCTGTATGTACCGGGGAGCGGTGGCATCGTCGTCAAGCGCCGCCCGGATTTGGCGGATGCAATGGTTGAGGCCACGCTCGAAGTCGACAAAGACGTTACTGCCCCAGAGCTGCTCATGGATTTCCTCGCGGGTGACGACCTCGCCGGGGCGAGATGCCAACAGCACGAGAAGACTGAATGGCTGCGGTTGCAGGCGGATGGGGATGCCGAATTTCTTCAGCTCATTGTGTGCTCCATCAAGCTGGAAGACACCGAATACGAGGGTCGTCGATTTGGACGCGGTTGGGTTCATGGCTTTCGAACTGCGTGTGACCTGACTCGGGGAATCGGCAGATGGATTATAGACGGAAAGCTCCTGATCGCCACTCTCAATCGACGGGCCGGGGCAAATTCCCGGCTTCGAAGTGCTCTGGACAACAGTGCCTAACTCCCGTTTTTTATTGAGGTTGAAGAATCACATGATGCGGTTTGCAAGAATCACCTTATAACCATTGCTTTGCGGCGACGTTCCAGCTAGCAATGCAGGTGGAGCAAACGTACCTTTGTACCCTTGCATGCAGATCGGGCAAACCCTGGTGCCGGTCTTGGGCGTGATGTTGGGGTGCGGGATCATTGTGCTGACATTCTTCTCCGCGTTCCAAGGCGCGCATTTTGGGCTGGGCAGGCGAATTCCGGCGGGCGCGATTCTGATAGGCCTGATTGCGGGGACGTGTGGCGCGGCTGTCGCTGAGTGGCTCACCGATGGCTCAGTTCCAGGACACATCACCAGCGGCGGGATGGCGGGATGCTTGCTCGCTGCCGCCGTCTCGGTGAAGGCCTGGGCGGCTGCCCGGCGAGTCCCTTTGTTACGGCTGGCCGACTGCCTCAGCGCACCGCTGGCCTTAGGCGTCGTCCTCGTGCGGATTGGATGCTTTTTGGCCGGCTGCGATTTCGGCAAGCCGACAGATCAGGTTTGGGGGGTCACATTTAGGAGTGGAGTTGCCCTGGCTTGGTATGGCACCCCGCTTGGAGTGCCATTACACCCAACCCAGTTGTATGAAAGCGCTTTGGCTGGCGGGATATTCGGATTACTGGTCTGGCTGCGGCGCCGGCATCCTCCCGAGGGAACCATGTTCTACGCTTTCGTCTCCATCTATGCGGTGGGACGATTCTTCATTGAATTTCTGCGCGGAGATCCCGGTCGCGGCTTTCTTGGTCCGCTCTCTGTGCCACAGTGGCAGTGCATGATTGTCTTCTTGGCCGCTGCGCTCCTGTACATTCGGGGTTTCCAGTTCTCAGAGGCCTCGCCGCGCGGGCAAGGGTCTCCACCCATCCGGCAACTTCGGCGCCGGCAACGGTCCGCACCCCGGTGACGGCGCCAGAGGATCACAACTGAGCCTCGCGGTAGCGCAGACGAATGCTCACACAAAGGTACAACTTACTTTGTTTAAGTGACCTGCGCGCACACACAGCTCTTGGGAAGAAATCACTTCACAGTCATTGCCTTTCCTCCGGGGGCGGAAGAAGCTGCCCAGAATCGGCCTCGCTTGTTTATGAACACGAGGTCCCGAACTTGTCTGGGAGACCGCAATTTTGAACCGCCATCGGCGTGGACTCTTTTGCTACGGCCGGTATTCGTGCCATTCGTGGATTGTGGCCTTTCATACTGCGCATTTCCAGACCGTCTTGAACGAACCGCTCTGCTGCCAGGAGCGGCAGGACGTAAATCCGGGGAGGATGTCGGGCCCCCAATCGAATTGATCCAGGAGGATTCAAAATATGGCTTCCACTCAACAATCTCATCCCGCTGTGCAGAGGCACTTTTCTAGTGGTTTGCGCGAGGGCGGCATTCCCGTCTCCGCTGCCACTCTGCTTATTTTTTTGTGCATCATCGCAATCGGGCAGGCATGGGCCACTCCGCCGGCGACGACGACCACGCTGACAGTTTCCTCAAAAAGCGTGCCCGAGCAGACCGTAATGACACTGAAGGCAACCGTGAAGGACCAGAGCGGTGCAGTGGTCAGTCCGGGGCTGGTGCTGTTCTATGACGGAAAAACGCTGCTGGGAACGGGGCAGATTGTGACCACAGGAAGCAAGTACACTCCTGGCACGGCAAATCTGAAAGTGATTTTCGGGATTGGCGCACATGCGGTAAAGGCCTTATTTGCAGGCACCGCAAGCCATGCGAGCAGCGCGTCGGCGGTGCAGACCATCAATGCAACCGGCGGCGGCAGCGTGACCACGATCAGTTCCACCGGCACGGCGGGAAACTACACCCTGACCGGCCAGGTGCTGGCGAATGGGCTGGTAACCCCCACCGGAAAGGTCTCATTCATCGACCAGACCAACAGCGGCGCGGTGCTCGGAACTGCAACCCTGGCGACTGGCACCAGCGGCGCAAAGTTCGCCAAACAGACGGCCTATCCCATTTTCGACGCGCCAACCATCTCCGGCCCATACCAAGTCGTGGTAGCCGATTTCAATGGCGACGGAATTCTGGATCTGGCAGATGTTGATTATTACGGCGCCATGGTCTCGATTCATCTTGGTAAGGCGGGCGGGACCTTTCAGGCTGCCGCGCCTCCTTGTTACATTGGCACCTCCGCCAATCCTTGTCATGTTGGCAGCGAACCCGGTGCTATTGCCGTGGGCGACTTCAATGGCGACGGAATTCCGGACCTCGTGGTGGCAGACGGCGGTGAAGTCTGCGTGTTGCTAGGCAAAGGCGACGGCACATTCCAGCCAGAGGTGTGTTATGACACCGCCACCGGCAATGGCTCTACCGTAGTGGTCGGAGACTTCGACCGGGACGGGATTGCAGACTTGGCGGTCGGTGTTAGCGGCGGGGTGAGCATCCTGCTGGGCAACGGCGACGGCACGTTTCAACCGCATGTGGATATCGGCGCGGATACCGGTAGCGCCTACATAACCATTGGTGATTTCAACCATGATGGCATTCAGGACTTGGCTGTGACCGGGTGGAACAGCTCCAGTTTAGCGGTCCTGCTGGGCAACGGCGATGGAACCTTCCAGCCGGAGGTGGACACGCCAATCGGGGTGAATCCCGCCGACGGCACAATCGTGGCAGCAGACCTTAAGGGCTCCGGCTACCCGGGCGATCTTGCCCTCTGCGGCAGCGGTCAGCTCAACGTGCTGTTAGGCAAGGGAAACGGCACCTTCCAGACCGCACAGGTCTATTACCCTAACGGCAACTTCTCGGAGAATGTGGCCGGTTTGGTGGTCGGCGACCTCAACGGAGACGGAATCCCAGATTTGGCGATGACCTGGTACCAGAGCGATACCGATGTAGGTAAGATAGCCGTGTTCTACGGGAAAGCAGGCGGGACTTTCACCGCGACACCGGTAAACATCAATGTTGGTGAGGAACCGGTGTGGGTTGCCTTGGGTGACTTTGACCAGGATGGCAGCCTGGACCTGGTAGCGGCCAATGCGAGGGACAACACATTGGGCGTAGTGCTGGGCAGTGACTCGACGGTAGCCACGGCCACTCTGGCCAACGTGTCGGTGCCGGGCTCGGGCACGCACGAGGTCTTAGCCAGCTATGCCGGGGACACGAACTTTAGCGCGAGCCAATCCGCTGTGATTCCTTTGACCGCCACGGGCGGCGCCACCCAGGCGTCCACGCCGACTTTCTTGCCTGCGGCGGGCACCTATAGCACGGCGCAATCGGTGAAAATCTCGGACACCACCTCCGGTGCCATTATTTATTACACGCTCGACGGCAGCACGCCGACCACAAACTCAACCAAATATACGACGGCGGTCGCGGTCACCAAGACGACCACCATCAAGGCCATCGCAACCGCGACCGGTTTCACCACCAGTGCGGTGGGAACGGCAATCTATACCATCACGAATGCTCCAACGATTTCATCCATCTCGCCAGCCGCGCTTACCGCCGGTAATCCGGCGTTCACCCTCGTGGTAAAAGGAACAGGCTTTGCTACCGGCGCAGTCGTGAAATGGAACGGCAGCGCGCGGACGACGGCTTTCGTCAGCAGCACGCAGGTCAATGCCGCGATTACGGCGGCTGATGTTGCCACGGTTGGAAGCTACAGCGTGACGGTCACCAACACCACGGGTCCGGTTTCCAACGCGGTCACGTTCACGGCAGTGGCAGCTAGCTCGGCGCCAACCATAACCTCTCTGTCACCAAGTTATGCCGTTGCCGGTGGAGCTGCTTTCACGCTCACGGTGAACGGGATTAACTTCGCGTCCGGTGCAGTTGTGAATTGGAGCGGCAGTCCGCGCACCACCGCCTTCGTCAGTTCTTCCAAGCTAACGGCCGCGATCACGGCAGCCGACATTGCAACCGCGGGCAACCGTGTCGTGAACGCAGTGTCCGGAGGCATCACAACAAACTCGGTGACCTTCGACGTGGCACCGGTGACGCGCACGCCGCTCGCTTACGGATTCTTCTCCAAGACCGGCGCCGCCGGTGCAACCAGCGGCAACATGACTTGCTCCTGGGACGGGAGCGGAATGCAGTACCTGTGCACGGTGGCAAACGAGAACTTCTACTACTCCAAGTACGTCGTCAATGTGACCACCGGAGACTCGGACATCCCTGCGATCGCCACGGTTAACTCTATCAGCGGCAACATCATCGTAGCCATTTACAACCTCAGCGGAAGCAAGATTCAGGACGATTTCTACATAACGGTGTTCAAACCCTGATCTGAAATTTCCGCGCTGCGCGCCGGCGCTTCGGCTCCGGCGCTTTCCCGTCCAGAACATGCGAATTGCAACGCCAGGGTGGTTCTCATGATCGATCTACCGTATCCGGGGTGAGAGCCATGCCGCGGCTTTCTCTGCGGTGAGAGCTGCCTGGGCCAGGCGGCGGCCGGTTCAAGTGTATCGGGCGGACGGCCTTTGGCTGAACGCGGAAATCGTTTGATCTTTTGGCCAAGCTTTTTCAACCGGATGGAAGTCCGGCGGGTATGGCGGACAGTAGCGCAGGCGGGCCCCGCTTGCCTCCACCAGCTCGCGATCGCGGCCCACGCAAGAATCGCGTAGGACTCGCCACCCTTTCTTGCAGCACCATGACCGCCGAGGGTGGCTCGGCGACATTCAAAACCGTGGAGGAGAAGATGGCTTTTTGCCCGAAGTGTGGTTTCAAAATACCGGAAGCCGTAGCCTACTGTGGTAACTGCGGAGCTTCCCTGGAAGCGCCTGGTAGCGCGTCTGCGCAGCGGGCTTCTGCCGTGAGCATACAACCCGGAATCAGCATGAACGGCGCTTCCGCCTTATGCTATCTCTTCGGCTTCATAACCGGGATCATCTTCCTCGTGCTGCCTCCCTACAGTGAGGACAAGCGCGTGCGCTTTCATGCCTTCCAGTCGATCTTTCTCAACGTGGCGATCTGCGCGGTTCACATTGGTGTCACCTTTGTGACGATCATGTTCCACGCAATCAGCTTCTCGCTGGGACTGATGATGGGTTCGCTGCACCTGATTGCAAGCCTGATATTCATACTGGTTTGGCTCTTCATGATGTGGAAGAGTTATCAGGGCGAAAAGGTAGTTCTGCCCATCATCGGGCCTTTTGCCGAAAGGCAGGCGGGTGGCGCATAGCTGGGCGCCGCAAAATGCGGCAAGAGTGTTTCGGTGGTCAGAAATAAGGAAATGCCTGTTCCCACGCGATTCGGGGCGGGGCTGCCGTCCTTTGCGCGCTCGCCGGAGAAGAGCCTTGAACCCGGCGCTGACGAGCACCGTGTTTCACGGCATCTCGGCGCCCGTGTCCACCGCATCTCCGCTTGGAGCCTCACTGTCCACGGGCGCATACTTCAATCGAAACAGGCAGACCCAGGCTGAATGAGTTTGGAGGTCGCGATGCCGCAATTGAAAGATGCAGAGGGGGAATCAATCGTATTCACGCCAGCGACTCATCCAGCCCAGTGGCGTCTGTTCTGTTCTGCTTGGCAATGGGGTGTGGCTGCCGTATCATTCCGGTCATCATGACAATGGTTGATCCCGAGCAGGAGCGGCGCCGGCTCACTGAACTCTATGCTGAGATGAGCGCGGGTGAGCTGTTGAAAGTACGCAACGACGCCGAGTCGCTGACCGATGTAGCGCGTCAAGCTCTGCGGTCAGAATTTGAGCGGAGAGGGCTGGACACAGCACTCTTCGATTCAGGGAAAACCGCTGATACCGTTGAATATCGAGAACTCACCATGATTCGTCGGTTCAGAGATTTGCCGGAAGCTTTACTCGCGAAGACAAGTCTCGAATCGACGGGTATTGAGTGCTTCCTGACCGATGAGAATCCTGTGCGGATTGACTGGTTCTGGTCGAACCTGTTGGGAGGTGTCAAACTTCACGTTAAGGCCGAAGATGCCGACGCGGCACTGGAGATTCTCGATCAACCCAGTCAAGAAGGGTTTGAGGTCGAGGGAATCGGCAGGTTTGAACGTCCCCGCTGTCCGACCTGCAACTCAATGGAAATCTCCTTCGAGGAGTTGAATAAGCCAGTAGCATTCGCGACTGCATACTTTGGCGTACCAATTCCGCTCCATCGCAATGGTTGGAAATGCCACTCGTGCGGTCACCGGTGGAAAGGGGATGCAGATGTCTGATACCGCCATCTTCCAACCCGGCCTGTTCCAGTTCCTGCGCCAACTGAAACGCCACAATAACCGCGAGTGGTTCGCCAAGAACAAGGAGCGGTACCAGCAGTTCGCGGCCGAACCCGCCATGCAGTTCATCAGCGGCTTCGCCGCGCCTCTGGCCAGGTTAAGCCCGCACTTTGTTGCTGATGCCAGACCGGCGCGTGGTTCGCTGTTCCGCATCTACCGGGACACGCGGTTTTCCTCGGACAAAACTCCCTACAAGACGCACATCGGGATTCGCTTCTCGCACGAGAGCGGCAAGGATGCCCACGCGCCCGTGTTCTATCTGCATCTGGAGCCGGACGGCTGTTTTGCGGCCGCGGGAGTCTGGCACCCGGATAACCAGGCCCTCACCAGGATCCGGACGGCGATTGTCGGCCAACCGGAGCAGTGGAAGAAAGTGACCCGCAAGCTGGAACTTGAAGGCGAGAGCCTGACCCGGCCACCCAAGGGATTCTGCGCGGAGCATCCGTTCGTGGAGGATTTGAAGCGAAAGGACTTTGTGGCGTCGGTGGCGTTAACCGAGGAGCAGGTCTGCGCTGCGGCGCTCATGCGAGACTTCACCTCGGCGTGCCGGACGATGAAGCCGCTGGTGGAGTTCACGACGAAGGCGTTGGGATTGAAGTTCTGAGCAACCGGATCAATCGGTGTGCTTTGCCGGCGCCGAATCCTGTGTCTTGAGCCGTTCCCAGGACTCCCGCCGAGCCGATTTCAGCGGTGCATCCACAAGGCGACATTTCCCTTGTCCGGATTTGTGGTTACTTTCGTACATTGACCGAATCGCCCGCTATCGGTACCTTCGTGGCAAGCAGGATTCCATGAAACTCCTCGTCAAAGATGACTCGCTTTTCTGCCGGAACATGTTGCAAGGTTTGCTTGAGTCCTGGGGCTACGAAGTTGTGCTCGCCGTCGATGGCCATGAAGCACAACGCATCCCCGCTGGCGCCGCAGCGCCTCGGTTGGCGATGCTGGATTGCTTGATGCCGGGGCGCAGCGGATTTGAACTTTGCGAATTGATCCGTGCGCGTAAACAAGGCTATGTCTACACCATTCTGCTGCGTGTGGCCGATCAGCAAAGTGATGTTCGCAACGGAATTGAGTCGGGAACAGATGATTACCTTGGCAAGCCGTTCGAGGAATTCGAACTCAGAGCCCGGCTCAAGGCCGGTGAATTGATCGTCCGGAGTTACGAAGAGGAAGCCGGGGCTCATGATGCCCCGACATTCGAGGGTTCCCATGACTACTTGCAACATGCTTGGAGTCGAAGTGCGATGATCGAACTAGCAGGGAAGGAACTGATCCGGGCAGAGCGGTCTCGAGCACCGTTCCTGGCCCAAGCGCTGACTGACACCGAACTCGAGCGCCTCAACGACATTTTCCAGGGCGTAAATCCCGGGGAAGCCATGAGTCTCGAAGAACTCGACGGATTCTTTTGCGCCTTGATATGCGGCCCGGAGGTTGTGCCGCCCAGTGCGTACATGCCACACATTTTCGGCTGTGATCCGGTGCAGGGGCGCTGGACCAGCACGGTCGAGGAAGAGCAGGAACTTACGAATCTGCTCACCCGCCACTGGAACACGATTACCGCAACCCTGCTTCGGGACGAACCGCACGCGGTGTGGCTGGGAAAATATGGAAACGACAGGATGACCGGGTTGGACTGGGCGCGGGGCTTTGAACTTGGGATATCGCTCGGGGACGATAGTTGGAACAGGCTAATCAATGATGACCGGTTCGCCGTTGCCCTCGCTCCGATCGTTGCCCTGGCAGAGCAAAGTAACCCTGATTCTGGCCTGGTGCCGATGACGCCGGAGGTTCAAGATGAGGCACTCCGCGCTCTGGGAGCGAGTGTGCTCGTCATCTTCCGCTATTTCAGGGAAGTGGTCTCCGCTGGCAACTTCGCCGAATGCTAAGATTGACGGAAACGGACTTGTCCACAGCCAACGGCGTGGTAAGCTGTTGCCTCTTCCTGAACCCGTGAGATGACTCCGCGCCCCAGGGACTGAAACAACATGGACGCTGAAAAGGTCATTGCCGAAATCGAGATGCTGGAACGCCTCCTGACGCTGCCGGACAAAAGGCCGCTCCAGATGTCCGATTGGAAGGCCGCGAACCGGAAGCATGATGAGACGTACGCCGAGAATCCGTGGTTCCGCCTGTGGAAGCGGGACGGCGGGCAGGCACGGTAGCTACTCCCGTTTGCCCTGAGCTCAGCTACATCCTCCGTGCTTGAATCGTATCGACTCCCATCACAGAATTGACACCGGGCGCATTCGGACAAAGTCAACAGTCTTTTGGCGGTGTGCTCCACCTGGTTGAGCCTCGCCAACTTGCAGTATCCCCAGCGGTTTCACCAAGCAAGACGCCGCAACTCAGGCATGTTTCCCAATTCATTCATTGACAGCCTTTGGTATGCCAATCTCGGCTAGGATACATTGAACTGGCGGAGCGTAAGCAAACGGTCGGGTGCTCCGGGGGCAGGAGGATCCATGCGGATTTTCATTTTGGTTGCCGGCATTGTCTGCTTGTTTACCGTGCTGCTCGATGCCTTCCAGACCATCATTCTGCCGCGCCGCGCAACCGGCCGTTTTCGGCTCACGCGCATTTTTTATACGGTTACGTGGAGACCTTGGGCATTCTTCACCAAGCGGCTTCACGATCCGCGCAAACGCGAGTCCGCTTTCAGCTACTACGGGCCCATGTCGCTGATTTTTCTGCTGGTACTGTGGGCGGGTGCAATGGTGGTGGGGTTTGCGCTGGTGTTTTATGCCTTGGGCAGCCCCTTCAACGACACGACCCAGCGGACCGGCTTTCGCTCGGACCTCTACGTGAGCGGAACCACCATCTTTACCCTGGGGCTGGGCGATGTAACGCCGCGCAGTGTGTGGGCGCGCGAGCTCATCATTCTGGAGGCGGGTACCGGACTGGGCTTTCTGGCTGTCGTCATGGGATATTTCCCGGTACTATACAGCGCGTTTTCGCGTCGAGAGGTCAGCATCTCGCTGCTGGATGCCAGGGCCGGATCCCCACCCACGGCCGCGGAACTGATGCGCCGCCATTCCTATGAAGGCGGGGATCACGCCCTCACTCTGCTGCTCGAGGAGTGGGAACGCTGGTCGGCGGAACTTTTGGAGAGCCATATCTCTTACCCGCTGCTCTGCTATTTCCGCTCCCAGCACAACAACCAGAGCTGGATCAGTGCTTTGACCGCCGTGCTGGACACTTCGGCACTGCTGATCGCCGGGGTCGAGGGGCGCGAGGCGCGTCAGGCTCAGTTGACCTTTGCCATGGCCCGCCACGCGCTGGTGGACCTGTCGCAGATTTTCTCGCTTACACCGGTAAGCCCTGCTACGGACCGGCTTCCCCGCCCGCGTTATGAACAGCTTTTCCAACTGCTTTGCCAGAGCGGCTCCAGCGCCTGCCGCGATGGACACGCCTATGAGAGGCTGCTCGAAATGCGCGCCCTTTACGAGGGTTATGCCGAGACCCTAAGCCGCTATCTCTGCATGCCCCTGCCGCCGTGGATGGCTGACCATCCGCGCAAGGATAACTGGTTGACTGTGGCCAGACTGCGCGCCCACGCCGAGGCGGCCAGTTCGCCATCGATCAAGGGATCGGCCGTCGGCGGTGAGTCGCAAACCACCGCCCCCCTGCCCGATGATGCTCACGAATTCTGAGGCAAGAGGTTCACGGCGGATCTAAGTCCTTTCGGCGGCCGGCGTGTGCAGGCTCTCACATCCGCCCGCAAATGCCCGGCCCGCCGGCAAGCCCTGCTTCGGGCAGGAACTTTGGAGAGCGATCCCGGGAGCTTCCGTCGCTCATACCATTCCAACCATGGCACTTAGGCCGCAAGTTCGTCGAGCATGATGACGTCCACATAGCACCAGACCCAGCGCTCTCCCGGCTCGATAGAGCGGATGAGGGGATGCTGCGTTTTGTGGAAATGTTTTGTGGCATGCCGGTTGATGGACGAGTCGCAGCAGCCTACGTGCCCACAGGTAAGACACAAGCGAAGGTGAATCCAGGTGTCGCCTGTTTTGGCACATTCTTCACACTCGCGCTGATTGGTGGTCCGAACTTTGATTTGATCGAGGTGGGTGCATTTGTCTGGCATCCGTTGCTCCTACTGTGGCTTGTGAATGGTCCGCCAGCGTTGATTCCCGATTCCTTCCGCATGCTGGCGCCTCAAGCCGCGGTGAGCAGGTTTTCCGCAAATGGCCACGTTTCGTCGATCCACTGCGCCGCGCAGCGAAAGCCGGCGCCGTGCGCCATCCGGAAAATCTCCGCGGCTGAATACTTGTGGCTACTTTCCGTCCAAATGGTCTCCCCTTCCTGAAACTCTACCTCCAGCCTCGCGGCTGCGATGCTTACCCTCTGCTTTCGCGTCGATCGTAAATGCATCTCGACGCTTCGCGCCTCGTGATTGATTCTTGCCAGGTGAGAAAACTGCTTGAGTTCAAAGTCGGCGTCGAGCTCGCGGTTGATGCGGGCCAACAGGTTGAGGTTAAAAGCCGCGGTCACGCCGAGCTCGTCATCATAGGCCTGAAGCTGTCGCGCACTGGGTTTTTCCAGGTCGGTTCCGAGCAGCAGAGCGTCCCCTGGCTCCAGTATCTGCCGAATATCCGCCAGGAATCTCACCCCGGCTTCACGATCGAAATTCCCAATTGTGCTCCCGAGGAATAGCACCAGGAGGTGTTGCCCTGTCTTGCGCCGGCCCACAACCTCCAGCAGTCCATCCAGGTATTCGCGTTCAAAGCCGACAATACTGACGGAATCCATATCGCCGAGCTCCCGTTCGCACATAAGGAGGGCGGAACGGGAAATCTCCACGGGATAGTAGGATGTTCGCTGCCTGTGGGAGAGTGCTTCGAGAATCCATCGGGTCTTCCTGCCGCTCCCGCTACCCAGTTCGGCCACGGCAACCGGCATGGACAAGCGTTCGACGATGTCACTCGCGTACCGCTGCAGCAAGCGCTCGTCGGCCCGGGTCAGGCCGTATTCCGGCAGTCGGCTAATCACCTCGAACAGGGCCGATCCCACCTCGTCATAAAAGTACTTGGACGGAAGTGTTTTCTGGCCCGGCCGGGTGAGCCCGGCGCGCACGTCGCAGGCGAACTCGTAGGTGGCATTTCCCGTGATTGCAGGAACAAACATCTCCCGTCTCCTAGCATTGGCTGACGCAGCGGAATCCCGCATATGCGTATTGATAATGGGACTGGAACCAGTTACGAAATGTGCGTCGAAGCATGCATGTCGCCGTGCGCGCCGAGCCCCCTTTTAGGACGAAGTGTTTCCCGTCGAAAAAATCGGCCGAGTAGCCCCGGTAAAACGGGAACGGTTCAAACCCGCGAAACGGGGCAAACACCGTAGAAGTCCATTCCCATCCATTGCCCAACATGTCACAGAGGCCAAAAGCGCTCTGGCCTCCGGGAAACGCGTTCACCGGCGTTGGATCCCAGCGGCTGAAGTCAAAATTGCCCAGGCTCGAATTGGGCGCTGAATTTCCCCATGGATAGTTTCTTTCGCTCCCGTCGGCGCAACCATATGCGGCGCGATGCCATTGGGCTTCGGTCGGGAGCTGCTTCCCGGCCCATCGCGCATATGCGCTTGCCTCCGCATGGCTGACATACACCGGCCAGTCGAGCGGAAGTGCTACCTCCTCGAACATCGTCCGGTAAACCCATTCGCCGCCTTCTTTCTTCCAGAACACCGGATGCGAGATGGCGCTGGCGCTTCTCCAGTCCCAGTCTTCGCTGCTCCAGAAAGCGCGAGTATGGTAGCCGCCTGCCTCCATGAAATCGAGATACTGGCGATTTGTAACTTTGTACCGGTCCATGGAAAATGCAGGGACATCCAGGGTGCAGGCTTCATACTCATTGTCCCAACCAAAGATTTCAGAGCCACGGGGAAGGCCAAGCGTCGCCCGGCCCGCCGGGACCGCAATGGTTCGATGAATCACTGCACCCGTGTCAGGATTGTGCGGCCCGCTTTGCCGCTGCTTTTTGTCGGACGCCAACTGATGCAGCATGTAGGCCAGCGTTTCGAGGTGCATCATGCGGTGTTCAACGGCTACGTTGAGCAAGCCGTTCAGCGGAAAGCCGCCGTGCGCGTGAGCCTGAAACGCCGCTGCTCCATTGACCAGTCCGTCATCCAGAACCGCGCGAATCCTGTTTACGTAATTCTGCACCGCGCTCAGCGGAGGCCAATCGGATGGCAGGTCGCGGGGAAGTCCGCCTCCGACTGGATCGATGCCAAAAGCAAACAGTTTGTCGAATTCTGCATGAAAGCTCTTCACTCCGAGGACATTTTCGTGGAGCAGATTCCAATCGAACGCCTCGAGGTGTCCCACATAGAAAATAAAGCGATGGCGCTCGGGTATCGGGCGCTCGTATAAGCAATCGGCGCGGATCACACGAAAAAGCTCATCGCTTCGGCGCCGCGCATCGTGCAGCCTCCCGATGATCTCCTGACCCAGTGCGCTGCAATGTTCCGTGGCCGGCATTTCAAGCCTCCCCACCATTTGTATTTCGGCCATGGGATATGGCCGTCGTACGCCCCGGAAGCGGCAATCGCTGCCTGGGGTCTTTCGCTCTAAAAGGCCGCAAATCCGGCGGTAAACCTCTTGGGCCGCTTTGCCTGGCCACCTCGCACATCCGCGCGGGCAATCGAAGATCGATGCCTTATTTCAAATGAAGTGGACGTGTTGGGGGCGCATCCGGTCGAAGCCACTCACCCTGCCATCCCCCCGTGAAGGTCTTAGATGACGGATGGTGGAAAGTGGTCGCAGCCGATTGGCGTCCTCGTCGAGGAGGATCGGGCCCGGCAGCACCGGCGAGGCGTCAAGGATTCGCAACCGGTTAAGGTGCCGAAGGGTTTGGGCCGTCTCGTCCCAGGCCCGGTGCCGCTTGCCGATCCGGCGCCGGGTTCCAGAATCAAGCTAGAATTAAGAGTATGAATGCGTTTCGAGTCGCACTCGCCAACCTCCGGTTCCCGGCGACTCCCGGGGAGTCGGTCACCTTGGCCGCGCAGGCCATCGCTCAGGCGTCCAGCGAGCGCGCTGGCCTCATTTGTTTTCCGGAGTGCTTCATTCCCGGCTACCGTGGACTGGGGAAGACGGTGCCGCCTCCCGACCCTGCATTTCTTGAACGCGCCTGGTCCACCATTGCAGCAGAGGCGGCAAAGGCAGCCATCGCGGTTGTGCTCGGCACTGAGCGCGTGGTCGACGGCGCCCTGTTAGCCACTGCTCTGGTCATCAATCGGGACGGAACGATCGCAGGTTTCCAGGACAAGGTTCAACTCGATCCTTCCGAAGAAGGTATCTATTCGCCCGGTTCTGGGAGGCGGGTTTTCCAAACGGGTCCGCTGACATTTGGTGTCGTGATCTGCCATGAAGGTTGGCGCTATCCGGAAACAGTCCGTTGGGCCGTCCGCCACGGCGCACAAATCGTCTTCCATCCTCACCTCCACGAAGCCGAGCCCGGCGGTTACGTACCCTCGAGTTTCGCCGATCCTGCAAACTCCTTCCATGAAAAAGCAGCCTTGTGCCGCGCCGCCGAGAACACCTGCTATTTCGCAACTGTAAACTATGCCAGCGCCGGGTCGCCGACCACTTCGGCGGTGGTGCGGCCCGACGGCACACTGCTCAGCTACCAGCCCTACGGTAAGCACGGGTTGCTCATCGCGGACATCGACATCGCGGCGGCCACAGGCCTGCTCGCGGCGCGTTGCAAGTCTGTCTAGCTGTTTCGGCGCAATATTCAGGATAGGCACGGGCGCAGGCGCGGCGTCTTTCCGCGCTTTGTTCAGGTACGCGGTTGGAGAGATCGGCCACGCAGCAAGCGGCGTTGAGCGAATCGCGGAAATGCGTAATCATAAGGATCTAGCCCGGCTCCGGAGCGGCAAGGATATGGACGTAGCTGAACCCAAAGCAGCGGTAGCGATGGTGCGCGCAAGCGTTCCGAGAGAATCCATCCTGCTCATCCGGCGCTCGGAGCGGCCCGACGATTCCTGGTCGGGACACTGGTCGTTTCCCGGAGGCCGGCGTGACCCTGAAGACTCCGACCTGCTGCAAACTGCTCTCCGCGAACTTGAGGAAGAGTGCAGCATCCATCTCGATCGTGAGTACATGATCACGGCATTGCCGCCCGCGCTGGCGGGACGGAGATCGGGGCCGTTCGTCCTGGTGGCTCCCTTTGTTTTCGCTGTAGATCGAGTGCTGCCCGCGGTTGTGGATGATCGCGAGGCGGTGGAAGCCGTGTGGGTTCCGCTGGATGTATGGCGCGACCCTGCCCGGCACTCGCTCCGGGCTGTGCCGCGTCTGCCGGAGAACTGGCTTTTTCCGGCAATCGAGCTGAACGGGGTCCCAGTGTGGGGATTTACCTACAGGCTGGCCACGGATTGGCTTGGTCTGCTGCCGGCGCAGAGTCCGGTCGAGTTGGCGGGATTCGAACAGGCTTGCCGGGTGCTGGACTTCCTGCTCTCCCTTGGCCTGAGTCTGAAACGCGGATGGGAAGATGGCGCCGCGCAGCCAGGAGCGGAGGGACGGCGGCCTGCGAAGGTTGCCATTGTGGAAGGCGCAATCCCCGTAGCGCCAGTGCTTGCCCACTTTACGATGCCCGGCAAGCTCTTCCCGCGCATCAACGTCCTCGAAATCCGGGCGGACATGGTTCGCGTCGTGGGACTCGCGTTTGAGGAGTACCTGATCACGGTGTCCAGTTAGGGGTGGCCAGTGAATCCAGGCAGAAAGCGGATGCGTGCGCAGTATAAGCCGCTTTGAAGAAGGGCGGCTGCCGGGTTGCCCGCCTTGCCGGAATTTTACTGGCATTCCGTTCAGGAAGTGCTCAGGCGGCCTTTTCGCCGCCTGAGCTTCTGACTCGATTTAAAGCGCCCGTACTCGCTCCCCAGTAGGACCCTGGGTTCTTAAGCCGGGCGGAGGGCTGCCGATGGTCAGAGCACGCCCTCGATCTGCCCATAGATCTGTTCGTCCGTGTAGTGGCGGACCTTGATGGCCCCGGCGGGGCAGCCGGCGGCGCAGCAGCCGCAGGCCTTGCAAACGGCGCTGATGATGTGGCTTAAGTGCTTTTCCGCGTCGTACTCGACAGCTCCGTACGGGCAAAGAGAAAAGCAGGTGCGGCATCCGCTGCAAAGCTTGTCCTGTACCTCGGAGTAGACGGCATCGACCGTGATCTTGCCCTGTGCTACCTTGGCGAGAATACGGGCCACGGCGGCGCGGCCTTGCGTGACTGATTCCGGAATGTCCCTGGGAAACTGGCATGCGCCCGCGATGTAGACTCCATCGGTGGTGGTGGCCACCGGGTCCAGCTTGGGGTGGCTCTCGATGAACCATCCGTCTTTGTCGCAACTGATGTTGACGAGACGGGCGATGAGGGACGCATCTTCGCGAGGCTCCATGCTGACCATGAGAACGACGAGGTCGGCGGGCATTTCGATTTCTTCGCCGGAGAGCTGCTCCTTGACGGTAATGAGCATGCCGCAGCCGTCGAGCGCCGAGGCCTCGCGGATAGACGGCAGTTGATTCTTGGCGAACATGACGAACGAGGTCCGGGCCTCGGAAGCCTTGCGGTAGAAGTCCTCGCAACCCTTGCCGAACGACTCCATGTCACTGTAGAGATTGGACACGTGGGCCGAGGGGATAGCGGACTTCACCTCAAATGCGTACTTGAGGCCCGCCGTGCAGCAGACACGCGAGCAGTAGCGATGGAACTCTTTGCTGCGCGAACCAACGCAGTGAATGATGGAAACATAGCGCGGCTGCTTGCCGGATTTTGTCTGCAACTTGCCGGCCCGCAACATGGCCTCGAGTTCAAAGGAGGTAATCACGTCGGGCAGGCGTCCGTAGCCGTACTGGGCGATGCGGGAGGCGTCAAATTCCTTGAACCCGGTGCAGACCAGCACGGAACCGGCGTCCAGCTCCAGCGATTCACCGTCTTCGGTCCGCAGACGCGGTTTGAAGTTGCCGTTGAATCCCTTGAGCTCGGTAAGTTCGCTGTTGAGAAAAATGCGGATAAAGGGATGGCGCTCGACGCGCGAAATCCAATTGCGGAGGATGTCCTGCGCGGAATCCAGATAGGGCGCGGTAAGGTCGAGGCGGGCAACGTTGCCGCCGAGATGGTCCTGCTTTTCGACGAGGTAGACCTGTTGGCCGGCGTCGGCTAATTCAAGCGCGGCGGTGAGTCCAGTGACCCCGCCGCCGAGGACGAGGGTGGAGGGACACATGGGCGCAGAGCGGCTTTCCAGGGGCTCGTTGAACTTTACCCGCTGGACGGCGGCATGGACCAGGGCCTTGGCTTTTTCCGTGGCGTCCACGGGGTCGTCGTGGATCCAGCTGCACTGCTCGCGGATGTTGGCCATCTCCAGCAGGTAGGGATTGAGACCGGCGCGCTTGATGGCGGCACGGAACGTTCCCTCGTGCATGCGCGGGCTGCAGGAAGCGACGACGATGCGGGTGAGTTTGTTCTCCGTGATGTCCTTGGCGATCATCTCCTGGCCAGGATTGGAGCACATGTACTTGTAGGACCGGGCAACGGCCACGCCTGGAATTTCCATTGCCGCCTGGGCGACCGCGGGGACATCGACGATCTTGCCGATGTTGGTTCCGCAGTTGCAAACGTAAACGCCAATCCGTTCTTCTGCCATGGTAGCCTCCTGTTTCCTTATGCGGCCGGCTGCGGTTTAGCCGACCCGCCAAGAGGAAGTGCCCGTTCGGCCTGGGCTGCCTGTTGAAGTTGCGCGAAGTAAACCGCCAGCGGACGGTAGGCCAGATGCGACCACTTGCTGAATGGCACCTCCAAACCCAACATGGGAACCACGCCCATGAGGTGCACAACGTAGGTGATGTTTGCGGCCATCGGGAAGCCAGCGCGGTGCAACACGTGCTGAATGATGCCGGTGACGGCGACAAAGAGAAGTAACCCTAAGAACATCCAGTCCGACTCGTGGGAGTGGCGATGGTAAGCCGCATCCTTTTTGAGGCGGCCCCACACGGCGAACGATGCGGTTCCGACCAGTCCGATGGCGGACGCATATCCGAAGACATGCACGTACCAGTTCACCTTCGGTCCGGATTGCATCTGCTTCAGGAAGACCATGATGAGGATGAGCATGGTGAGATAGCTGAGCATGAGGACAAGGTGGTTGGCCCAGGGCGTCTTGTTTTCGCATTTGCGGAAGCGCTTCTGGGTGAAGAAATGGAGCGGCAGCAGAAGCAGGTAACGCGCGTAGAGCGAAAACGAAACCGGCGCAGAATGTTCATTGCGCATGGTGAACTGCCACATGCGGACACAGTTGATGGAGAGCAGGAGGGCGAGGATGATGCCCATCGTCCAATCAAAGATATGGATATCGTGAGCGGGAAGGAACGCGCCGGGGCCATCATAGACGGACAGGTTGCCGCCTCCGCCCAGGAATCCGAAGCTGAGGAAGCCGATGCCGGTGAGCAGCGCAACCGTCAGCACGGTGATGAGTTCCGTGCGCCAGGAGCGGTAGAGTAGCCGGGAAATTCCGGTGAAATCGTACTCGGCGGTGAGCCAGCGGCGGATGCCCATCATGGTTTCGCCGGGTTCGGCGCCGCGCGGACACTGTTCCGAGCACTTGCCGCAGTAATAACAGAGCCAGGGATCGAGCGCCGAACGGAGCGGCTTCTCCAGACCCATCTGCAGGTAGTGCATGGATTTGCGCGGAAAAACGTAGGGGTCCTCGGAGTGCGCGCAGGCGGCGCTGCAATTACCGCACTGGTAGCACTTGACGGCGTCCCTGGCGCCGAATTGTTGCAACTCATCGATCAGATCCGGATTTGCACGAACTGCCATTTTATTTCCTCTTCACCTTCAGCAGGTCAGGAACGAGCGGGCGCAGCCGCATTTTCCGCATTCGCCTGGAGCGGCGCGCCGGCGTGGTCCTGGGAGCGATTTTGCGCGGCTGCGGAGCCGACGATAGAACGTAATGCCTCGGCCGCCGCGGCCGAGGCCTGGGCCACCGTGTCTGGAATGTCCTTGGGACCCTGGCAGACACCCGCCACATAGATTCCTTCGCGGCCCGTGGAATTCGGCTCGGAGTTGTAATCCTGTTCGCGGAACCAGCCATCGCCATCTCTTGGGATATGGAGAATTTCAGCGAGTTCGGCGGAACCGTGGGAAGGCTCCAGGCCGGCCGCGAGCAGAACCATATCGACCGGCATGGTGAGCAGGTGCTCGGCGATGGTGTCTTCTCCGTGAATGAAGAGCTGCCCGTCACGCTCGATGACGCTGGCCGAGCGTCCCCGCACCAGGAACACACCCTCTTCACGGATGCGCTCGTAGAACTCCTCATAGCCCTTGCCGAAGGCGCGCATGTCAATGTAGTACTCGTAGCACTTGGCCTCGGGAAGCTTCTCACGCACCAGATGGGCAAATTTGAGCGAGTACATGCAGCAGACGCGCGAGCAGTAGGCGTTGAAGTTTTGATCGCGCGAGCCGACGCAATGAACAATCGCCACGGCCTTGGGCTTGGGACCATCGGGCTCAAAAACCCACTCTTCGGTCTTTGTCTTTTTGTTGAGCCGCTTGGTCTTCATGACGATCTTGCCGCCGGTGGGGCCGGAAGCGTTGGTGAGACGCTCGAATTCGAGGGAGTTCAAAACGTTGGGATAGGTGCCGTATCCGTAGCGCTCGACGCGGCGGGCATCGAGCATGTCGTAGCCGGTGGCAACGATGATGTTGCCGACCGAGAGCTCGACGACCTCGTCCTGGGCGTCAAGATGGACCGCGCCCTTGGAACATTTCTTAGCGCAGGCACCGCACTTCTTGCCGCCGCTGAGGACCCAGGTGCAATAAGCGGGATTGATCATGTAGGTATTGGGCACCGCCTGCGGGAAGGGGATAAAGATTCCCTTGCGGGTCGCGATACCGACATCAAATTCGCTGGCGGTGGTGACCGGGCAGAACTGGGCGCAGTCGCCGCAGGCAACGCAGGCGCTGGCGTCAACCCTGGTGGCGTGCTTGAGAACCTTGACCTTGAAAGCGCCAAAGCTGCCGGAAACTTCCTCTACCTCGGAAAGCACGAGCAGTTCGATATTGGGATTCTGGCTGACGGCGACCATCTTCGGCGTAAGAATGCAGGCCGCACAATCGAGCGTAGGGAAGGTCTTGTCGAACATGGCCATGCGTCCGCCGATGGTCCCGGTGCGCTCGACAAGATAGACCTTGTGGCCGGATTCGGCGATCTCAAGAGCAGCCTGGATGCCGGCAACACCGCCGCCGATCACCAGTGTTGCCGAGTCAAAGGAACCAGCTCCGGGTTCTGCGGCCAGGGTGAAAGGAATGCCCTGAACGGCACAGGCAACCACGGCCTTGGCTTGAGCGGTGGTAGGGGCATCGCCACGTTCGGCTAAGGATGCAAGACGGACTTGCTCACCGGCGCAGCCAGCCAGGACCAGGGCGCGGGAAAACACAGGTTTGTAGAAACCGGGGTGAGCCGCGGCAATGACGATGGTGTTCAACTTGCCTTGGCGAAGTTCAAGCGCCAGTGCGTCTGGATCGAGAGCGGAGGAAACGGTGAGGGTGCGCACCGTAATCACGCCGGGAAGCCCGGCGGCGTACTCGGCAACACTGCGCAGGTCCATCGCCGCTGAGGACTCTGGGCCGGTCTGAAGAAAATACACTCCGATGCGCACCCCAGCGCCGGTTGTTGTGGCTTCAGTCTCAGCAATGGTGGTTTCCGCTTTGCTCTTCACTGCACTCTCCCGTACTTGATTCACGCTCTGTCGCATTTAGAACTCCTGCGGCAGGTCCCGCATCTGGGCGGCGGTAAAAACCGGGCCGTCCTTGCAGACATAGGTAGGGCCAATGTTGCAGCGTCCGCACTTGCCAAGACCGCATTTCATGCGGTTTTCCAGCGTGGTGTAAATGCGTTCGCCGGGGAAGCCCAGCTTGGTGAGCACGGGCAATGTGTATTTGATCATGATGGGCGGACCGCAGATGACGGCGAAGGTGTCTTCGGCAGTGGCTACCGCCTGCTCGACGGCCGTGGGAATGCGCGCCACCAGGCCCTTCCAGTCCGGAGTCTCGCCGCCGGGATCGACCGCCAGGCAGAGCTTGAGATCGGAACGGCTGGCCCACACTTCGAGTTCGCGCTTGTAGACAAGGTCTGCAACCGTACGCGCTCCGTAGATGATGGTGATGTCTTTGAATTGTTCGCGAAGATCGAGCACGTTCCAGATGACGGAACGGACCGGCGCGAGACCGATGCCTCCGGCGATGAAGACGATGGAGTGACCCTTCATCTCCTCCAGCGGGAAATGATTCCCGTAAGGACCGCGGAAACCGATCGTGTCACCTACGTCGAGGCGGCGCAACGCTTGCGTCACTTTCCCGGTTGCCTTGAAGCTGCACTCGATGTAGCCGGCCCGGGTTGGCGGAGAGGCGATGCAGAAAGTGCTCTCGCCTTCGCCAAAGACGGAGTACTCGCCAAACTGCCCGGCGGAGAACTGGAACTGTTCGGCGAAGGCTGAATCCTCGAACTCGAGTTTCAAGGTACGCGTGTCGATGGTCTCGTCCGTGATCTCGCGGATACGCATCAGATGGGGCTGGTAGATGTTCATTGACCACTCACTTCAGGCTCGGTTTGCGCCAGCGTGACGATCTCGCCGAGAAGATTGGGTAGATCCATGCCGCCGGGACAAGCCCGGGAGCAACGGCCGCAGCCGGTGCAGAGAATTTCTCCGAAGCGGCTGGGATAAATCGAAAACTTGTGCTGAATCCGCTGCCGGAAGCGCTCACTCTGGCTCTGTCGCGGATTGTGTCCGGAGGCATGGAGAGTGAACAGGGAGGTCTGGCAGGAATCCCAGTTTCTGCGGCGCACGCCGGAGTCGGCGCTGTCATGCTCGTCAACGATGTCAAAGCAATGGCAGGTTGGGCAAACCGCGGCACAGGCTCCGCAGCCATGGCAACGCAGCGCGATGGTCTTCCACAACGGGTTGTCAAAGTTCGCGGCCAGCCAGCCAGAGAGTTCCGCGGGAATGTCCGCGAGATTGTTCTCCACCTTCTTGCGGGCTTCGCTCTGCGCCGTTTCGGCCGAGGCCAAGGCCGCGGCGGAAGCTTCGGCCGTGTGTCCCTGCAACAACGCCTCCCCTTTCGGGGTGATGACATGCGCCAGATAGCCGCCGTCGACGGGCACCAGCAACACATCGGATCCGCGGAAAGACTCCGGTCCCAGGCCGACGGCGGTGCAGAAACAAGTCGAGTCCATGAGGGTGCAGAGAAAGCTGACGATGGTGGTCGCCTCACGCCGTCCGAACCAGAGTTCGTCGCGGTAATCCCAGCCCATCACCTTGTCCACAACCTCCAGGGCGGCGGCATCGCATGGCGTGGCGCCGAAGATGACTTGCGGCGGCGCCGCGGTGGGCACTTCGCGAATTTCAATACCGGCCTTGGTCTGCCGGTAATGCAGCAAGACCTCGGTGGGCGGAAGAAAAAACTCTTTCAGGGAGCGGCGCGGCAGGCGGAGGCCAAACACCGCTTCTTCGAACTTCTGGATGGGCATGTAATCAACTTGCCCTGGATCGTCTGAGGCGCGGACGGGAGCAATGACTCGCTTGTTGGCGGCGAGCAAGTCGGCAACCAGAGCCGCAAATCCTTGGTGGGAAAGAAAACTGTGCGTCACCGGATGAACTCCTCGTCGTCGCTGGGGCTGAAAGCGCCGAAGGGCGCTGCCTGGGACGGATCTTCGCAGGCTACGTAGTCAAAGCGCTTTTCCACCGCATCGGCAACATAGCGGGCGAGCATTCCAAGCGGAATATGTTCGGGACAGGCGCGCTCGCATTCCAGGCAATCCACGCATCGGCCCGCCTGGTGCAGCACCCGCATGGTTTGCCAGGCTCGATTGGCTCTCGGAGTGGCCGAAGGATCGATCCACTGCGGCTGGGTCTTCTCCGCCGTGCACTTCACGCAGAAGCACATGGGGCAGGCTTCGCGGCAGGCATGGCAGCGAATGCAGCGCGAGAGCTGTTCGGTCCAGTAATTCCAACGCTCCACGGCAGTCATCTTTTCCAGCGCAGCGATCTGATCGCTGCGGCGGGTATTCACGGGAGGCTCCGGCGGCAACTCACCCAGAATGTGGTCGAACAGCTTTGGCTCGCGGTCCGTGCAGCCTGCGCAGCGCACCGACACGGTGTCCGCGGTCAGCTCTGAATCGGTTCCGGAACTCTCCAGGACTCCACCGCAGCGCATGGCGAGGATGACGACATTGCCGCGCTCGACCTGCTTCTCGCGGATCATGCCGGCAACGGCGCGCGCATCACATCCCTTGACCACAACGGCCACTTTTCCAAGCTGGGTAATTTGCTTGCGGCGAGGATTCAGGTAGGTGGCAAGATTCTGAACGCAGTGGATGTTGAAGACGAGCTTGTCGGCCTGCTCCGGAGAGGTAATAAAGGCGGGACGAATGCCGCGCGGCCCGGCTTCATAACCGATGACGACGTTCACGGTTCCATCGCTGAGTAGCTTGCGAGCGAGATCCTGTAGCTGTTTCATTGTGGCCCGCCGCCTTCCCGCTTCCCGAATCCGCCGAATGGCCCCAGTTGCTTGACGCGTTCCGTGGTCTCGTTGACCACCTGCTGCCACTTGTTGCCCTCGGAAGCAGAAACCCAGGCAAAGGTCACGCGATCGGCGTCCACGCCCATGAAGTGAAGAAGGTCATGCAGAATGGCAAAACGACGGCGGGCGTGGAAGTTTCCGGTGCTGTAGTGACAGTCGCCAGTATGGCAGCCGCTGACGATTACGCCGTCGGCGCCACGCTCAAAAGCCTTGATGATGAAAAGAGGATTGACACGGCTACTGCACGGCAGCTTAATGACGCGAACGTTGGGATCCATCTTCAGGCGGCTTGTGCCTGCCAGATCGGCTCCAGTGTAAGTACACCAGTTACAAACAAATGCTAAGACTTTGGGAGACCAAGAAGAAACGGTCTCCTCCACTACCTTACTGGACATGATAAGCCTCAAAACGAAGGCATGAATAAGTGTTATAAGTCACAATTCTAGCGGATTTTTCAGCGTGAGTCCAACAAGTTCGCCGCGATTTCATTGGATACGCGATGCATATACAACTACTTTCCATAGCAGCCACGCGCGCTGTTGGTTGGAGGATTCCGCAAGGTGCAAATCGCCAGTGCAGTTCGCACTGGGTCAGACGGTTGCCGCCGTCAGGAAAAGATGGATTCTGCCGGTGCCGCGCTCTCGACGGGTTCGGCGTCACCGCTGAATCCAGCACCGGCGTTGGACGCGTCGTCCTCGCTGGAAGTGGCAGACTCCCGGGTTTTGGCGCGCCTCTATTTCGTCATGGCGCGGATTTTTGTAGTTAACTCCGGCAGGAACTCCAGAATGTCATCGACAATTCCCACGTCCGCCACCTGAAAGATGGGAGCCTTGGGATTCTTGTTGATGGCGACGATAAAGGGATTGCCTTGAATGCCCGCCAAGTGCTGGAATGAACCGCTGATACCGCAGGCCAGATAGACCTTGGGCTTCACGGTATGGCCGGAGGATCCCACCTGGCGGGACCTTGGCAGCCACTTGGCGTCAACCACGGGCCGCGAGCAACTCACCGCCGCGCCCATGGCTTCGGCCAGTTCCTCGGCTATATGGACGTTGTCCTGTTCCTGGATGCCGCGGCCTATCGAAATCAGAACCGGTTCCTTGCTGATGTCCACATCGCCGGATTCGGCAACCACCGTTTCCAGGTAGCGCCGTCCGGCCTTTAGAACGCCAACCGCGGACGACTTATCGACAACCTTTCCGCCAACGGGAGCCATTGCGGTTGGCTTCAGCGCGCCGGGACGAATCTGGATCACCGCGCCGCTGGAAATGTCGAACCAGACGTGGGTGCTGATCTGTCCTCCAAATTCCTGGCGGACCACTTTGAGCCGGTTTCCTTCCGCTCCCTCGATGGCAATCACGTCGGAGACGGAAGCCGCCTTCAACTTGATGGAGAGACCGGGCCCCAAGTCCACTCCGAAATGAGAATGGGGAAGTAGAACGATGCATCCAGGAGGCAGAATGGCGACCAGGGCCTGGCGGACGAGTTCGGCGTTTGGGTAGGCAAGTTCCGCCTTCGATACCTTCCATATTTCCGCGTAGGAATCCCGCAGGGTCTTGCAAACCGAATCAAGCTGCGGCCCTGAACCGGTCACAACGGCAGTTGGAGAGGAGCCGGCATCGATCAGTTTCGCGGCGGCCAATAACTCGGCGGCCATATCATCCGCAGTGCCGTCTTTGTGAGCGATGTAGGCAAAGATCCGAGCCATTACTTCAACCCTCCCTTGGCTCTTACCAACTCAATCATTCTGTCGATCACCTCTGCCCTGCCGCCGTTGAGAATCTCGGCTCCCTTGCTGGCGGCGGGCATAAAGTAGTCCGTGCGATGCACCTTGGCGGCAGCCTTGCCGGCCGATGCGGCGTCAATCCCCAGCTCCGCCGCGCCCAGGATCGGTATCTCCACGGCGGCCACCATCTGGATGCTCCGCATTCCGACATAACGCGGCTCGTTGATGCCGGTCTCAATCGAGAGCACGCAGGGCAGATCAATCTCGTTGAGCTCCTTGTTTCCGCCTTCGATCTCGCGGCTGACTTTCAGTTTCGCGCCATCGAGCAGTTCGATGGAATCCACCAGGGCGGCAAACGGATAGTCGAGCAGGGCCGCCAGCATTCCACCCACCTGGGCCGCGCCGTCCTCCGCCTGCGCGCCGGTCAGGATCAGGTCAAAGTGGTTCTTCTCGACGAAAGCCTTGAGCAGGCGGGCAATACCCGCGCCATCGGATCCCGCAAAGGCCGCATCGGAAATCAGCACGCTGCGATTGGCGCCCATGGCCAACGCGCGGCGCAACACTTCCTCGTCGTCCTCGCCGCCAACCGTAGCCACGGTCACGTTGCCACCGTTTTTTTCCACGATCCGAATGGCCTCTTCCATGGCGTAGTTGTCCCATTCGTTCACCGAATACACCAGGTCCTCCCGCTCGATGTCGTTGCCGGCGCGGTTCAACTCGATCTCATTCTCCGACGTGTCGGGCACGCGCTTGACGCAAACCAGAATCTCCACGGTCATCCTCCCAGGTCGATCTTGCCGCACTACACGTTGCCTGTTCCGGCCCTCGGCGCTTCCCTCACCTCGGTTCGAATGCGCCGTACAATCTGTTTGTCAACCAGCTCGGTAAGGTCGATGGCGGTCATGGTTGCTTCCATTCCCGCCACCTTGATGGCATCCTCTATATTCACCATGCAGAACGGGCAGGCGGTGACAATGACGTTCGCCCCGGCGGCGGCGGCCATCCGTACCCTGAGTACTCCCATTCGCTGATCTTCCCTGGGTTCGTAGAACAGCATGAGTCCACCGCCGCCGCAGCAGAAGGAACGGTCGCGGCAACGGCTCATCTCGACTCTCTTTAGACCTGGAATCGCATCCAGCACATCCCTGGGATCGTCGTACACCTGGTTGTGCCTCCCCAGGTAACAGGGATCGTGATAGGTGTAGACGGCGCCAGCGTCCTCCAGGCGATTGAACTTGATGTTGCCGGCCTTCACTTGCCGCGCCATCCACTGGCTCATGTGCTCCACCGGCGGCACATCCTTGTAATCGTTCTTCAGCGCGTTGTAGGCATGCGGGTCGGCGGTGACGATGCGCTTCACTCCGGAGGCCTTGATGGCTGTGACGTTGTGGCCGCGCAAGGCGTGGAACAGCGTTTCTTCGCCGAAGCGCCGGACATCGTGACCGCTGTCCTTTTCCGCCGCGCCCAGAATTCCGAAGTCCTCACCGGTATGATCGAGAATCCTGGCGGTCGCGCGTCCAATCGCCTGGATACGGTCCTCGTAGGCAGTGATGCTGTCGACAAAATACAGGGTTTCGGCACTCTGCCTGGCATCCAGAATCCTGACCTTGCAGCCCTCGCGGAACTCCTTGTTGTCGATCCAGTCGGCCTTTTTCTTCTCCATCTTGCCGTAGGGATTGCCCCGGCTCGCAAGCGCCTTCAGAGGTTTCTGCATGGACTGCGGCACATTCCCTTCGTCGATCATGCCGCGCCGCAAATCGACCATCTTGTCGATGTACTCGATCATCAGCGGGCACTCCTCCTCGCAGGCGCCGCAGGTGGTGCAGGACCAGATTTCATCCTCGGAATAAATGCCGCCGATCAAGCGGGCATCCTCTGCCCTCGCCCGGCCGAAAACCGGATAGTGCTGGAAGCTGTAATCCCTTGCCTTGATCGAAATGAATCGCGGGGACAGAGGCCTTCCCGCGGCATCGGCCGGACAGTTGTCCGAGCATCGCCCGCAATCCGCGCAGGTGTAGAAATCCAGCATCTGCTTCCAGGTAAAATCTTCAAACTTCTTCACCCCGAACGATTTCAATTCATTCAGGTTGGCCGCGCCCCAGCGCACCGGCTTCACGGTTCCGCGGTCCAATTTTGCGAAGTAGACATTAAATAAGGAAGTGATGACGTGGAACTGGATTCCGAATGGCCGGTAGCACAGCAGGAAGTAAAAGGTCAGTTCGTGAAAAATGCAGATGCCAACGCGGGTGTTCAGCAGCACCGGCAAGGGAACCACAATCAGCGCCTGGTTCAACATCCACGGCAAGGACCCCACGGCCAGCGCTTCCACGGCCTTACCTTGCTGCACAAGAACGGCTGCATTGCTGGCGGCAAAAGCGATATCGCACAACATCAAGGTGGCGATCAATCCCAGCAGAAAGATCGCATCGCCCGGATGCCCTTTGCCATATCTTGCCGGCACCGCATAGCGCGCTGGATGGAAGACGATCCGGCGTACGGCGGCCACTATCATGCATACCAAGACGACGGACGCGGACCAGTCCGTGAGCAGGTCATAGAGATGACCGGCTTCGCCCGGGAATCCGGCATGGCCGGAGAGACCGAAGATGAGCAGCGCCAGGGAACGGACCGCCAGGATCATGAAACCGGCAAAGATAAGGATGTGCAGCAATCCGGCGCCCCGGTAGCGCGGATGCTTCCATTGCGCCAACCAGAACTGCAGGACTGTTGCCAGCCGGAGCCAGGGGCGGTCGAAACGAGGGTCGCGCTCGCCCCGAAGCAGAGGCGTCATGCGCCTGGTAAGAATGTAGATAAGCAATGTGAGACCGAGGAAATGAATCACCAGGAACAGGATCTTCCCCAGGCTCAGCCATTCGGCTACTTCGACGGGTGACCGGATTGCTTCTACCATAGACATGCCGCTTCTCTTGGAACGGCCTCCGCAATCAATGCCGCGTGCTTACTCGTCTCTCTCTGTGTTCGCCTTACAGCGGGGTGTTGCGGTGCTTCCCCCGCGGCGGCGGTTCCCGTTTGTTGCCCAGAGTTTCCAGAAGCTCAATCCGCCGCATCCTGGCTTCGCTCAGTAAGATTACCGCATCGGCCTGGCCGCCGTGGGCCAAGCCAGGGTGATGCCGGCGCCGGGATGACGCGAGCACCGGGCGATGCAGGCCCCGGCATAGTTCTTCCGGGTCATCCATGGCAGCTTGGGCACGGTTTCCTCCGAGCAGGACCCAAGCAGCTTTGCGCCATGGCGCATGATCCCGTTCCACTCCTGTTCCGAGCCGGGGAGCTGCCTGGTACGTCTGCCATGGCCGCATGGGAATGTTGAAGCCGCGGGTGGCGGAGGCAACCTGCGATCCTGGGTTGGAAGAAGAAATACCGGAATTGTGATCCAACTCCTAGATTGGATCACAAGATCGCACTATTCTGGTTGCGTACTCTTCCCGATGCCTTCCGCTCCATTTCCTGAGGACATCACAACAGGTTACAGTTCCCCAGTACCATGGAAGGTGTCGGCTATGCGTTCAGATATCGTTTTTGATGCGTTAGCAACGAAAAACCGCTTTGAGTTGTGCCACCAGGCGTTTAAAGCGATTCGACTGCTTCACAAAAACAACACTCGCATCGAGGATACGGCCAATGATGCACTGATGCGTCTTGCGAGTGCGGAGGCAAGCTTGATTACCCCGGAAAATGCGGCCAGCGCTTTGGCGGTGCCCACGGAAGGCGAATGACGGAAACGCCTTCGCGGTTCCATGCCGGAAGACGGCCCCACTGGCTGAGTTGACGACGAAAGCGCAGGCCCTGAAGGTCGAGCGCAATCGCTGCTTCTATCGGGTTAATCGTCTCCACGACGTTGATGGATCAGTAACGACCGCCGTGCTGTTCAGGAGTCAGAGTCGCTAGCTCCTTGCGCGCACGGTAATTCGCAGCAGTTCACTTCGCTTGAAGAGGCGCATGCGCGGTCCCCAGGTTCCGGTGCCCCGGCAGACGATGGCGGTCATGTCCTGCACACGATAACGCCCCGACAGGATCGGGAAGGCGAGCTTCACGAGATAAGTGAAAGGCCAGATCTGCCCTTCGTGGGTATGGCCAGAGAGCATGAGTCCGATGCCGGCGCTGGCCGCTCGTTGGGTTTCCACCGGAGTGTGCGAGAGCAGGACGCTGGCGCCCTCGGGACGCTGACGCAGCACCTTCTCCAAGATTGCCGCATGCGACGCGCGTCCCCGGAAGGCCACGTCATCCACTCCTGTCAAAACCAACCCAGGGATTGGTTCGATACTTTCATCGCGCAGCACGTGAAAGCCCGCGCGGCGAAAGAGATCGATGATCTTCCTGCCTCCGGCGTAGAACTCGTGATTTCCCGTCACAACGTACACGCCGTGCGAAGCGCGGAACTGCTGCAGAACTGGCAGCCAGCCGGGATAGGTCGTTTCATCGCCTTCGAAGATGTCGCCCACCAGCAGCAAAAGGTCGGGACGGAGCGACTCAAACTGCGCCGCACGTTCACTCGCCCAGCCATGGCCCAGCATGGCTCCCAGATGCATGTCGCTTGCCGCCACGAGCACCGTTCCATCGGCCTCGCGAGGCAGTCCATTGAGGGTGACCTCGTACTCCGTCACCACCGGGGAACGCCGCGCCTGGACTAGCGCTACGATCGTCATTAGCAGCGCAAGGAAAAACGCGGCCGTGCGCAGCGCAGGCAACTGTGGTCGCAGCCACAGGCCAAAACCGGTGCAGAGATCGAAAACGAGGAAAGTCGAAAAGAGCAGGAAGAATGCGCCCACCCAGTACGCGCCGACGATCTCAAGCACGTGCGAAAGCCCGTCAATCGAGTAGTGCTCGAGCACCCGCGAGACGATGTAACTTGCCCCTAGCAGGATCACCGCCGGAATCAACAGCCGCGCCGGAACGTGGTGTGCGATGAATGGGATCGAGAGCAGCCGCGAGACAACATAAACGTGCAGGCCAGCCCAGAGAAGACACACCAGAATCAGGGAAAGGAACACGCGCAGGAATCTCCTGCTTTCAGTGTATCGAAGAGCGGAGCCCGCAGCAGTATCGTTCATGAGCGACGTTGCAATCCATAGGCTAACCGGACCGAAGCCGACTTCTCAGTCCCAATCTCCCCCGTGGGGAGGGGATCGAACCACCCAAGTGCGACTACCGAGACTTCATCGTGGCGTACCAATTTTCAGATCAATCCGCCAGCGCCGACTTGAACTCATCGAGCCAGGTCGGCATGGTTCAGTCCAGTTCGCCGCGTCAGGACATATATCGCAACCAGGGCAGCGGCAAACCCCGATGACGCGCCTACGCCCAGTGCCCACCGGGGACCGAAACGGTTTGCCACCCAACCCACGATCGGAGCTCCTATCGGCGTACCTCCAAGCGCGACAGCGAGGCGAAAGGCCATAACTCGGCCACGCATGGCAGGCTCCGTCGAGAGCTGCATCATACTGTTGGTTGCGTTGGTAAGTGTCAAAGCCGCAACCCCAATGACCACGAGAGCAGCGGCGAACCACCAGTAACCGGGGGCCAGCGCAGCGAAGGTACATCCGATCCCGAAGACCGCTGAGCCGAAGAATAACGAGCCGAACTTCGGCTTGTCGCGACCGGCGGCGATCAGCGCTCCGGAGATGGTGCCAATCGCCATGATGGAGGACAGCAGTCCGAAGCCGCGCGCATCGGTGTGGAAGACGTTGACAGCCATCGTCGAAGTAAAGATCGGGAAGTTGAGTCCGAAGGTCCCAATCAGAAACAGCATGACCAGAATTGCCCGGAGATCCTGGCGGCCCCAGACATAGCGGAATCCTTCCAGAAATCCTCCGGCGGTACGTTGAGCTCTCGTGTTTGGATAGAGTTCGGACACGCGGAACAGTGACATCGAAATCAAAACTGCGGCGAATGATAGGCCGTTGATCGCAAACGCCCAACCAGTTCCCACCCTCGCAATGACGAGACCGGCAACTGCGGGACCGATCATACGGCCGGCATTGAACGATGTCGAATTGAGCGCGACTGCATTATGCAAGTACTCGTCACCTACCAACTCGGCCACGAAAGTCTGGCGCACGGGAGCATCCAATGCAGCCGCCGAGCCAAACAAAAACGCAAATACATTGACTTGCCAAAGACGGACGTTGCCCGTGATCGTAAGGATTCCCAAAGCCAGCGCCAACACTCCCATCGTCGCTTGGGTGACCATCAGGAGCTTGCGTTGGTTGAGATGATCTGCGGCAAATCCGGTCCAGGGCAACAAAAGAAGCTGCGGTGCAAACTGCAGCGCCATGACGATTCCCACAGCGGAGGCATCATGATGCGTGAGTTGCGTAAGGACGAGCCAGTCCTGGGCAACACGTTGCATCCATGTACCGATGTTGGAAACCAGAGCGCCCGCTGACCACACACGAAAATTGAAGATGCTCAAAGCGCGGAAAGCACCCGCCGCTGGATTCTTCATGAACGTTCCGGGGAATTGCCTCCATGAAACTGGCCGAAGTGCCGCGCCGAGTGAAGGCTGATCAGCAGTGCGCCAACCGCAAGAGCAAGAACGTCACTTATCGATCTCAGATCAAAGTTGCCAACGCACACCACGAGAAGATACCCGACGACGGCGTTAAAGAAGCCCCAGAGAACGTTCACCGTAGACGAGGAAAGTCCTTTTCCGGGAGGCTTTGCAAAGGGAGATTGAAAGGGCCGTCCCATCATGCCGCTGACAAAATGCGGAGTGGCGTTGGCCAGGAAAATTCCTCCAAAGAAGTACGACACAAGATGAGGCCAGGTCATGGTTATGCGCTCCTCGTCGCCAGCAGGTTAAGAATGTCCTGGGTTGAGCCTGTTTCTCCAAGACGGGGAAAAACACTTGCAAGGCTGTACTCGTGCGCTTCCGGGCGCACATCCGTCATGGCATCGAGGGCAAGCGTGACGTTGAATCCCTGCTCATACGCCTGTCGGGCAGTGGCTTCGACGCCGGTTCCGGTTGCTACGCCGGTGACAACAACCTGCGTTACCCCGTTGGCCTTCAGTTGCATCTCCAGATCCGTACTCGCAAACGCGCCCCATGTCCGCTTCGTCACCACGATATCGCTGGCCTGGCGATCCAGCTCCGGAATCAGATCGCTGAATCCCTCGGGAAGCGTCGAGAAACGGCGCGGCTGCTCCGTCCGGCCTGGTGCGCCTCCAGCGACATTGACCAGAACGACCGGGAGATCACGCTGACGAAAGGCATCAAGCAAAGCGCAGGTTCGCTCCATGACGCCAGCGACCGGATGGATAAAGGGTGAGTTGATAATGCCTTTCTGAAGATCAACGACAATAAGGGCTGTCTTTGGATCAAGCGTTGTAACGGGCATTAGGTTCTTCTCCTCGACAGGGATCTGAATGCGAGTTGAGTGGTTGTACGCGAAGGCATCAGTCTTCCATGAGGCGCGCGAGCAGGTCGACGGCAGAAGCAAGCCTTTCCTGTTCCTGGGAGGAGAGCTTCTTCTGGATTGTTGTTGTGAGCCAATCCTGCCTTGCGGCGCGACCGTCCCTGAGCAACTTCTGGCATTTCCGGGAGAGTGACATCAAGGTCTGCCGTCTGTCGTTCGGGTCCGGCGAGCCGCTCACCAATCCGGCTTCCAGCAACGACGCGATGATGGCGCTCATCGACTGAGGACGCATTCCCTCAGCTCGAGCCAAGCTCGATACCGCCGCAGGACCGTCTTTCTCGATACGAAGCACAACGGAGACTTGCGAAGGCCTCAAATCGCTCTGCCCACCCTGTTCGCGCAGCTTCCGCTTGAGTTTGCCAGAGATTGCCCGAAGCTCTGCTGCAAGTGCAGAGACGCGCTCGGCTTGAGAAAAACTCACCCGATCGTTCATCGAATGAATATAGCATGTATACAGTTTATCTGTACAGATAAACTGTATACATGAAGCACGAGCATTTGTTGCCGTGGCTCAGACCGACAGGTTTTTCCGCTTCTGCGAGAGTTCAGTCGATCGCCTCGGCATCATGAGACAACCGACCTTCCCTAGTGCGTTCCCCAACTCGGCAATGGAAGGTTCGAGTTAGCGAAAATATGGAGACCCAAACAGAGTCATCACCCAAAATACGTTGGCGTCCGATTCAACGTTCAAACCGGCCGGCTGAACTAAACCGCTTGCCTTTCGCCACAAAGGAAAGTATCTTCGCTATCATAATCGTCCCTCGCGACGCTGACGTGTGTCACGCTTCCAACTGACCAGATTGTCCCAACAGCGCCAGAATTGAACAAGACGGGGAAGCATGCATGCGTTATATCTGTGCGGTAGGATGTTTAAGAACTTGCCAAGTTACCCATCCGCTGTTCCTCCACTCCTGGTGCCTCGGTCTGCAGAGACAAAGCGCGGTGGCTTGCTTGGTAGGTTCCAGTGACCATTACAGAAACGCTGCCCGTCAGCAGCTAACTCTTGGAGTGCGGGGAGATAGCAGGAAGTTTTTTCAGACCTTTTGAAATGGCTCCCCTCAAGACGGGCCGGCAAATTTCAAATGCAGTCAACTGCCATTTAGTGACCTCCAGATAGATTTGACAGGTCACCGAGGCGCAGCCGCTGGTTGCGATCCATGGAGTCGCCAACGGTTAAGAGGACCGTTGAAACCCCATAGCTTGAAGGAGAATATCCATGTTGACCCATATTATTCTGACCGTCAGCAATGTAGAACGTTCATTAGCGTTCTACGAGGCGGCCTTGAAGCCTCTCGGTATTAGGTTCTTCCTGCCTTATAAGGGCGAAGGCGATCATCCTGATCTGTGGGGATTTGGTGATGGCAAGAGGGCGTTCTTCTGGCTCAAGCAAGGCAAGCCTGATCCAGACTCCATTCACTGGGGGTTCATGGCAGAAAGTCAGGATAAGGTCAACGAATTCTACAGGGAAGCGCTCTCCGCTGGCGCCAAGGACAATATTTCACCGAGGTTCAGAACGGAATACACCCCGGATTACTATGCAGCCGACGTTCTTGACCCAGACGGGTACTCGTTCGAGGTTACACACAGAAACCCGCAATAAGACTACGCTTGCCTCCGCTTCAGCGTTTGCTCACCGTTGGGCCTTACGCCGCCACACAATGGGAGAACTGCCAACATGCCGCATAAACACGCGTGTCAGATGACTCTGGTCGGCGAACCCACAACAAACAGCAACCTCACTGAGTGGCGTAGCGCCTTCGTACTTTGCCAGTCGCTCGCGGAACCAGTTCGAGTGAATTAGCCAGGATGAAGTGACGAAATGCCCCAGAATCGCCTGTGGGCTCTGTGCTTTGCGGACCGGGTTTGGAGAAGCGCGCCCTATTCAACCGGGCGTGAGCCTGTAATGAGGATGTCCACCAGCCTCCTGGCGCTTTGCTGCCAACCGGGACCGGACGCTATATGGGAGACACCGATCAGCGCTCGAAGCAGGTCGAAGGGTTCGAGATCACTGCGGATTTCGCCGCTGTTGATCGCGCGTTTCACCAGCGCGTCGATGGCTCCATGGATCAGCCCGCGAGAACCCTCAAACAGCTTTGAGGGGCCTCCGACAACGCTATTGAGAGCAGGGGCAATGATCTGCTTTGCCGCGATGTGATCGACGAACAGCAGCATCCATGTGCGCAGCGCCTCAATCGGAGGCATGGTTGCCGTGAACTTGCGCTCCGCTGCAGCCAGCTTTTCCACTTCGCTCCGATAGACCGCTTCGATCAGGGCATCCCGGGTGGGAAAGTGACGATACAGAGTCCCGGCTCCCACGCCCGTCTGCTTGGCGATATCGTCTAGGCTGGCGTCTGCGCCAAAACGGGTAAAAGCCTCTTTCGCGACCTCCAAGATACGCTCGCGGTTGCGCTGGGCATCCGAGCGCGGCTTTCGTGTGGCGGATTGTAAATCTTTCTTAGGCATCAAAAATTACTTGCAACCGGAGACAATCTCCGGTTATCTATTGATTGGGAGGCAGTCTCCGTTTTATTCGAAGCGGCAGTGGTTCGTCAATGCTGGTTCCAAATGGAGAAGCCAACAATGAATCAGGGAGAACTGGAATGCTTCAGGATATAAGTCAAGCCGGCAGATTCACCCTGCCCGGCAGTTCATTCACGGTGAACCGCATGGGCTACGGAGCCATGCAACTTGCAGGGAGAGATGGTGACAAGTTGGTGTGGGGCCAACCTCGAGATGTCGATGGAGCTATCGCTCTTTTGCGAGAGGTCGTGGCGAGCGGTGTGAATCATATCGATACCGCTGATTTCTATGGCCCTCACGTCACCAATCAGATCATACGAAAGGCACTTTCCCCTTATCCCGACGATTTGGTAGTCGTGACCAAGGTCAGCGCCCGGCGAGGCGAAGATGGATCGTGGATTCCCGCCCTCTCACGCGAGGAACTGACTGCGGCGGTGCACGACAATCTCCGCAACCTCGGCCTGGATGTGCTTGATGTGGTCAACCTGCGCAGCATGTTCAACGTCCATCAACCGGCCGAAGGTTCGCTCGAAGCGCCGCTCACTGTCCTGGCCGAGCTCCAGCAAAAGGGCTTGATACGTCATATCGGGCTGAGCAACGTCACGCCCGCACAGATCGCGGAAGCGCGGCGCATCGTACCCATCGTTTGCGTTCAGAATCACTACAACCTGGCACATCGGGCCGACGATGTGCTCGTAGCGGAGCTTGCGCGTGAGGGCATCGCCTACGTTCCATTCTTTCCACTTGGGGGATTCACTCCGCTGCAGTCGGACACATTGTCTGAAGCCGCGTCGCGCCTCAATGCCACGCCAATGCAGGTTGCACTTGCGTGGCTCCTCCAGCGATCGCCAAACATCCTGGTGATTCCCGGAACATCTTCCCTCAAGCATCTTCGCGAGAATCTTAAGGCGGCAACGCTGCAAATTCCCGCTGAGGTGCTTGCCGATCTCGACGCAATACCCAGACAGGACGTCGAAGTTCCAATAGCCCGGCATGAGCAGTGATCGATTTGTGACGGTCGACAATCCAAGAATCAGGGGTTCTCATTATGCGTGTTTTTGTCACAGGTGCGACAGGTTTCATTGGTTCGGCCATTGTTCGAGAGCTGATCGACACAGGCCATCAGGTGCTCGGCCTTACTCGCAGCGATGCAGGCGCCACGTCACTTACCGCCGCCGGCGCCGAGGTGCATCGGGGTGATCTCGAAGACCTGGAAAGCCTGCGCACTGGAGCTGCCGCGTCAGATGGCGTCATTCACTGCGCTTTCATTCACGACTTCTCGAAATTCAAGGAGAACTGTGAGATCGATAGGCGCGCAATCGAGACGCTTGGCGACGCGCTTGCGGGCTCAAACAGCCCCTTGATTGTCACCACCGGAACTGGGGGGCTTGCCCCAGGCCGTGTCGCAACCGAAGACATGGAGGCCATTCTCAACCCAGCGATGCCTCGCGTTTCCGAACAGACAGGCTTGGCGCAAGTCTCGCGTGGTGTGAACGTGTCGGTGGTGCGCCTTCCCCAGGTTCACAACACGGTCAAGCAGGGCCTCATTACCTACGCGGTCCAAATAGCTCGTGAGAAGGAAGTCTCGGCGTACATAGGGGACGGACTCAATCGCTGGCCGGCGGCGCATGTTCTCGATGTTGCCCATCTCTACAGGCTGGCGTTGGAGAAGCATGAAGCAGGCAGCAGGTACCACGCGGTTGCTGAAGAGGGAGTATCGATGCGGGAGATCGCTGAAGTCATTGGCCGGGGCTTGAAGGTGCCCGTGGTCAGCCTCTCTCCAGAGGAAGCACAAGCTCATTTTGGCTGGCTCGCGAGGTTTGCGGGCCTCGATATGCCAGCGTCAAGCGCACAAACCAAGCAGTGGCTGGGATGGCACCCGACCGGTTCTGGACTGATTGTTGATCTCGAACAAATGCGCTATTCCACATCCTGAACAATGGAGGAGAGCGTACAAGACGCAACTGATGCGGTTCGGTGCAAGCGCGGCGTTCGCGCAGGGCCTTGTGGTAATTCTCGAAGCTAGGATCAACGGCTTGGTAAGTTCCCGAATGGTTTTGCCGAAGCTTTCGCTCATATCAATACATCTGATCAAATAGACTAACGGGCCTGCAACGATGAGTACTGATGGATCTGCCGAATTCCACTTTGACACGCGAGAGCGTATGAGTGCTGCATCGATAACGATCTCAGAGCCGTATAGGGATCGTTATGAAGCGTTGTTGCGCGCGACCCACGCAATCGGCGCGTGCGACGATTGCGACAGGGCTGGAGATGTGCTCCTCAAGGCGCTACTCGAAATTGTCCCCTTCGACTACCTGCACCTTGTTGCATTTGAACCAGAAAGCGACATTGTCGAGTGGCATCTGCTCTATTCGAATGGAAGAAAGCTGGATTTACCTCTGGCTGAGGTTGTGGTGGAAAACACTCCAGCCGAGTTGGCGCACAACTCTCAACAAATCCTCGTGACCGAGGACTGGAGAGAAGAGGCCCGCTTTGCGAAATATGGCGAGTTTCTCAGTGAACGAGGGATTGTCTCGACCTGCGCTCTGCCGCTGGCGAGAGGCCAGCGCCACCTCGGCGTGTTGAGCATAGGCACTTCGCGGCCCCACGCCTATTCCCCTGACGAGGTCCGGTTCCTATCCCTGGTGGCCGATCAGATTGCATTGGCGATCGACGCGGCGGTGAATTTCTACCTGTCGCGTCAGGCGCGGGATCGGCTGACCATGATCCTGGACCTCACGAATCAAGTCGTCTCTAATCTGGATCTTCACGACCTCTTGCGATCTATCTCAGCCAGCGTTCGCCGGGTGATGCAATGCGATGCCGCGGCAATTATGCTGCCCGAACCCAATGGCAGGGAGTTGCGGGTCCATGCTCTCGATTTCCCGGATAGCAAGGGATTTTTCACTGAAACATCCATGATTCCCATTGAGGGCACAACCCCGGGTCAAATCCTTCGGAACGGAAAGCCATGGGTTTTGAACCGGCTCGATCCGGCCACCGCGCCGCCAGAGTTCTATGCCAAGGCGGCGGCAGAGGGGATGAATTCCTTCTGCGATGTGCCTTTGGTGAGCCGGGAGCGCATGCTGGGCGTGCTCGCCGTGGCAAGCCGGCAGGAGAATGCTTTTGGCGTGGAGGAGGTTGCTTTTCTGCTGCAGATCGGAAGACAGGTGGCGATTGCAGTGGAGAATGCGCTGGCATATGGGGAAATCGCCGATCTCAAAGACAAGCTTGCTCAAGAAAAGCTGTATCTGGAAGAGGAAATCCGCGGTGACATGGACTTTGAGGGAATCGTTGGACAAAGTTCGGCTCTCCGCCATGTTTTGAATCTCGTGGACACCGTGGCTCCCAGCGATTCCACGGTACTGCTGCTTGGCGAAACGGGAACTGGAAAAGAGTTGATCGCACGCGCGATCCATGAACGCAGCCGACGGAAAGACCGGACTTTTGTAAAGCTCAACTGCGCTGCCATTCCGACCGGACTACTTGAAAGTGAGCTGTTTGGACACGAACGCGGCGCTTTCACCGGTGCAATTTCACAGAAGGTCGGCCGGTTGGAACTTGCCGACCAGGGATCGCTGTTCCTGGACGAAGTGGGAGACATTCCGCTCGACATTCAGCCCAAATTGCTGCGAGCTTTGCAGGAGCGTGAGTTTGAAAGGTTGGGAAGTACGAGAACCAAAAAGGTCGATATACGACTGGTAGCAGCCACGAACCGCGACCTCGAAAAAATGATCGAGGATCGGGAGTTCCGTAGCGACTTGTACTACCGCCTGAACGTGTTTCCCATCCGCATCCCCCCTCTACGCGAACGCCCAGAGGATATTCCGCTGTTGGTCCGCTACTTCACACAGAAGTATGGGCGGCGCATGGAGAAGCAGATCGAATCCATACCCGCCGATGCCATGAAGAAGCTCTCGAACTCGCACTGGCCGGGGAATATTCGTGAGCTGGAAAACTTCATCGAGCGTTCCGTGATCCTCACTCACGGCCCGGCGCTGCAAGTTCCGATCAGTGAACTGGCCGGCAATGGCCGGACCGCTCCGGCAGCGGGCACACGCGACGCCAATGATCGGGATGAGATCGTTCGCGTACTGAAGCTTACCCACGGGCGAGTAGCAGGCGCCAACGGCGCCGCTACCCGGATGGGCATCAAACGCACCACACTCATCGCGCGCATGAAAAAGCTCGGCATCGATCCGCGACGAGTATCGTAACTTTCGATCATTTTCGAACTCTCCACAAACTGGCTTAAGCAGGGCTCCTGCGCGTCTTCACACTCATCGAATTGATGCGAAGGGCCTGCTTCGCTCGTATTCTTCGCGTCTAGTTTTCACCACTCGTTTCCGCGTGTACTTTGTCATCTATTTTGACAGTGTCAATTTTGACATTGACATTCCTGGACACAATACGAGGGCAGTGTTGTTCCCCGGCAATGGTTTCATCGCTTTACGGGAACGATTCGGGTGCTCCGCTTCGGCACGCAGGTTGCACTGTACTCAAGCGTTGCAAACACCGATATGTTCAAAATCTCAACGATCGATACTCGATACAAACGCACGCTGGTGGTGGAAGGAAGGCTCATGGCCCCCTGGGCAAATGAGCTTCTCGCCAGCTGGAAAAACGCGAGCCTGAATCTCGAGGGCCGCAAATTGGTGATCGACCTGAGCAGCCTTACGGTAATCAGTCGCGAGGGAGAAGACGCGATCTTTAGCCTTATGAAAGACGGAGCAAAGTTTTCCTGCTGTGGCGTCCTCACCCGGTACGTTTTGAAGCGTCTGGCAAGGAATTGCCATGGCAAGTCTAAGGATGACGAGAAACCGAATTCATTGCACGAATGAACAAGCCAATCACCACGGAGGTGACAATGCCGGAGACAAAGAACATCACAAAATCCAATCCCTATGCGAGCATCGTCGATTTTCAACGCATCTTCGACGAGGACATGAGTAGTTTGCATCTGCTCGCGCTCTTGTTGACCGGGGATAGGGAGATGGCTGAGCAGTGCTTTATCTCAGGCTTGAAGGACGCGACCAAAGGGAATCCGGTCTTCAAGGAATGGGCACGATCCTGGGCCAGGCGAATGATCATATTGAACGCCGTGCGGGTCATCAACCCGCGGCCAATGGAGGGGGCAGGCGGTTTGAATCCCGCGTTGCTCAGTACGCTCTCCGCGGAGCAGCAACCGTTTGCCGCAATTCTGGAACTCGAAGCGTTCGATCGCTTCGTATACGTGATGTCGGTTCTAGAGCGCTATTCCGATCAGCATTGCGCCCTCTTTTTGGGCTGCTCAAGGCAAGACATCATAACCGCTCGGAGTCGTGCACTGCAGCAGACCGCTAAAGCAGACTTGCACTCAAATGTTGGAACAAAAGTAACAGCGCATGAACACAGCGACTCTGAACTTGAGCAGCTAGTCACGGCAACCTCTGCGTGATTACGCAGATATTCAGTTTGAGGATGGCAATGAAGATGGAAATGAATAAGACACAAAACACTCTGGGCTACGGATTGATTCCATCTGCGGCAGCGCTGCTGTTGCTGCTGGCGACAACGGCTTGCAGCAAAAGCAATGTTCAGGCCGCACCGGCAATGCCGGCACCGTTGGTGACCCTGGTGAATGCGACCGCCCAGGACGTCCCTAAGTATCTGGACGAAATCGGCAGAAACGCAGCCTTCGAGTCCGTCACCGTCACACCGCAGCTCGCAGGGCGCATTGTCGAACGGCATTTCAGCGATGGAGAAAATCTCAGAAAAGGGCAGCTGCTCTTTGTCATCGATCCTCGCCCCTACAAAGCACAGCTCGACTCCGCGACAGCGAGCCTTGCGCAGACAAAGGCGGCCCTCGATCTCGCCAAAATTCAATTCGCCCGCGACGAGGAGATCATCGGAACCCGAGCCATCTCCAAGCAAGACTATGACACTAAGAAGAACACGGTTGACGTGGACCAGGCTCAGGTAGAAGCCGCGGAAGCAGCCCTCGAAACTGCAAAGCTTAACCTTGAATATTGCTACATTCACTCTCCAATCAACGGCAGGGCGGGAGCACGTCTGGTGGATGTAGGCAACATTGTTCAAGCAAACTCCACAGCCCTGCTCTCCATCCAGCGTATCGATCCCATCTATGCGACGTTCACTGTTACCGAGAGCGATCTTCCTGAAGTTGAACGCCAAATGTCGCGAGGCTTGCTAAGAGCGGCGGTGCGGCTCCCATCCGATACGGAGGACGCAGCCAAGTCCGGACGTATCGAGTTCCTCGATAACACGGTGCAGAACGGCAGCGGGACGGTCAATCTACGTGCCACCCTGGACAATCCCGACCATCACTTCTGGCCGGGCCAATTTGTAGACGTAAGACTCGTGCTGAATACTGCGAAGCAAGCTGTGCTCATTCCGAATGAAGCGGCACAAATCAGTCAGAAGGGGCCATTCGTCTACGTGGTGAAGCCGGACGATACAGCGGAGCTCCGGCCCGTGAAGTTAGGCCAGCGCCAGGGCAAAGATGTCGTTGTGACCGAAGGACTGGCCCCGAACGAACGCATCGTGCTCGCCGGACAAATGCTGGTTCGCCCCGGTGCGAAGGTACGAGTCGATGCCAATGCTCCGAGTGCTGCGCCTGCGAATGCGGACAACCCGAGCGGTAAGAAAGCGGGCCAATCATGAATCTCTCGGAAGCTTTCATCCGCCGTCCGGTGATGACGATTGCGCTCACCGTCTCGGTCATTCTGTTCGGACTGTGGGCTTACACGCATCTGCCTGTCAGTGATCTGCCCGCCGTTGATTATCCGGTAATCCAGGTGCAAGTCAACTATCCGGGAGCCACGCCGGAGACCATGGCCAACAACGTGGCCACGCCGCTCGAGCGTCAGTTCATGCAGATTCCTGGGCTGGAGCTGGTCACGTCCAACAATGGTCAGGGACACTCCAGCTTTGTCCTGCAGTTCGACCTTTCCAAAAGCCTCGATGCCGCAGCAACGGATGTCCAGGCAGCCATCACGCGCGCACAGGGACAGCTTCCCGTAGACCTGCCCAGCCCTCCCACATTCACCAAGACGAATCCCAACGATCAGCCGATCGAGTACATTGCGCTGGTCAGCGACACGGCGACGGAAGGACAACTCTACGATTACGCCAACACGCAGGTGGGCGAGCGTATCAGCATCCTGTCGGGCGTCAGCCAGGTTGCGGTTTATGGAACGCAATCGGCTGTTCGGATCAAGGCCGACCCATCGGCGATGGCGGTCCGCAACATCACTCTGGAAGATCTGACTAACGCGATCAAAAATGGAACTGCCTACACAGGCGCAGGCCAGATCGATGGACCTCACCGCAGCTTCCTGCTGCAGCCGCAAGGACAACTGGCGACAGCCGAGGAATATAACCAACTCATCGTCGGACAGAGCGGCGGCTCACCCGTGTACCTGAAGGATGTTGCCAATGCCAGGCAATCCGTTCAGGATGAGCGCATCGACATGCGCTTCTGGGTGCGTGGATATCCCCAGCCCGGAGCGACCGTGGTGGTCGCGGTATTTCGGCGAGCAGGTGCGAACGCGGTTGACGTGGCCAAGTCAGTGGGAGATTTAATCCCCACCATTCAGTCGCAGCTTCCATCGTCCGTTCTTTTGGTTCCGATTTATGATCGATCCGAAACCATCGTTAGCAGTATTAAAGATGTGCAGGCCACGCTCTGGATCGCCTTCGTTCTAGTGGTTGCGGTTATTTTCGTCTTTCTTGGCAGAGCTACCGACACACTGATTCCCGCGGTCGCGCTGCCTCTGTCGCTATTCCTGACATTCATAGCGATGCGTCTACTGGGCTACAGCCTGGATAACCTTTCCCTGATGGCTCTTACCTTGGCGATAGGGTTTCTAGTGGACGATGCCATCGTCTTTCTCGAAAATACCGTCCGCCTGATGGAGCAAGGGCAGAACGCGTTCGAAGCGTCATTGAACTCGGCCAAGGAAATCAGTTTCACCATCCTGGCCATGACGCTTTCGTTGGCCGCGGTCTTCATCCCTCTGGTATTCATGAGCGGACTCATGGGCCGAATTTTCCGCGAGTTCTCGATCACCATCGTGATCTCAATTTTGGCCAGCGGAGTTGTTTCGCTTACCCTCACACCTTTGATGACCTCCAGGCTGCTCGGCCGTCGCGGTGCAGACGTGAAGAAGACGTGGATGGAGCGTGTCTTCGGCGCCCTCGAGCATCGCGTGCTGGATATTTACGGCCGACAACTGTGGTTCTTCCTTCGCCATCGCTGGATCTCGGCGCTGACCTGGGCGGTCTGCCTGATCGGAACCTTGTACCTCTTTTCGGTGGTCCCGAAATCGTTTCTGCCGGTCGGGGACAGTTCCTTTATTCGTGGCGTGCTGGTTGCGCAAGAGGGCTCCTCGCCCGATCAGATGCACGCGTATCAAACTCAGGCGGAAAAGATCATGAAGGCGAATCCGGCGGTGCGGAGCACCTTTACCATGAGCGGGAACGGACAGTTCATGGGGTCGAATCAAGCGTTCCTGATTGCGTTTCTGAAACCCCCATCGCAGCGCCCTCCCATTGCGCAAGTCGCGGGGCAGTTGATGGGTGGCATCAGCAACGCGATACCCGGCGCGATTGCTTTTCTGCAGCCCAATCCCGCCCTCGAGATCAGTACCGGCGCCACCGCCAGTACGCAAGGGCAATTCGCATATGCGCTTTCCGGGATCGATGCCAATGAGGTCTACGGCACGGCAGCCAGGATGATGGCGAAGATGCGGGAATATCCCGGCTTCCTTTTCGTAAATTCCGATCTCTACAATCACACGCCGAACCTGCAAGTCGACATTCTTCGGGAGCAGGCCAAGCTGTATGGCGTATCGGAGAGCCGCATCCTTACTCTTCTGCACGATGCTTACTCGCAGAACTATAGCTATCTGATCAAGAAACCAACCGACCAGTATCAAGTGATCTTGGAGGTGGCGGATGATCAACGCTCCGCGCCCGAAGACCTGGGAAAACTCTATATCAAGAGCGACGACGGTCAGCGGATGGTTCCGTTGAGCGCGGTCACGAGTTGGCACCCAATTCTCGGACCGCAGGCGGTCAACCACATCAATCAATTCACCAGCGTAACCATGTTTTTCAATTTGAAACCCGGCTACGCCATCGGACCAGCCACTCAATTCGTAGAAGGTACGGCGAAGCAGATTCTTCCGTCGGGAGTAGTTGGAGAGCTGCAAGGCGAGGCGCTCACGTTTCGCAACATGGTCCGGGACCTCGCGGTGTTGATGCTCGTCGCAGTGTTCGTCATGTACGTGATCCTGGCAATTCTCTATGAGAGTTACCTGCACCCGCTCACCGTGCTTTCGTCGTTGCCTGTGGCGCTGCTTGGCGGCCTGCTCACGCTATGGCTGTTCAACGAGGAAGCCACGCTTTACGCCTACATTGGCATGTTCATGCTGATGGGTATCGTGAAGAAAAACGGAATCATGATCGTTGATTTCGCCGAGCAGCGAGTGCGTCAGGGAATCGCCGACGATCAAGCAATTCACGATGCCAGCATGGAACGCTTCCGCCCCATCATGATGACGACCATGGCAGCTCTCCTGGGTGCCATGCCGATTGCGCTGGGCTACGGCGCAGATGGAGCCTCGCGCCGGCCTCTCGGCTTAGTGGTTGTCGGTGGCCTTGTCGTCTCGCAGTTCATCACGTTATTCGTAACGCCTGCGATCTATCTCTATCTCGAAGAATTTCAGGAGAAGGTGCTGGATCGGATTTCCTTCTTCCGATCGAAGCGCGAACCGGTTCCATTTCCAACTCCAGCCTATGGGCTGCAGGAAGGGACAGGCGACTAATCCCATGACTCGAAGCCTGAAGCATAATCATTTCCTATCACTGGCTCTCTTGCTCAGCATGGCAGCGCTTACCGGCTGCGCGGTTGGCCCAAACTACAAGCGGCCAACCATAGAAGTTCCAGACGAATACCGGGCGCCGGCCAGTCTCTCATCTGGAGGGCCGGCGTCTCAAACCAGCTCGAAACCGATAAGCAACGTCACATTAGCCGAGTCGTTCGGCGACGAAGAGTGGTCGAAGGTATTCCAAGACCCCGAACTTCAGCGCCTGATCCGCACCGCTCTCAAGAACAACTATGACGTTCGCATCGCCGCTGCCCGGGTTTTGCAAGCCCAGGCGCAACTCGGAATCACGCGTGCCGATCAGTATCCCTCTCTCGGAGCAGGCGGCAATATCACGGGCCAGAATAGTCCCCAGATGGGCCCGATCCCTGCTTACGAAATTACACAGGGACAGCTGACTGCATCCGCCGCATGGAACCTGGATTTTTGGGGAAGGTATCGCCGCGCCACCGAAGCTGCCAGAGCAACTCTTCTCGCCAACGAGTGGGCCCAGAGAGAGGTGAGGGCCAGTCTCGTAGCGAACTTGGCGACTGCTTATTTTCAGCTCCGCGAATTGGATCTCGAATTGGAAATCTCGCAGCGTACATTTAACTCGCGCACGCAATCCTTGCAGTTGACGCAAACCCTGGAGCAGCATGGCATCAACTCGTTGTTGGATGTGCGGCAATCCGAGCAACTGGTATACACCGCTGCTACGGAAATTCCGGATTTTCAGCGGCAGATCGCGCAACAGGAGAACGCCATCAGCATTCTGCTGGGAAACAATCCCGGCGATGTTCCTCGCGGACTCAAACTGACCGAGCAGCCGCATGCTCCTGAAGTGCCGGTCGGACTGCCTTCCTCTCTGCTGGAGCGGCGTGCGGACGTAAGGCAGGCCGAGCAAAACCTGATTGCCGCCAACGCACAGATCGGCGTCGCGCGTGCAGCTTACTTTCCCCAAATTTCTCTAACCGGAAGTGCCGGTTTCGAGAGTCCTGCGTTGACGAATCTTTTTGCCGGACCTGCGGGCCTATGGAGCCTGGCCGGATCTTTTACTCAGCCAATATTCGAAGGCGGAAAATTGAAATCCGGGGTACGCCTTGCCGAAGCGCAACGCGAACAAATGCTTCTGACCTACCAGCAAACCATACAAGGCGCATTTCGAGATGTCTCGAATGAGTTGGTGGCATATCGCAAGAATCGTGAGTTCCGGGTTCAGCAGGAACACCTGCTCGCATCAGCCGAGGATGCTGCGCGGCTCTCGGAAGTCCGTTTCAAGGCCGGAACCACTGACTACCTGGAGGTATTGACCAACGAGACGAATTCCTTCTCCGCTGAGCTAGGTCTTGCCCAGGCCCAGACGAACGAACTCGTCGCTCTGGTTCAACTCTACCAAGCCTTAGGTGGCGGCTGGCAATAGCAGGCGCTTCGCGACGAACGTCTAAGTGACTACAACCCTGAGCGGCGCAAGCCTTCAGATCCATCAATGAACCGACTTAACAGAGAATACCAAGGAGCTTCAGATGGGAAAGTTAACAGGAAAGATCGCATTGATCACTGGCGGAAGCGAAGGCATGGGCTTTAGCACCGCGCAGGAATTCATCAACGAGGGCGCATTCGTCTTCATCACCGGCCGCAGAAAGCCACAGCTCGAAGAGGCCGTAACGAAGTTGGGTGAGAATTCTTTCGGCATTCAGGCCGATGCCGGGAAGCTGCCTGAACTTGACCGGATGTACGCCGAGATCAAAAGGTTGAAGGGCAAGCTAGACATCGTTTTTGCCAACGCAGGTATTTACGAGCAGAGGCCGCACGACAAGGTGACGGAGGAGTTCTATGATGCCTGCGTGGATATCAATGCCAAGGGTGTCTACTTCACGATTCAAAAGGCACTTCCGCTCATGGACAAGAATGGTTCGATCATCCTGAACGGGTCGGTTGTCGGCAGTAGAGGATTTCCCGGGATGTCAGTCTACGCGGCGACGAAAGCCGCGGTTCGCAGCTTTGCGCGGACATTTACAGCCGAACTGAAGGGGACAGGTCCGCGCGTGAACGTTCTCAGCCCTGGTCCGATCCTGACGGCCGGCAGTGCGGCAATGTTTGCAAACGAGGAGGTATACAAGTTCATTACCAGCATGGTTCCGCTCGGCCGTGTCGGCGATGCCAGGGAGATCGGTAGAGTCGCCGTGTTCCTTGCGTCGGAGGACTCGAGCTACGTGGCAGGCGCGGAGTTATTCGTGGACGGTGGTTCTGGAGCTGTTTAACTTCTACGGCGCACTGTCAGAGCCACGACGGGGAGCGGATTGATACCCCGGTATTTGGGGCGGCTTTCGCAAGGATGGGGCAATTGAGAACGGAGAAGAACATTCGCAGTGGAAAGGAGCAACCCAATGAGTAAAGCCAAGCTCGGCGGGCGGTTCACGTTCCCCGGCACGTCGTTGACGGTCCAACGGGTAGGCTACGGGGCGTGCGTCTGACCGGCCCCGGCATTTGGGGGCCTCCCAAAGACCCGGACGGTGCGGTCGCCGTCCTCCGCGAGAATCTGGCCGCCGGGCAGTTGACGCTCTCTCCGGAAGCCCTGCGAAGTTGGACGGCATCGCCCATTCCACCATTTCGGTGACGCAGAATTGCTACATCAAGACGGCGGACGCGGACGCGGTACTTGCAATGCGCTCTTTGGAAAATGCACCTAATATGCACCTTGGAAGCCCAAAGCGAACCCAGGTGATGTGACACCAACCCAAGACCCGAACGGCAAGTGCTTGTGCTGAGGAGACTTACAAAGGAAGCTGGCGGAGGGTGAGGGATTCGAACCCCCGTTACGGTTTCCCGTAAAGCGGTTTTCAAGACCGCCTGTTTCAACCGCTCACACAACCCTCCGCGGTGAGCTAACTCTATCACTTACAACCATTATGCGATGAATCAAGCCCGTGCGCCAGACGTCACCGGTCCATGGCTGGTGCAGGTTGCCCAGGTTCCGCTTTTCCACGGCCAAAATGGATAATCCGCCGCTATCCTGATTTGATGTAGACTTGGCGATTCGCGCCGAAGGAAAAGGACCACAACTGCCTTGGATCACCTGTCGAATCCCAGAATGGTGCGGAATCGTCCAACTTTTCGGCCAGAGATGCCGGCATGGTCGTGTTGACCCGGTTGCCAGCGGTACAATTCGGGCGAATCGTTGTTCTTAGTAGGGAAAACCTCGTTCATGCGTCCGTGGGCATCGCCACGACTCAATACGGTGCCGGTCATCCTGCCCATGACGGCCATGCTACCTCCCTGTCGCTCCCAACTACCTCCACAACAGGGGAGGCCATAGATGCATCCGCGGATTGGTACTGCGCGTCACGTGATTGTCCCTGCGATTGCCGGCCCGCGGGTTTCCGCCGGGCCATGGGTACAACAGACGAACCATCGCAAGCGGTCCGGCTCTTATTCCGTGCTTCAGAAAACGGATTCCGGACGGCTGCGGAAGCAGCACCCACCCTGGTGATTTCTGTGCGCCGGATTTCCGGCGGGAAGGAAGAGTCGTCATGCGCTGCAATGCAATCCATTTCGCGGTAGTGCTTTTTCTGGCCCTGGCGGCTCGGGCGACGGCCCAAAATGCGGTCACTACGGTGGCTGGCGGAGGCTCGACCGGCGTCAAGGCAACCTTGTCCAGCATTGGCGAACCCACCGGGGTAGCCATCGACAAAACCGGGAACCTATATATCGCCGATTCAATGGCGAACCGAGTCTACAAGGTTTCTACCGCAGGTGTGCTGACGATTGTGGCCGGCAACGGCGGCAACGGCTACACCGGTGCCAGTGGCCCGGCAACCAGCGTGCAGTTGGGTGCTCCACGGGGCGTTGCGGTAGATCCTTCGGGCAACGTCTTCATTGCCGTGCCCTCCCCAGTCGGCGAAGTGTTTGAGGTTGACGCCAAAACCGGAGCCATCAGCATCGCATACCCGCCTTATGGTTCTAACACCGACGTTGACCAGGTGTTTGCCGATGCCTCCGGTCACATTTTCATCGTGCAATCCGATTGGTGCGATGTGCATGAATTCGATCTTGCCACCTCCACTGACGTGGTCGTCGCCGGAACCATGGAATCTTGCGGCTATAGCGGCGATGGCGGTTTGGCTACCAGCGCCAAGCTTAGCCAGATTGGCGGCATCTTCGTGGATTCCAGTGGCGATTTGTTTATTGCCGATACGGAGAACAACGTCATCCGCGAGGTGGCGGCCAAAACCGGGATCATCAAGACGGTCGCCGGCAATGGCGCGGCGGGCTATTCCGGCGACGGCGGCGTCGCTACCGGAGCTGAGTTATCCGAACCAGCCGCGGTCTGGGTGGACGGCGCCAACCTCTTCATTGCGGATCAAGGCAATCATGTCATTCGCAAAGTCACGGGCGGCAAGATTTCTACCGTCGCGGGCAATGGTTTGGCAGGTTACAGCGGCGATGGCGGCCTGGCAACCGCCGCCCGGCTCGACGCCCCAGCCGCCCTGGTTGTCGATGGCGACAAGAACATCTTCATCGCGGATGAATCCAACAGCGCAATTCGCGAGGTGGCCGCCGCAACCGGGGACATCAAGACCTACGCCGGCAACGGCCAACTCAGCTACGCCGGCGATGGCGGCGTGGCCAAGAATGCTCAACTCGACGGGCCCTCGGGCGTTGCCGTCGATTCTTTCGGAAATCTCTACATTGCCGACCAACTCAACAATGCGATCCGGGAAGTGGTGGCTGCCAGTGGCGAGATCAAGGCTGTCGCCGGCAACGGCAAGCAAGGGTACTCGGGAGACGGCGGCCCGGCCACAGCGGCGCAGCTTGACCAACCTTACAGCGCATTTGTGGATGCCGCCGGCGACCTGTTCATTGCCGACACCGGCAATCATGCCATCCGTGAAGTGCAAGCGGCGACCGGAACGATCTCCACCGTGGCCGGAACCGGCGCTCCGGGGTACAGTGGCGATGGCGGACCGGCCGCCAGCGCCCAGCTCAGCGGTCCCACCGGCGTGTTCGTGGACCGTGCCGGAGACATCTTCATCGCCGACTCCGACAATAACGTAATCCGCAAGATAAGCGCCGCCAACGGCCAGATCGAGACCGTGGTGGGCGACGGAACCTGGGGCTACAGTGGCGACGGCGGCCTGGCCACCCATGCCCAACTGAAATATCCCACCGCTCTGTTCGTCGATAGCGGCGGAGACATCTTCATCGCCGACACCGACAACAATGTCATTCGCGAGGTGGCCGCCGCGACCGCCAAGATCGAAACCGTGGCTGGAAACGGAACCGCGGGTTACAGCGGCGACAACGGGTTGGCCACCAGCGCCCAGCTCTATATCCCCTCCGGAATCTACGTGGATGGCGGCGGCAATCTCTTCCTCAACCAGCCCCTCAGCTACGTCAGCGACTACGAGGGCAACGTAATTCGAGCAGTAGCCGCCAAGACGCACTTGATTTTCACGGTAGCGGGCAATGCCTACTTTACGGGCTATCTCGACAGCACGGCTGCGGCGACAGCCGAGTTTGACACTCCCCTGGGTCTGGCGGGAGACCGCGCGGGCAATCTGTACGTGGCCGATTCCGTGAACCAGCGCATTCGCAAGATCGCGGGCATCCTCGGCACCGATCCCACTCCCCTGGCGCCGCCGCCAACCTTCTCGCCGGCAGCCGGCGTCTATCCCACCGCGCAGTCCGTGAAACTGGAGGATGCCGCCAGTGGCGCCGTCATCTACTACACCACCAACGGCACCAACCCGACGAGCGCTTCCACCAAGTACACGGCTGCGATCAAGGTCTCCGGCACAGCCACGATTCACGCCGTAGCCATTGCGTCCGGTGACTCGCCCAGTCCGGTGGCGCAGGCCAGCTACACCATCACAACCACGGCGCCGGCGCCCACGTTCTCGCCACTGCCGGGTAACTTTGTCACCCCGCAAACGGTGACCTTGACCACGGACGTCGCCGGCGCAACCATCCACTACACCACCAACGGCACCACCCCGAATACGACTTCCGCCACCTATACAAAGCCGATTGCGGTTTCCACTACGACCACCATCAAGGCGATCGCCGTCGCCGCCGGCTTCAGTGCCTACGCGCCCGGCTCCGCGGTCTATAAAATCCAGACCCAGGTCGCAACGCCCGTCTTTACTCCGCAGCCGCGCGGTTACCTGACGGCGCAGGCCGTGAAGCTGAGCGACAGCACCACGGGAGCGGCAATCTACTACACCGTGGACGGCAAAACGCCCACGGTGAATTCGGCCAAATACTCCGGCGTAGCCATCCCCGTCTCCAATACCACGACGATCAAGGCGATCGCCGTGGCCACCGGCGACGTGTCCAGTGCGGTGGCAACCGGGGACTTTGCCATCGACAATCCCTCCCTGGTCGAGCAACGGGTTCTGGCGCAGCAAGGGTTCGGAATCGGGCTCGCCACGCAAACCTTTCTGAGCCAATTGTCGCTGGCCGAAAGCGTTCTGCTGTTCGGCCAGGATGGACTCTGCGCGGACGCCAACTCCACTCTTTTCTCCCTCACGTCATCCGGGCATCTCGGCGGCATCATTCCCTGGAACCCAATTTCACTCAACAGTCCGGGCTACGGAACCATCTTCTATGACAACCAGTGCACCGAACCATGGGTTGAAGCCGAACTCTCCGATTGGACCGTGTCCCTCGACTTGTACACCTTCAGTCTCGCTGGCAGCACCAGCGAATCGGAGAACTTCTATGGTCTGACCGGCTCCCCGCTGGGGACCATGAAGCTCAAGGAGACCATAGACGTTACCCTGACGGGGAACACCCTCGCTACGACTTACGGCCAGGGCGTCTTCACTCCCGCGAGCGGCGCACCGGCGGCGCAATTGGGACTTGCCTGCTCGGTGAACCTGGTCGGCTTCCTGGAGGAAGGCGAGCCGTCGCTGTGCTCCGGCGGCATGGTGCAGGATTTCCCGGATCTCGACCTCTCTCTCGGATTTGTGCTGCCACTTTCCTTCACCCCGGTCATCACCCCTGGCATCACCTGGACGGGATCGGAGTTCGTTGTGGTCAGCGCGGCCGGCGCCATTTTCACTTCTTCCGATGGAAGCAAGTGGACCAGCCTGTCCTCCAAAACCGGCAATAACCTGAGATCCATGGCGTCGTCAGGGAGTCAATGGGTCGCCGTGGGTTCAAACGGAACCATCCTGACTTCTAACGACGGCGGCGCCGAATGGAGTCCACAGTCCTCCGGATCCGGTGCCAACCTGGCGTCGGTGGTTTGGTCCGGCTCTCGTTATGTCGCGGTGGGAGCGGCGGGACTGCATGGAACCATCCTCACCTCGTCCAACGGAACCACCTGGAGCACCATCGGCGGCCTGGGAAGCGGAGAACTAATCCTGCTGGGCCTCACCTGGTCGGGGTCGCAATTTGTCGCCGTGGGAACGGCGCCCGCTGGCGGAGCCATCCTGACCTCGCCCAATGGAAGCACCTGGACCTCCAATCCCTCTGCAGCGTCCGCGGCGTTGCGGGGAGTGATCTGGTCGGGATCGCAATTTGTCGCCGTGGGAGACTATGCCACGATCCTGTTCTCAACCGATGGCAAGACGTGGACGCCTCCCTCCGGCTTGATTCCAACAGAAAAGAGTCTTTACGGCGTGGTCTGGTCGCCGCAGAAAAAGCTCTTTGTTGCAGTGGGACAGGCGGGAACAATTCTTACTTCTCCAGACGCCAAGACCTGGACTGCCCGCACCTCGAATGCAACCTTCGACCTCAAAGCCGTGGCCTGGTCCGGGCAGCAATTTGCCGCCATCGGCTCGGCAAACACCCTTGTGACTTCGCCGGACGGCGTCACTTGGACGGCCCAGACTTCCGTGCCTGGCTCCGGGGAATTGCTGCGTTACTCCAGCAGCGGTTCCACCGTGGTCTCCGGCCCTCTCGGCGGGTTGCAAATGACCACCCCGACCCCCCAGACGCTGGCCGTATCAGGAGGAACCGCTTACGGCACGGCCACCTTTGCAGGCTACGCCGGTGATTTGGTGGTGTTCGTGCCCACGCCAACCGGCTGGACGGCCACCGACACCGCTCACGACCAGCGGTTCCAGATTGCGCTGGGCAATGACACGACACGCATTCTCAAGGGAAGTATCACCAGGATCAGTACCGGCGCGACTCTCGCCACTTTCACGTTGGACCGGTCGGGTTCGGGTACCATCACTTACTCCGACGCTTCAGGGGCGCCGGTGACCAACTGGCTGCCGGCCGACTGACCGGTAACAGGGGGATTTCGGACGGCTGATTCCGGACCCGCGGCGGCCATGAATCCGCCGCCCGAAATCCTCCCCGTTGAACTTGTCTGGCGCCTCGGCTACTGCGGCGCCGGTTGTACCACCAGGTCGTCCGCCAGCTTGAAGTGCACAATCGACTCTGCCGGTATCTCGATGTCCCGGTTGCCGGTCAGTCCCGCGGCCGCCGTTCCAGCGCCGCCACCTACCAGGCCGCCCACCACCAGTCCAGCGCCGCCCGAAGCCACGCCACCCACCAGCATGCCCAGACCCGCCCCTCCGGCAATCAAGCCAGTCGAACGTCTGCCCTTGCCCTTCTTGCTGCGTGCCAGGTCTCGTGTCGTCAGCGGATACTTGGTCCCGTTCAGCGTCATTGAAGTCAACCGCAGCTCCAGCAGCGATCTGCCTTTGAAGTGTCCCCGCCGGTGCGACACATCCACCACGCCGCCCACCGGCGTGTCCTTTGGCACCAGCACACTGTTGTCGCTGGCCAGCACCGGGTCCACCATCTCGCCGGTAAACGTGTTACCCGCGCGGCTGGTTTTTACGCTGATGTGCTGATCGATCCGGATGGTCAGCATGGTGCCCGCCGGGATGCTCACGTTGACCGGCGCCGGAGGCGGTTGCGGCACGGCGGAAACCGCCGGTTCCGACGGTGCTGGAACCGGCGCCCCAGCCACGGGCGGTGTCGTAGTCGTCGTGATCGCCTGCGTAGTCTGCCCCGCCGCTGGCGGCTGCACCACGGTCGTCGTCGTAGTTCCTGTCTTGTCTACGGAAACTATCTGCTGCGCCTGCCCGGTTGCGGCCGCCTGCTTCTTGGCCTGCTCCAGCGCCTGATCCTGTTTGGATGCGCATCCCGAAAGGATGCCTGCCATCAACACCAGCGCCAGTACCGGAATCCGTCCGCTACCAGCCAATGAATTTGACTTGAACATGGTCGATCCTCTTTCGCCTGTCTTCTCACTCCAACACGGATTGCGCCGCCGCAACAATCCCGCGGCCGGAGCTTCTGTATCGGATGCGTTCGGCTCGGATACGCATCCATTCAGCAACGCCGTTTCACCCGGAAAACTTCTTGTTTGCCGCTGCCGGGTTCTCCTGACTTACTTCTCAAGCACTTTTTCGATCTGCCCAATCTTTTTCTCAATCTTGCCGCTAATGTGTTCGGACTTGCCTTCAGCCTCCAAGTCAGGATTGTTCGTGACCTGGCCCACCTTCTGTTTGACTTTGCCTTTCACTTCATGAAACTTGCCTTTGATCTCATCCTTCGTGCTCGGGTTCATATGGGTTCCTTCTCGGTAAAGATTGTGGATCGCGCCGTCTGGCCCCGGATCTGCATACCCCGATCCTTGCCCAGTCTGATGGCTCAAGCCCGGCACAGTCTGGTCAAAAGCGAACACATTGACGGATTCCGGATTCGCCACCGTCAATCGGTGTGCCCAAACTCCACCGGCTAAAATCGGCTCAGCCTCGCGCGCCGCCAACCGGCAATGAAATTCTCTTCCCCAATCCCATCTTGCCAGCCTTCGAGAATCCCGGTACCTTGTCCCTTGCGGACCATCCGTGCCGCTCTCGTCATGGAGGCCGCCGCTGATACCACATTCCAGAAGCGCTGCCGCCAGGGGCTCAACAGACCTTTTACCGGCCTCATCATTGAAAACTGGAAACGTAAGTTCCAGCCAAAAGCAAGGAGGAACGCAAATGAAGCGAACGCATCGTGTGACTCTGATGCTGGTTGCCGTCGCTATGTTCGCGATCAGCATGCCCGTGAACGCGTCCCGGAAGGATGACCGCATCGAATCATCCGCCAGGAACTCGTACGTATTCAAAACCTACCTCCAGAGTGATGACATCAAAATCCAATCCCTGAATGGCGTTGTGACCTTGACCGGAACTGTCTCCGAGGAGTCCCACAAGTTATTAGCCCGGGAGGCGGTGGCGAACCTGGCAGGGGTTAAGAGCGTGGACAACAGGCTGGAAGTCAAAGGTTCGCGCCCGGCGAAGGACTCCGATGCGTGGCTCATGATGAAAGTGAAAGCCACCCTCTTGTTCCATCGCAGCGTAAGCGGCTTCAAGACTGAAGTGATCGGCGTCAAAGGTGGCATCGTCACCTTGCGCGGTGAAGCCTCCAGCCAGGCGCAAAAGGATCTGACGACCGAATACGCCAAAGCCGTGGAAGGAGTCAAAGACGTACACAATGAGATGACCGTGGCGGGAGAAAAGACATCGAGCTCGGTGGCTCAGGTGGTGGACGACGCTTCCATCACCGCCCAGGTCAAGATGATACTGCTCTATCACCGCTGGAGCAGCGCCTTGGATATCAAGGTCACCACCGACAAGGGCGTGGTTACCCTGGCTGGCAAGGCGAAAAACGAAGATGAAAAGGACCTGGCTACCAAACTCGTCAGCGACGTTACCGGGGTCAAGAGCGTCAACAACCTTATAACCGTCGAGTAGCCCCAATGGACGCCGGCGGCGCGCCCGTGGGCATGGGTGGCGCAACGCTTCAACCCGGGCCTTGCCGGAAAGCAAGCCCGCATCTTCGCCTCCAAATCACGGCTTGCAACCACGGCGATGGCGCTAAACGACCAGGTCGGGAATCTCCATATGTTGTTTGCGGAAGGCGCGGACAAAGGCTGCTACCACGTCCGGGTCAAACTCCTTGCCGGCGCCGCGTTCCAGTATCTCCCGCGCCTCATACGTCGTGCTCCCCTTGCGGTACGGACGATCGCTGGTGATGGCGTCGTAGGCGTCAGCCACGGCCAGGATGCGCGCTTCCAGCGGAATTTCTTCGCCGGCGCGATCGCTGTAGCCGGTGCCGTCGAAGCGGTCGTGATGAGACAGGATGATGGGCAGCACGCGGCGCAGTGAGCCGCCCACGGGTTCCAGCAGGTTTACTCCCTTGGACACGTGCTCCTGCATTTCCTTGAATTCATCCGCGGTCAACCGCGCCGCCTTGTAGAGAATCTCGCGGCTGATGTCGAGTTTTCCGATATCGTGCAGCAGTGCCGCGGCGCGTACGTCTTCCACCCGCTCGGTGTCGAATCCCATCTCAGTCGCCACCCGGGCAGCATAGATCGAGACGCGGTAGGAATGGTTCTGGGTGTAGGTATCCTTGGAAATGAATTGCCGCAGGATCATCAGCACGCCGTGATAGGTCTCCCGCAGTTCGCGCATCCGCGCCGCGTTGCGGTCGTACAGCGTGCCCATGGCAAATGCGGTAAGAATCAGTGCCCCGCCCCACACGCAGATGTCAAACCACTTCTGCGTGCTCAGGGCCTCGCCGCCGTGCTCAAACATTCTTGGATTCAGGAACGTGACCAGCACCACCATCAGGACGCTGGCCAGGGCCGTAAGCACCGCGTGCCGCCGCCCGTAGTTGTAGGCGGAAAACAATGTCGGGAATGTATAGAAGCTGAGCAACATTCCATGATTCGCAACCAGGAAGTTGCACAGCGCGGAAATCACGAACAACGACAATACCAGCCAGAGTTCGCGATTCACTTCCGTGCATTGTTTCAAGAAACTTTTTTTCAATTCAATCTCCAACCGGATACTGGAGGCGCATTACCGCGGAACCGCGCGTCGAGCGTAGCCAGGAAAATCAACTAGCCATGTTACGTAGCTTCCCAGGGCGGCGCAATAGCACGAAGGATACGGACCTGTCATGTACGCAGAGACGAGAAAGGCAGCCGCTCGGCTGCCTTTCCCACCAGAACTTTTCGGACGCGAAAACTAAACGGCCGTCACGTTCTCTGCCTGCCAGCCCTTGGGTCCTTTGACGACGTTGAACTGCACCGCCTGGCCTTCCTTGAGACTGCGGAAGCCATTCGTCTGAATAGCCGAGAAGTGAACGAAAACGTCTTCGCCATTCTGGCGGCTGATGAAACCAAACCCCTTTGCGTCATTGAACCACTTAACGATTCCTTGTTCCATGATGTTACATGTTCCTTCGCGAATTGAAATCAGGCTGAGTGAATCGGAGGGAGTTCGTCCGCAGATACGTGTTCCGGAGCAGCGTTTTGTTTTTCGCTCTCAGGGCGCCTCTACCGCTCGCGTCCTTCCAAATCAGAAGCGGGGGTATTTTAGCACTCTATTTCCTGAATATGCATTCAAAAAGTATCAGTAAATATCTAAGTCACTGAACAAAAAAGACATATAGTTTTGTGACGCTTGTCCTCGACAATTTCCACCGCCAGGTTCCACAGTGGAGTGATGAGGTTCACCGGGAATTCCGACGGCGCAACCAGGGACGCGACCGCACCCGCCTCCCCCGTGGAAATGCTGCGCGCCTGCCATGCCCAGACGCGCCACTTCGTGCAGTTGAGCCGCACCCTGGCCGAAGCCGTCCTCGTGCCCCCTGCCGAAATAGCCGAAGCCGCCTCGGACGTCTTCCGCTACTTCAACCATGCCTTGCCGCTGCATCAGGCCGATGAGAATCAGTCCCTTTTCCCACGCATCCAGAGTTGCTTGCCTCCCGGTGCGCTGCTGCGCGAGGCGGCCGAAACCATGGTCGAGCAACACCTGGCAATCGACGAACTGGTTGCAGAGTTGTTGCCGCTGTGCGATTGCCTGCGCCACCAGCCCGAACGGTTTCCCAGCCTGGCGCACCGCCTGCAGCACGTCACCGCCGCCCTCGGCCAGATCTTCGCCGCCCACTTCCACCTCGAAGAAGCAGTGATCTTTCCCGCTCTTCCGCGGTTGCTGACCGAGACCCAAATGCAGGAGATTGCCCACGAGATGCACCAGCGGCGGCGGCCGTCGGTCGGCACCATCCACCTGGTTCAGTAAACTTGCGCTCAGTAAACTTGGGTTCAGTAAAGTTGCGTCCAGTAAACCGCACCCGTCGGCCGCCGCCCTGCCTGCCTACTCGTAACGCAGCGCTTCCACCGGGTCCAGCTTGGCAGCCTTGGCAGCCGGATAGATTCCGAAGAACAGTCCCACGCTCATCGCCGCCGCCACCGACGCCGGAATCACCCATCCCGGAACCGCCATCGGCCAGCTCGGCAGCACCACGTTCAGCACTGCGATCAGGGTCAGGCAGAACAGCACGGCGGCCACGCCGGCCGAGCCGGTCAGCACCATGGCTTCCACCAGGAACTGCCGCACCACGTCCTTGCTGCGGGCGCCAATCGCCTTCCGCACGCCAATTTCGTGGGTGCGCTCGGTAACCGACATCAGCATGATGTTCATCACCCCGACTCCGCCCACCAGCATTCCCACCGATGCCACTGCAATCGTCAACAACGCAATCGAGCCCATGATGTTGCGGAACTGGTTGGAAATCGCCTCCGCCGAGGAGATGCCGAAGCTGTTCGGTTTGTCGAACCCGTCGCCACGCCGCCGCCGCAGGATTCCCGTCATCTCATCGGTTGCCTGTGACTTCTTGCCGGCGAACGCCAGCGCGGTCAGGAAGTTCTCCTTGTCCTGCGGACGGTGTTTCATATAGGTGAGGTAGGGCACGATCACCTGCTTGTCGGACGAGCTGTCGCGCAGGAAAACTCCCTTGCTTTTCTCCAGCACGCCGATCACCCGGAAGGTCATTCCCGTCACCTGCAAATCCTTCCCGATCGCATCCCTGGCTGGAAACAGCGTATTCGCCAGGTCGTGTCCAATCACGGCGACATCGAGGCGGTGGCTGTTCTCGGTATCGGTCAGGAACCTGCCCTGCTCCAGATGTTGGTTTTGCACGGCTTCGAACGAAGGGGTCGCGCCCTCAAAGGCCACCCCTGTGACCTCCTTGCCGTTAAAGCGCGCCGTTGGAATGAAGGTCGGCGTACCTGGCATGAAGTTGGTCGGGTCGATCTCCACGCAGATCTCCTTGACCGATGGCGCTTCCTCGCGAATGGCCTCGGCGTCTTCATATTTCAGCGGCTTGCGCGTGCGCAATTCCTGGGGCAACTGGCCCAGTTGGATGCCGGGCTCAAACTTGAATACAAACAGGGTATCGGTGCCGTACTGCTCCAGTTGCGCCCGCAGATCCGCATCGACCCCGTACATGATGGAGAAGACCATCACCAGCACCACCACGGCGATGAAGACTCCCAGCACGGTCAGCGCCGAGCGCATCTTGTTTGCCAGCAGGGTTTCAACCGCCATCCGGGCGCTTTCGCCAAAGGAGAAATATCTGCGCTTCAATTTCATCCGTGTCCTCCTTCAGGCATCTGCCCGCAGCGCTTCAATCGGATTCAGCCGTGCGGCCTTGCGGGCGGGATACACCCCAAAGAACAATCCCACCGCCGTGGAGACTCCAATCGCCACCATCACCGCCGAGAGCGGTACGGACATCGGCAGCGGCGTCGTCTTGTCCAGGATGACCGCCAGTACCCACGCCACCAGGATTCCAATGATGCCGCCTACCGCGCTCATCACCGAAGCTTCCACCAGGAACTGGGTCAGGATGTCGGAGGTGCGCGCCCCCAGCGACTTGCGGATGCCGATCTCCCGGGTGCGTTCAGTCACGCTGGCCAGCATCACGTTCATGATCACGACCCCGCCGATCACCAGGAAAATGGAGACAAAACCCACCATCGCCCCGGCCAGCGTTCCCGTCAGATTCTTCCACAGGGCCATCAGGTTGTCCGAGCCAAAGAGTCCAAAATTGTCTTCTTCGTTCGGCGCCACGTGCCGCCGCGCCCGCATCATCGCGCGGGCCTCGTCCTTGGTCCGCTCCATCATGTCCGGCGAGCGCGCCTGGATATTGATGGCGAAGCTATCGTTGTGGGTGCCGTTGAGCTTGAACCAGGTCTCCACCGGCATGTAGATGAAGTTGTCCTGCGGCTGCCCGAGCACGTTTCCAATCGCCTTGGCCACGCCGACCACTTCGAATTCGTAGCCTTTCACCGTCACCGTCTTGCCGATCGGGTCCGTGTTGGGGAAAAGCTTGGTGACCAGCTCACTGCCGATCATGGCCGTAAAGCTGCGATGCTCGTTATCGTTCTCACTGATGTAGCGCCCGCGCGCGACCTCTTCCACATCCATCTCGCCGATGTTGGCCGTCACCCCGCGCAGGGAAACATCCTCGACGCTTTGTCCCTCGCGCCGCACCTTCTCCGTCGAGCGGCACTCCAGCCCCACATTCTTGGGCAGTTTCAACCCGTCGCGCAGCGCCAGAAAATCGTCGTAGCTCAGTTGCTTGTTGCGCCGCGCCGCCTTCCAGAATTCCTCGTCGCTGTTGATGATGCCGTAGCGCGCGATCAGAAACACTCCGTTGCCCATGTTGGCCACGCGATCGGCAACGTAGGCGTTGGTGCCGTTGATCAGCGCAACCACCAGGATCAGCGTCGAAACCGAGAGAATGACGCCGAGAAGCATCAGAAACGAACGCAGCTTGTGCGCGCGCATGGTCTCCAGCGCGATGATGGTCGGTTCCTTGAGCCTGATTCCCCGCATGATTCTCCCAATCCTGGCCAGCCATCCTGCACAATGGGATACGAAAGCAAGCGCCCGGAGGTTCCCGCCCCACAGGCCGGTTTTCTACCTTACCCTGCAGACTACAACACCGCCGTTCGCGATCAGACAATCGCAAACTGGAATAGCTGGCGCCAGCGCCGTCCGCCCTCCGGAGTCCGGCACAAAAAGCCGGCAAGGTTCCCAGGTAGTAACCGAACCCGCTCCCGCCCACCGCTAGCGGCGCCAGGCGCAAGTTTCCATCATCCGGGTTGGACGGCGTTGCCGGGTATGCCGTTGAAAAAATTCCGTCTCGCGGATACCTCGCCGGGTGCAAGCGGGACGGGATCGCGGGAAGGTGGGCCGCTTCGTCTTCAATTCCATGGTGATAGCCCTGGATGGCAAGCCCGGAGCCTGCCCTCACCGGCAGCCGCGCCACCGGGCGCAACGTCGGATCGCAGTCCTGCCGGGAGCAGCTTTCAGCGCCGCCAAACACCAACCCGATTGCCACCGCTGCCGGCTCTCCAGCCAGCTCCCGCCGCCATTGCTCATTGGGACATGGTCTTCAAGTTCGGCGGCGGAGACTTGGGATGGTATCAGCTAACGCGGAAGCTGTGTTACCGTAAGCCAAACGCAAACGTCACTCCCTGCGTGCGTGGATTCGGGGACGTAATTCCGTGCGTGCAGGCGCTATGGAGTGCAATCATGTTCGGTTTCTCGTTCGGATTCGGATTCAATAAAGAAAAATCGCGCGCCAAAGCCGAGGGCTATCTGCAGCAGAACAAGTTGCCCAACGCCATCACCGAATACGAAAAGATCCTTCAGGTCGAGCCCCACGATCTCGCCATCCTCAACACCGTGGGCGACATCTATTCCCGCCTCGGGCAGATCGAGAAGGCGATCGAACGATTCCGCATCGTCGGCGAGTCCTATGCCACCGACGGCTACACCCTGAAGTCGATCGCGATGTACAAGAAGATCACCAAGCTGGATCCCAATGGTCTGGCGACCATGGAGAAGCTCGCCGAGCTCTATCGCAAGCAGGGTCTGGTCAGCGACGCGCGCTCCATGCTGCTGCAGGCCGCCGAGGCCTACACCCGCAAGGGCCAGTCCAAGGAAACCTTGCGGCTGCTCAAGCAGCTCGTTCTGTTCGATCCGGAAAACGTGCAGGTGATCACCCGCACCGCCGACCTCATGACCCAGAGCGGTCAAAAAAAAGAGGCCATGGAGATGCTCTCCCAGACCGCCTCCAAGCTCATCGACCGCCACGCGCTGGAGCCCGCGCAAAAAGTTCTCGACCGCCTCATTGCCCTGGACCGCGCCAACCTCCGCACCCAGCAGCTTCGCGCCCAGGTCACCTTCGAGCTGGGAGATACGGAGAAGGCTGCTGAGCTCTACGAAGCCATTCCCGACCTGGACTCGCACCCCGAGGCGCTCAACAATCTTCTCTCCGCTTACCTGAAGCTGGGAAGGCTGGACGAGGCCCTCCTCATCAGCCGCAAGCTGATCTCCGTCCATCATGACGCCGATGGCGCATTGAAGGTCGCCGCCCGGCTTTACAAGGATAACGACACCCTCGGGGCCATCGGCCTCTACAACGAATTTTCCGTCGAGGTGCTGGGCCGCGACAAAGAGGATGTGCTGGCCCATCTGCACGGCGCCGTCGCCCGCATGCGCAACCATCCCCAGGGCCTCGAGCTCCTCTACAAACTCTTCCAGCGCGCCGGCGAAGATTCCATGATCCCCGAGGTTCTGGAACTGCTGGCGCACGCCTGTGTCCAGGCTAACCAGTTGGAGCGCGCCCGCGACGCCTACAAGGAACTCATCGAGCTGGAGCCCGACAGTGCCGCCCATCTTCAGGGCTATCGCCAGGTTTGCGCCCGCCTCAATCCGGTCGCGCCCGCAGACTCTGCGGGTGCTGGTCCCACGGCGGACGATGGGCCGCACAGCCTGGAAGAATTCCTCAGCGAAGACGAGCCCGTTTTGCCGCGGCAGAGTTACCCGCCGCCGGTAGAGGAAAAAATCGCCGCCGCCCTCACTGAAGCCGAACTTTGCGAGTCGTTTTCCTCGAAGACGGGCGGCATTGCCGCCCTGGAGTTCGCCCTGCAATCCGCGCCGGAGGATCTGCGCCTCAACCGCTCCCTCGGCCTGCTCTACCGGCAGGCGGGCGACTCCGCCCGCGCCGCCCGTTGCTACGCCGCCATGCAGCGCGCGCTGCAGAAACTGGGCGAAACTCAGGCAGCCGAATTCTATGGCAGCCTCGCCAACTCCGGGCAGACCACCACCTGGGAGGCAAAAGGCAGCGAGTTCGCGGCCAGCGACTTCGACCTCGCCCCGGCCTCCGAGGATGCCGATGACGGCAACGCCGAGGAGATCGATCTCTCCAGCGAGTGGGAATCCGTCTTTCAGGAATCCTCCGCCGAGGCATCCGGGACGCCGTCCTCGCCCGCGGAAGCCGCGCCTGCAACGCCCCATCCCGCCGCGTCGCCTGAGGTGATCGCCGAGCTGTTCGAAGAGGTTCGCTTCTGCCTGGCTCAGCAAATCTGGGACGAGGCCGAAACCGCGATCGCCCGCCTGGCCGCGGCCTCCCCGGACCACCCCGAGCTGCCGGCACTTTGCAGCCAGTTGCGCAGCAGCCGTCCCAGCTCCGCCCACCCCGAACTCAACATTCTCCCGGTCCATTTTGCCCCCGTCGAAGTCATCGAGGTGGGCGACAGTCTTTCCACTCCCACGGAATCCCCAGCCGGCGAACTGGCGCCACTAGAGCCTCCGCCGGCGCCCGAGTTCACCCTGAATTCACTGGCCGCCGAGTTGGACCTCGAGCTGGGAGATAACTTCGAAATCGCTTCCCAGCCCAGTGGCCAGCCGCCATCGCCCATTCCGCCCGCGGCTGAAACCGTAGCGGCCACTGCCGCGCAGACGCCTGTGCCGTTCGTCCCTCCGGCGGCGCCGCCCCCGCCATCTGCCGCTCCGCAAGCGCAGCCGCAGCCGCAAATGGCGCCCTACAAGCCGCCCCTGGTGGAGCGTCCCACCGCGCCCGAGCCAGTTTTCGCACCCAGCGTTTTTGGCGATCTGCTGCAGAATTTCGAGGCCGACCTGGCCGCCCCGGAAGAAAACGACAACGATCCCGAGACCCACTTCAACCTCGGCATTGCCTTCCGGGAGATGGGATTGCTCGATGAGGCCATTGGCGAATTGCAGAAGGTGTGCCGCATGGCCGGACGCGGGTTGGACCCTGCCCGCGCCCAGCAGGCTTATATCTGGCTCGCCACCTGCTTCGTCGAAAAGTCCGTGCCGGAGGCCGCGCTCAAGTGGTTCCTCCGCGCCCTGGAAGCCGCCCCGGACGAAGAGTCGCGCACCGCCGTGAATTACGAGCTAGCCAGCGCCTATGAGGCTGCCGGGCGCAAGCGCGAGGCGCTTGACCACTTCATGGAAGTCTATGACACCAATATCGACTACCGCGACGTGGCGACCCGCATTCGCGAGTTGCGCGCCAGCGTCTGAGGGTTCGCCGCGATGCGTGCGGCAACCCTGTTTCCTCCCGGCGGTTCCGTCTTTTGCAATCTTCAGCGTAGAATCAGCTTCATGCTGGCCGGGCCTGGAACTTCAGGTGGTTGCCCGGCTTCATGGCAAGCGCGGCAACAGGCACACAAACCGAATCCACGATGGAAGTAGAACCGCTGAAGCAGAGCTCGCAAACGTCCGCGCCGGAGGCGCAGCCCGGCCCACTCACCGCACCCCCGGCGCACCCTCCGGTTTGGGCCCAGCGCCTGTTGCTGGTGGTTGAGGTCGCCGTCGCCGTCTGGGCCGGCATGCTGGTCATGGTGCTGCCGTGGACGCGTCTCTGGACCGAGAACCCGCTGCTGGCTGGATGGCCCGCGCTCAAGGTTTTTCTCGATCAGAATTTTATCCGCGGACTGATCTCCGGCATCGGCCTGGTCGACATATGGATGGGAGTATCGGAAGCCGTGCACTATCGCGATCTCCGCTAGTTGCCCGGAAAAGCTAACTTTTTTATGACTGATCAGACAAAATACAAATCCACTCGCGCTCCCCTCGCTTACGAAAATGACGCTTTCCTCAGAGGCCCGGATGGCCGCCCCTTGCGCATCCTCGCCGAATACACCGAGCCACTCGCCCGTTTCCGCCGCGAAAAAATACAGGACACGGTGGTCTTTTTCGGCTCCGCCCGCTTCCGCAGCCTCAGCAGCGCCGAAGAGGCTGTCGAACTGCTCGCCCGCCCCGGCTCCGTGCAGCCTGCTCCCACTCAGGAGCAGGAGGCGCATCGCGCCCAGCGCGCCGTGGACATGTCCCATTACTACGAGGATGCGCGCCGCCTTGCCTTCCTGCTCACCACCTGGACCCGCACCCTGTCCGGCAAACGCCATCGCTTTGTCGTTACCACCGGCGGAGGCCCCGGCATCATGGAGGCGGCCAATCGTGGCGCCCGCGAGGCCGGGGGCAAAACCATCGGCCTCAACATCGCCCTGCCCTTCGAGCAGGTGCCCAATGCCTACATCACCCCGGAGCTCAACTTCGAGTTCCATTACTTCTTCATGCGCAAGCTCTGGTTCGCCTACCTCGCCAAGGCCCTCGTCGTCTTTCCCGGCGGTTTCGGAACCCTCGACGAGCTGTTCGAGATTCTGACCCTCGCCCAGACCGAGAAACTCGCCAAGAAAATGACGGTGCTTCTCTACGGCGAAGCCTACTGGCGGCGCGTCCTCAACCTTGAAGCATTGGCCGATGCCGGAACCATCGCTCCCGGCGACGTCAACCTCTTCCAGTTTGTCGAAACCCCTGAGGCGGCCTTCGCCAAGCTCCAGGAGAGCCTCAACCGCGACCACCTGCAGTCGCCGCCCCAGGCCCGCCGCTATCAGCCCGAGATCGCCATCACCCGCCGCTGAAAACAGAAAAGCGCCCTGCCTTCTGGCATGGCGCCCGGCATATCCCGGCTTCGCTTTTTTGCTTGCGGCAAGCGATGTATTGGAAATCGCCGCCCTGACCCTCTATCCCACCCAGCTGCTCTTCGCCGCCACGGCGCCCACGCACCACAGCAGCGCGTCCTCCAGCTTTTCCCGCGTCATTCCGCTTTCGGCCAGAAAGCTGGCAAATTCCTGGCTTTCGCCCAGCCGTCTCGCCACGGCGCCCAGCACCGCCGCGTACTCGGCCGGAACGTTCAGCTTCACCGCGCGCAGCAGGTCGTCGAAGACCGCGATCAGCTCGAACAGCAATCCGTCGCCATCTTCATTTTCCTGGTTGGCAACGTACAGCGCCTGGCTCACGTCGCAGAGCAACTCCAGCTCCGTCGGCACCGGACGCACGTCGCAGAAGCCGTTATCGCTCGCCATCAGCGCCTTCAGCGCGTCTGCCGGACGGTGGAACAGCAGCACCCGGCCGCCCCGGGTAATCGGGCGTTCGCTCTCCCCTTCGGCGCCAATCAGGGTGTAGAACTGTGGGCCCTCCGCCGACGGATCCAGGCGGAAGCCGATCAGGTATAGTTCTTGGTTAAGAACCTTGGGCGGAAATGCAACCAGCTCGCTGTCCATCCGTCTATTTTAGTGCACAACTTTCCTCCTGCACCGGTGTTTCACGTTGTGCAGAGATTTCTCTTCCCTGGTGGATAAAGCCATGCGCAAGCTCCTTCTCACCCTGATCAGCATCGTCTCCCTTGGCGCCGTAGTGGGCTGCGGTGGCGGCTCGTCCAACACCACCCCCGTGCCCAGCGGACCCACCGGCGGAAACAACGCCGGCTTCACCACCGCCAGCCTCAAGGGAACCTACGTCTTCGCCGCCAACGGCATCAACTCAAGCAACAGCCTTGCCGTCGTCGGAACCGTTACCGCCGATGGCACCGGCAACATCGCCAGCGGCAGCCGTGACACCATCAACGACACCGGCGGCCAGGTGCTGGGCGAACCCATCTCCGGCAGCTACATGGTCAACCAGGATGGCCGCGGACAGATGACTCTCACCGGCACCTCCGGCCAGTCCATCTATCCCTTTGTCCTGTCGTCTCCCTCGGCTGGCAAGCTCTTTCAGGATTCCGCCAGCGTCGACGCCGTCGGCAGGTTCGAGTTGCAAACCGCCATGCCCGCGCTCTCCGGCGGAACCTCCACCTACGTCATCCGCCTCATGGGCGAGGATCCCAACGGGTCTCCCTACGCAGCCGTCGGCGGACTGACCGTGACCGGAACCACCCTCACCGGAACCATCGATGAGAATGACAGCGGCACGTTCAACCAACTGCTTCCCGCCGCCGGCACCCTCACGTTGACCAGCGCCACCGGCACCATGAGTTACACCACCACCAACTCGTCCACCCAGACAACTCACGATTTCGCCGTCTTTTACGTCTCGCCCAGCCGTCTCGAGCTGATCAGCACCGACTCCTCCTGGTTCATCTACGGCTATGCCGATCTGCAAACCACGGTCTCCGCCAGCACCTCCGCGTTCACCGGGAATCAGGTCCTCAACCTCGCCGGCTTTGATGTTCTTGGCCCCCTCGAGGAGACCGGGCGCCTCTATCTCGACGGCGTGAGCAACGTATCCAACGCCATAAAGGACTACAACGAGGACGGTACTCTCTACCCGGACGTCAGCTTTAGCGGGACCTATAGCATCACCGGCGCCACGACCCCTGGCCGCTGGACCGCCGTACTGAACGCCAGTTCCGGCTCCATTGTGAATGAGGACCTCGTGGGCTGGCAGGTTTCGCCGCAGCAGTCGCTTGTTCTTGTCGATTACGGCGCCAACCCAAGCGTTTCCGGTTACAGCCTTCTGGAGACCGGCGACATGCGCGCGCAAACCATCGGCCTGTCCAATGGGAACGTCAAGGGCAATTACGCTCAGTTCTTTGAAGGCTACGACTTTGGCGGAGTTGGTAATTTTGAATCCACGGGCAACTATCTCGCCGACGGCAATGGAAACCTCAGCGGCACCATCGATTTCCAGACCGATACCCAGGGATTCACCCAGAACCGCTCGCAGACCAGCACCTACGCGGTTGACAACATCTTCGGGCGCGGCACCGCAACCGTCAGTGGCGTCCCCGTGATCTTCTACACCGTGGATGACAGCACCATCTACATGATTTCCTCCGACGCCGCCGCCGCCTACCAGGGCACGCTGACGCTACAGACGCCGGCGCCGTAGTTCGTCTTTCCCATGGGCAAAGTCCCGGCCTGGACGCCGGACCGGGGCTTTGCTGCTTCGCTTTCCATTCCCGCCTCTGTTCGTGCCAATTCAGGACTATTCCGCGCGGCCTGGAAAACCAACCCGGGCCTGACGATGGTTACTATCGCTTTCCCGCGGTCAGAGGTACTATCGAATTTCATTCGAACTTGGTTCATACTGGGGTAAACAGGACGGTCGGTGATGAAAATCGGACATTGGCTGAAGTCGGAAGTAGAATACGGGCGCGATCTCGCAGGCTCCGGATGGGAGGGTGCGCGTACCGCCGCTGATTCAATTTTCCAGGAAGAGCATGTCAGCTCGGTGATTTCGCGATCCGCGCGTGCCTCCTGGGCGCCAACCGTCGTGGGAGCCGGCGTGGGTGCGCTCTGCGCTTTGGCGGTCCAACACCGCAAGCCCAGGCCCGCTGCCGTTGTCGCCATGGGAGTGGTCGGCGGCTTCGTCGGTTTCAGCGCGGCTGTCTTCTGGGAAACCCGTGACATTTCCTCTGGAATCGCCCGCGGCGCGTTGCGCAGGATTGGCACCACGCGCGACTCCCGTTGGCTCGGCAAGCACCCTATCAACTTCGGTTGATGGAGATTCGCCTCACAAATTTCTGCAGTGCAAAACTGGAGAGCCACGGGCTCTCCAGTTTTTGCCTCCATCTTTCTGATCCCAACCCCACGTTCCGGCCCCGGCCAGATCCTGCTCCAGCCAGATTGCGTTACATTACTTCGACGTCGGCGACCTTCTTCCCCGCCTTGCCCGGTTTTGCTGGTTTTGCCGGCGACGGCGGCGCCAGCGGCGGCTCTGGCGGCGCCAGTGGGGCCTCCGCCTTGCTCATTTCGATGTCGCCGGTATCGGATGTGATGTTGATCTTCACCCCGCCTTTGCCCACCGCTCCCAACGCGCTGGAAGCGCCGCTGTGGTTCTCCGAGCGCACGTTCTCAAAGTCGCTGGAGATATCGCCATGGCGGGTTGCAACCTGGTACTGGAAATTTGCCTTCGGGGGCAGCCGCAATTGCACGTTGCCATGGTGCGTCGCCAAATCCAGATTGCCCAGCGCCGCCGCCGTGTTGCATTCCAGGGTGATGTCGCCGTGGTCGTTGCTGATGTGAACGTCGCCCTGCAGGTTGCGCAGATTCACGTCCTTGGCCTTGGTTGAAAGCGAGAACGGGCCCACGATTCCATCGCCTTCCAGCTCGCCGGAATCCATCGTCAGGTCGCCATCCAGCCGGGCAAACTGCAACTCCGTGCGCGAGGTCCGGATGGTCAGCCCTTTTTGCAGTTTCGCCAGCTGGGTGTCGCCAAAAATATCTGCCGTAACAAACACCGTGCCCGTAATCGTGTCCAGCGCCAGGTCATCCAGCCGCCCGTCCGCCGCCAGGTTTCCAGTCACATTGCTGGCGTGCAGCGAGCCGTGTTTGGTTGTCACGTTGACGTTTCCCGTCACCTGGTCCACGGTTACGTCTCCGTGCTGCGAACTTACCTTCACTTCGCCCGTGCGCTGGCTCACCGAAACATCGCCGCGCCGCGCTGTCAGCTCCACGTCGGCCTTCACCGGAACGTACACTTCAATGTCGGAGGCAATTCCCTTCGGTCCCGCGCCTTCCGTGTTGGCCTGCACATCCACCATCGTGCCCTGCGCCTGGATGCGCGGCGTGGTCGACTGGTTGGCCGAATCCGCCTCGCCCTGGCTGCCGGCAAAGATTCGTTTGTGATAGACCACCTTTACCTGCGGCTGGTCCCATTCGGTCACCGTGATATTGCCGCGGTCGCAACTCACCCGCAGCGCGCCGCCCGCGGGAAGCTGCTGGGTGACCTCGCCGTCAAAGCTGTATTCGCTGCCGAACAGATGCATCAGGTCGTCGTCCATATCCACGTTGTCCCGCAGCGATCCCCAGTTGATGTCGTTGCGCCCCCGGAACGCGGCGCTCAGGCACATCCCGGCGACAATCAGGATCAGCAGCAGAAACACCGTGCCCCCGCCCATTCCAGGCACCGGACGTTGGGCGTTGCGCGCCGCGAGAAACTCCGCCAGGCGCACCAGTCCCAACACCACCAGCAGCAGCGGCCAGTAGAGCACAAGGTTGTGCAACAGCGGAATCGCATAGCCAAAGTTCCGCAGCAGAATCAACGATCCCATCACAATCAGGATCAGCGGCCCTACCACGGAATGGCGGCGCGGAGGAGGACCATACATTCCAGGGCTAGCCATTGCGCACCTCGTGGACATCTCCGCTGCCTTCGTCCGGCGCAGCCGCGGGCGTCACCACCGGCCCGCCGCTTGGCGGAGCCGTATTCTGCGCGGCCTCCACCGGGGCGCCCGCCTGGAACGGCGGCGGCGGATACGGACCCGCATACGGAGGAGGCGGATATTGCCCGGCATTAATGTGCCCGCTATCGGGAATCACGTAGCGCACCACTTTGATTGCTCCAATCACAATCAGCAGGATCGGCCACGTCCGCTCGAACGGATAGTTCGAGGTATTCGCCATCAGAAACAGCACGCCAAGCGTAACCAGGACCGCCGGGCCCATCAGGCCGCGGGTGCTGCAACGGCCGCAACCACACGCCGGATTCGGTTGGTAATATCTCATCGTAAGCCCTCCCTTAGCGCGCGTTGCACTGGCGTTTCACAAACAGCCACACCCCAATGACGATCAGAAACGCCGGCCACAAGTGCGAGACCCAATGGAAGCTGAACCAGCCCAGGTTGGCCAGCAGAAGCAGCACTCCCAACCCAATCAGAATCGCCGCGCCCACCGGGCTGCGCGCGCGCTCTTTCACCGGGGGAGCCACATAGTAGGTGCCTTCCGGCCCGGAGTAGTACGTCCCTTGCGGCCCCACGAATGCCGCGCTTCCCGGCGGCGCATCTGGCGCTCCATTTTGCGCTGCACCCGGCGCTGCGTTTGGCGCTGCGCCCGCGGCTGGTGGAGCGGTCGCCGCCGTCACGTTCGCCGCCGTGCTCCCCGGAGGTGCGGCGCCAGCCTTCTGCCACTGCTGTCCAATGTTTTGCGCCGCATATTCCACCTGCGAGCCAAGCCGCTCCCCTGCCTGCTCCACCCGTTGCCGGAAGGTGCCTTGCCTGCCTTCCAGAATCGCGTTCAGCCCCAGCGGATCGGGAATCGGCAGTCCATAGCGGCGAGCCTTCGCCGTCGTGTACGCGTCAAAAACCATGTAGAAGAACCACGCCATGATCAGAATTCCTGCGAACGCTCCCATCCCATGGTCGCTCATCCAGATCAGCGTGCTGAACACGATCACGTGTACGAAGCCCTTCAAAAATTGGCCGTTATAAAACGCTCCCACGCCCGGAATAAATCCTAGAAACAGCGCCAGCCCGGGACTGGCATCCTCGGGGCCACGCGGCGGCCCGTAGCCCGTGCCGGTATTCCCCGCGCCCGCGCCAAAGTTCGCGCCCGCCCCCGGATGAATCCGCGCCGCCAGGCAGGGTTCGCAGTAGATCGTTCCCTGCACCTCGCGCTTGCATGCCTCGCAGAGCGCCTTGCCACAGGCGCGGCAGTAAGCGACCGCTGCCGTCTCGATGTGTTGTGCGCAGTTCATAGTGAACTCCTCTGCTGGGCAAGCTTACCAGGGTAGATTTCGCTTCCGTCCAGCGCTGCCAGCCAGCGCGGGTTCGGAGCGCGGCTGAAGTCGCGCTGCTGGTGCCGCCCCGGTTCGCTGTTCTGGTTCTGTTCCTGTGTCTGGTTGTTGTTCTTCTCGTGACGCCGGTTTCGCTCTTCGCGTTCGCTCTCCTCGCTGGCGTTGCGCAGGGTTCGCACCCGCGATTCAATCTCATACACCAGCCGCATATTTTCGTAATATTTCATCAGCTTATTCTGGCTGCTGTAGTAGGTGTGGCTCAGGTTGTGCGGGGTCAGGTCCCTGATCCGGATCTGCGCCATGTTCAGCACCAGCGTAATCGAGAAGAACGCCATCCCCATGGACATCCCGAAGCGCGCCGTCAGCACCGGCGCAAACAAGCTCCCCACCTGGCCCCGCACCCGCTCCCACGGCGACGGACGCTGCCGGCGTTGCGCCTCCAGTTGTGCGGCCCCGCTGGTGGCGGCCAGAATGTTGTGGACCAGCATCCGCGGCGGCAGAACCTCTTCCATGTCCTCCAGCCAGGCCACCCCGCTGGTCACCTCGGCAAACAACGCCTGGCACCCCGCGCAGGCGGCTTTGTGTTGCTCAAAGTCCTCGCGCCGCTGGCCGCCTAGAGTGCCGTCAATGGCCTCCGTCAGCAAGGCGTCGAACTCCGTGCACTGCATTCCGGGTTTCATCTCTGCCACCATTTCAAGTCACCTGCCTCGTCCTGCTCGACCCGATGAAGTCCTCACCGCGGAACCTGCCTCACCTGGACTAAAGCGCTTGTCTGTACGTACGTTGCAGCAGCCGCGCCAGTTCCGCCCGGCCGCGATTGATCCTGCTTTTCACCGTTCCCTCGGGAACTTTCAGAACCTGCGCTATCTCGCGGTAGTCCATGTCCTGCAGATCGCGCAGTATCACCGCCTCGCGCAAGTCAGGCGAAATCTGCTGCAGCGCCCGCTGCACCATCTCCCGCCGCTCCCGGCTCTCCAGGTGAACCTGCGGCCCCGGCGCGCCATCCGCCAGCCGGTCCGCCAGCGTGGGCCCGTCCTCGTCCGCCCCGCGCACGGTGTCCATCGAATCCGTCGCCCGGTCGTTGCGCGTCTTGCGGAAGTGGTCCACCAGCAGATTCCGCGTCACCGTCGTCACCCAGGTGCCAAACGATGCCTTCTCGCCGTCAAAGCTGCCCACGGTGCGATACACCTTGATAAACACTTCCTGGGTTAAATCCTGGGCATCTTCGGCCGATCCCGCAAAGCGGTAGCAAATGTTGTAGATGCGGCGGTGGAAGCGCACCACCAGTTCTTCCCAGGCGGCGGCATCGCCGGAGGCACACCGGCGTATCAGCTGTGCGACAACCTGTGCCTCTTCCACCCGCGCCTCCACCGGACGGCCCTGAACGGCCGCGAACCGGGCCAGCATGGGTGAAGCCGCACCAGTAGCCATGCTGACTAACTACGCAAATGCAGCGCACAATGTTCCCGCGCGCCGCTAAACCCCTGAATTCTACCAGCCTTCCCGCCCCCGCCAACTCGCGCAGGCCCGGATGCCAACCTCGCACTGGCCGTTGCCCCTTGCCTCTGCTGCCCCAGGTTCGTCATCTTTTGGCTGACCCGCGCCTGTTGACCCTCCCTCAGCCCTGCTCTTGTAGCAAAATAGTCTCATGACCTCCGTCCGCATCGACAAGTGGCTCTGGGCCGCCCGCTTCTTCAAAACCCGTGCCTTGGCCGCGCGTGCCTGCGACCTCGGCCGCATTCTCTTCCACTCCCAACCCGCCAAGCCTGCGCGTGAAATCCGCGTCGGCGACCTGCTCCAGATTACCAACGGCAGCGGCGACTTTCAGATCGAAGTCCTCGGCCTCAGCGAAATCCGCGGCCCCGCCACCCTCGCCCAAACCCTCTACCGCGAGACGGAAGCCAGCCGCGAAGCCCGCCAAAAGCTCGCCGCCGAGCGCAAATCCTCACCTGCGCTCTTTGAACCCGCACCTGCCGGCCGCCCCTCCAAACGCGGCCGCCGGGAAATCATCCGCTTCCGCGGCAGACCCTGACTTCGCAGCTGCACCTGCCTCTGCCGCCCTCGCTTCCGCTCTCCATCTGCCTGTTGGGTGGGGATCGCTACCGGGGGTATTCCCCCAGTCACCTCTTTCGTCACCGGCTCATCCCCGTTCACTTTCCATATCCGTTACACTACGCTGGGCGTGTTCCACGCCCCGGATCTCACTCTCAGTGGAAATTCTCGACCTCCGTCATTTCGCATCGTCCGACCTGCGCGCCCTCCTGGAGGAGGAGGTCGCAGTCTGGCGAAGCACTCTCCATTGGGACTATCGCTCCTCGGCGGACATGGTGCTCCGTTATGCCGACTCCCGGATCCTGCCCGGCTTTGCCGCCATCGAGCGCGGGCGCGTCCACGGCTATTGCTTTTTCGTCTACGAGGGAGCCAAGGGCGTCATTGGCGATCTTTTCGTGGAGAACTCCAACTCCACCGGAGAGCGCCGCCATGCCATCGAGCTCGAGTTGCTCCACCACTCCATCAGCACCCTGCAGGGGTCTCCCGGACTGCATCGGGTCGAGGCGCAGCTCCTCATCCATCCCACCGATCACCTGGCCGCGCCTTTCCTTGCCGAAGGCTTCCGCCGCTACCGCCGCCTCTTCCTCACCCTCCCCATTGACGCTTTCTACTCCGCGCCCGACCACGTGCTTCCGCCCGATGTTGAGATTCATCGCTGGAGTGAAGCCGACTACCAGCCCGCCGCCAACGTCATCACCGCCGCCTACCATGGCCATCTCGATAGCGATGTCAATGACCAGTACCGCACCGTCGCCGGCTCGCTCCGCTTCCTCAACAACATCGTGCGCTTTCCCGGCTGCGGAATCTTCGATCCCGCCGCGTCCTTTGTAGCCTTTCACGTTCCCACCCACACCCGCGTCGGGATCCTGCTCTGTTCCCGGGTCCGGCATGATGTTGGCCACATCACTCAGGTCTGCACCCTCCCCGAATACCGCGGCTGCGGCATCGGCGAGCATCTTCTGCGCTATTGCCACGCCGACCTCGCCGCCCGCCGTTTCAGCGAGCTCTCGCTCACCGTCACCGAGGAAAACCAACACGCTCTCGCCCTTTATCGCCGCTTCGGCTATCAGCACATCCACTCCTTTGACGGCTTCGTCTGGGAACGCTGAAGCTGCCCCGATCTGAACAGTAGTCAGCAAATGTGGGAAAGCCGGTGCCCCATATTTGCCGGCGGGTGGCCCGGAGTTGGCGTAGTTCCAACTCCGGGGAGCGCCCAACGGCAACAACCAAATCGTGGGCTGGTGGCCCGCATATCCATATTTTGCTGAAGCTGCCCCAGGTCCGCCGCAGTCAGCAGATGTGGGAAGCGACCCCGCAAAAGGAATTCAGTTGTCCTGCCTCGACTTTCTGAATCCCCTATCCCGCGATGTCCCTCCCGCTGCTCATCACGCCTCCCATCGTTGTCGCCGCCGTTCCCACACTGGGTGGGAATGGGTTTTCCGGCCCAATTTGGAACCACCTGGGCTGGCAGCGCGTGATCAGGTTCCGAGACAGCCTCGTCATCACTATTTTTCCTTGTGATCCCAAATCCCTGCGGTTAAACTTCGGCTCTCCTTGGGGCAGTGGTTTCTTTCTTCATCCGTTCCGGGCCCCCGTCCGCCCTGTTCGAATCCGCCTGCCCCATCGAAAACAATCGCGATGGAGGATAGCCGTGCCTCGCCAAAATAAATTTTCATGCCTGTTCCTCTCTCATCTTCGCCGCCTCCTGGCTGGCTTGTTCTGTATCGTCCTTCTGCTCGGCTGCGCCTGCGCCCAAGACAACGCCGCCGTTCCCCAACTGGTCAAGTTCAGTGGCACCATCTCGGGCACTCCAGCCGGAACCGTCGGCGTCATCTTCGCGCTCTACAAGGATCAAACCGGGGGCGCGCCGCTCTGGCAGGAAGTCCAGAACATCACCATCGACGCCAGTGGTCATTACAGCTCACTGCTCGGCGCGCGCAGCGCCACCGGCATTCCGCTGGAGCTGTTCGCCAACGGCGAAGCGCGCTGGCTCGGCGTGCAGCCCGAAGGCCAGCCCGAGCAACCTCGCGTCCTGCTGGTCAGCGTCCCCTACGCCCTCAAAGCCTCGGACTCTGAAACTCTCGGCGGTCTGCCCGCCTCGGCCTTTCTGCGCGCTGACGCCGTCACCGCGCCGCCATCCTCCACGGCACCCGTGAGTTACATCAACACCGCCGCCGTAACCGCGGCGGTCCATAGCGCGGTTACCGCCGCCATCGCGGTCTCCAGCCCAACCCTCGGCTACGTTCCCTATTTTTACGACGCCGGTGGCGACCTGAAAAACTCCTCACTCTTCCAGGCCACCAGCGGCAACCTGGGCATCGGCACCACCACTCCGGCGGCGCTGCTCACTCTGGTTGGCAACAACCCCAGCCTACGCATCGAGAACTATTCCAACACCGCGGGCAACTCGCCCAACTTCAACTTCTACAGCGGACGCGGCACCGCGGCCAAACCGCTGGCCACCCAGAGCGGCGACAACCTGGGCCAGTTCGCCGCCGCCGGATACAACGGCTCGGCCTTCCCGGGCAGCAAGGTCAAAGTCGCCTTCCTCGCCACCCAGACCTGGGACACCACCTCGAACGGCACGGCGATCACCTTTGCGACCACCAAGAACGGCGCCACCTCGCTCACCGAGCGCATGCGCATCGACAACACCGGCAACGTCGGCATCGGCACCACCACGCCCGGAGGCGCGGCCAGTACGGCCACTCGGGTTTTACTGGAAGTGAACGGAAACGTGGTATTGACAAAAGGCAGCGCCGGCTCGATTACCTTCCAGGACGGCACAAAGCAAACGACTGCGGGCCTGAGTGGCGTGGTTGCCATCGCCGACGGCGGCACCGGAAAGACAACGCAGCAGACCGCAATCAATGCGCTGACAGGCACACAGAAAGCGGGCACCTATCTCCGCAGCAACGGAAGCAACGCAACCCTCTCCGCGATTGAGGCGGCGGACGTGCCCACGCTGAACCAGAGCACAACGGGCACGGCAGCCAACGTCACCGGCGTGGTCGCCATTGCCAACGGCGGCACCGGCTCTAAAACACAGAACTTTGTGGACCTGAGTACCTCGCAGACCATCGGGGGGACCAAGACCTTCTCTGCCTCGCCCGTCGTGCCTACGCCGGCTAGCGCGACGCAATCGGCCAACAAATCGTATGTGGACAAATCGGTAACTGCGGCGCTGGCGAATGTCGCCTACACGAATGCGAATAACAATTTCAGCGCGTCTCAGACCATTTCTGGCGATCTATACACGGCGTCCAGTGTAGTCCCTGACCAGGGAGGAACGAATACTGGCAGTCTCTACCCCGGCCTCAACCTCGGAGGCGGAGGCGAAGGCATCGCGTCAAACCGCGCTAACCCTGCCGCCGGTACCAATCAATACGGCCTGGATTTCTACACGAATAGTACCCGGGTGATGTCCATTACCAATAGCGGCGTAACCGGCATGAACAGCAGTCAGGTAGGTATTAACACGGCGTCTCCGAATGCTAATGTGATCCTCGAGGTTGACGGCGTAGGCGGCGCCATTTTTGGGGACTCAAACGGCGCCAGCAAAGAGGGGGCGGGACAATCCGAGCAAGTTACCGCCGGGGTATGGGGAGACACTGCGGACACAACGGGCTATAACGTAGGGGTACTGGGCACCGCCGACTCTGATAACGCAGGCATCTTTGCGAATAACGCCACAATCAATTCAGCACTCGTCGCACGGAATGACGAAACCAGTGATTCAACCGCGCCCATCGTCTGGTTCGGCAACAATAGCAGCAAAGTTAGCGGCGGCGCCTTCAACGGTGGTTCCTGCACAATTGATGTCAGCGGCAATCTGACCTGCAGCGGCACCGTCACCAGCACAGTCATGACGCAAGGCGAGCGGCAGGTCGCGCTCCACGCCATGCAATCGCCGGAGAACTGGTTTGAGGATTTCGGCTCCGGCACGCTCAGTAATGGAGTTGCCACCGTCACCTTCGACCGCACTTTTGCCCAGACGGTGAATACCGCAATGCAATATCACGTCTTCCTGACTCCCAACGGCGACTGCAAAGGTTTGTACGTAGCGCAGAAGTCCGGCGGCTCCTTCGAGGTGCGCGAACTGGGCGGCGGCAAATCGAATGTGGCCTTCGATTACCGCATCGTGGCCAAGCGCGTAGGCTATGAGACGGCTCGCCTCGAGGACATGACGGAGCGAATCAACCGGCAGAAGGCACAGCACGAAAAGATGCACCGTCCGGCGCGTCCCTCCGCTGTGCCGAAGCCTAAACCCTCGGCTGCGCCCAAGCCGGCAGTCCGTGCTGAGAAGCATTCCGTGGCTGCTCAGCCCAGGTAAGCAGTTCCGGCAGTTGACAACAAAGCTGACTCAGCCTCCGGTTGGCGATAACGGGCGCCACCGGCAGGTGACCCTGGCCTGAAGAATCGGAAACGCGGGTGGCCCATTCAAGCCGCGCTTTTCGGCTTGAGTGGGGCAGTTGACCTCGCTCCTGCCCCGCCGTTTGGAACAGTGGAATGCCAGCGCCGCCGGGGTCAACTACGGCTACGATGGCGACGGGCGCAGGGTGGCCAAGGCGGGTGGCGGGTGGCCCGGAGTTGGCGTAGTTCCAACTCCGGGGAGCGCCCAACGGCAACAACCAAATCGTGGGTTTCACCTATGATGGCGCTGGCAACACCAAGAACGATGGCAGCTATACCTACACCTGGGATGCCGAGAGCCAGCTTGCCAGCGCCGCCGGGGTCAACTACAGCTACGATGGCGCTGGTGGCCCGCATATCCATATTTTGCTGACGGTGCCCCACATCTGCCGCAGTCAGCAGATGTGGGAAGCGACCCCGCAAAAGAATTCATTTGTCCTCCCCCGATTTTCTGAATCCACCATGCCGCGATGTCCCTCCCGCTGCTCATCACGCCTCCCATCGTTGTCGCCACGGATAGCGGCACGCGAGGAGATGCACCGTCCGGCGCATCCGGCTGCGGGCTGCGCTCCGGCGCGAAGCCGCAACTTTTCATTTGCCGCAACCGCCTTCCCCAACCCGGCCCCCGCAAGTGTGACCCCGAAACCTCGCGCTCGCCCGCTGTCCTCCAGCCTCACACCCACCCTCCCGCGCCAATGCTAAAATGGGTACATAACCTGAGCGTTGCCTCGCAACTCGTGCGGGCGTTTGGACCGTGAAAGCAGAGCATGGACCGCACCTCGATTCGGAATTTCGCAATCATCGCGCATATCGACCACGGCAAGACCACGCTCTCCGACCGCATGTTGGAGATCACCGGCTCCCTCACCGCCCGTGAAATGGCCGGCCAGGAGCAGGTGCTCGACGCCATGGAACTCGAGCGCGAGCGCGGCATCACCATCAAGGCCCACGCCGTCCGCATGATGTACCTCGCCAAAGACGGCCACACTTATCAGCTCAACCTCATCGATACCCCCGGCCACGTTGATTTCTCCTATGAAGTCTCCCGCTCGCTGGCCTCCTGCGAAGGCGCGCTGCTGGTTGTCGATGCCACCCAGGGCGTCGAGGCCCAGACTCTCGCCAACAGCTACATCGCCATCAACCATGGCCTGGAAATCATTCCCGTCATCAACAAAATCGATCTTCCCAGCTCGGACATCGAGCGCACCAAGGAGATGATCGAGAGCGCCGTCGGACTCGACGCTTCCACGGCCCTGGCCATCAGCGCCAAAACCGGCGAGGGCGTCATCGAAGTCCTCGAGCGCATCGTCGAGCGCGTGCCTCCGCCCAAGGGCAGCATTGATGCGCCGTTGCAGGCCCTTATTTTCGACTCCTGGTTTGACAGTTATCGCGGCGTCGGCGTCCTCGCCCGCGTCGTCAACGGCCGCCTCTACAAAGGCCAGAAGATCAAGCTCATGGCCAAGGGCACCACGTTTCTGGTCGATTCCATGGGTGTGTTGACGCCCAAGGCCGAGGAGATCGGCGAGCTCACCGCCGGCGAGGTCGGATTCTTCTTCGCCACCATGAAGACGGTCGGCGACGTCAAGATTGGCGACACCATCACCGATGCCGACCACCCCGCCAGCACGGCCATGCCCGGCTTTGAAGACATCAAGCCCATGGTCTTCGCCGGCCTCTACACGGTGGATTCCCACGAACATGGCCTGCTTCGCGACGCCCTTGAAAAGCTGCGTCTCAACGACGCCTCATTCTTCTTCGAACCGGAAAGCTCGACCGCCCTCGGCTTCGGATTCCGTTGCGGATTCCTCGGCCTGCTCCACATGGAGATCATCCAGGAGCGCCTCGAACGCGAGTACAATCTCGACCTCATCATCACCGCGCCCAGCGTGCGCTACCTCGTGACCCTCACCAATGGCGAGACCCTCGAAGTTGACAATCCCTCGCGCTGGCCCGACCCAACCCTCATCGCCAAAATCAAGGAACCCATCATCACCGCCATGATCCTCACCGCCGAAGAGTATGTCGGTGGGATTCTGAAACTCGTCGAGGAGAAGCGCGGCAAGCAGAAGAACTTCGAATACGTCGGCTCCAACCGCGTCATGATCACCTACGAACTTCCCCTCAACGAGATCGTTCTGGATTTCTATGACCGCCTCAAAACCGTTTCGCGCGGCTACGCTTCCCTCGACTATCACCTCTCCGGGTGGTGGGAGTCGCCCATGGTCAAGCTTGACATCCTCGTCGCCGGCGACCCCGTCGATGCGCTTTCCATCATCGTGCATCGCGATTACGCCTACGAACGCGGCAAAGCCCTGGTTTCCGCCATGCGCGGACTCATTCCACGGCAGCAGTTCGAGGTGGCCATTCAGGCTGCCATCGGAGCCAAAATCGTCGCCCGCGAATCGGTCGCCGCGCTGCGCAAAAACGTCATCGCCAAGTGCTACGGTGGCGACATCTCGCGCAAACGTAAGCTGCTGGAAAAGCAAAAGGAAGGCAAGCGCCGCATGAAGCGGATCGGGAAAGTGGACATTCCCCAGGAAGCCTTTCTCGCCGTCCTGCGCGTCTCCAGCGATGAGAGCTGATCCCTGCCCCAGCCGCCCGCAGACGTCCAGTTACCCCTCGCAATTACCCCGTACGACGCATTTGCAAATGTCGATATGTGCAAAACTCCAAGATGCATTATCTTTGGTAACTACGGTTGACCGCCGTCAAAAACATCTTTAAAGTTTTCGTAAGTTGCTGATCCACAAATACTTATCTCAATTTTTTCCATGCCGCGGCCGCCTTCCCTCTCTGGAACCCTGCTGTAACAATCGAATACACCGCAGTTTTGCACTGTTTTTCCACACTCTTGGGGCAGCGGGGTGCAAAGGAAAAAGCCGCCTACTGAATAGGCGGCCTCATTCCACTTGAAATCTCTACTTTTTTGCAGGTGCGGCGGGAGCGGCTGCAGGCGCCAGCGGCTTGGCAGCCGCCGCGGGCTTGACCGGAGCCGCAACCCCGGAGTGAACGTTGTAGGCATCCACCACCGGCTTGGTAATATCCACCGACGAGGCCGCCCACAGAACCGGGCTGGTCTGGCCGGAGACATCCAGAATCAGGGTGAAGCTGTTCTCCTTCGCATACTTGTCCAGAACTTCGACCAGTTTCTGTCCAATGCGGTTGGCAATCTCATTCTGCTGCGCCTGGATGTCCGTATTGGCGTCTTCGTAATTGCGCTGCAGCGTCTTCTTCTTGGCGTCAATCTGCTTCAAAAGCTCGCCGCGGGCTTCGTCGCTCAGCTTGTCCTGCTGGGCGTTGAATTTCTTTTGCAGCTCGTCAACTTCCTTGTTCAGGTTTTCCAGTTCAACGCGCTTCGGATCGAATTTCTTCTGCAACTGCTCGAAGTCACGCTGACCTTCGTTGGAATTCACAATGGCAGCCTGAATGTTGATGATGCCGACCTTGGTGACTGCGGGAGCGGCGGCAGCCGTGGGAGCAGCGGGTTGGGCGACGGCGGGAACGCTGAGAATCAGTGCCAGCGCCATGGCCGGGATCAATCTTGCAAAGTTGCGATTCATGAAGATTAGCCTCAACTCCTCTAGGAGCGTACGGAGATTCCGCAGAAACCTTTCAGCAGGCGGGCGAGCCGCAAAGGATCAGCTCCAGCCCTGATGGAAAAATTCCTCTGACGGATGTCCTCGATTATAGGTTGTGAGAAATAGAGCGTCAAACCACATTCGTCCGGCTCGCCCTATTTCCGAAGAAATTCACACACTTGTTAGAACGTGGTCGCAACCGTAAACCGCAGCGTCTTCCTCGGTTCCCGAATCTGGTATGCCGGATTATAGGTCGCAACCGTGTTCAGGTACGTAAACGTCCCCGCGTCGGTTGCCGGGAACATATCTCGCGTAATCCTGTTCTGCGACGGCGCCAGGGTGTCCACCCGCAGCGGATTGTAGGCATAGTAGAGCCGGAATGGCGCATTCAAAACCGGCAGAATTACCTGCAACTCCAGCCCCGTGGACATCCGCACCGCATAGTTGGTGTGGGCCAGCGGCATAATATCCTGGCCGTACTTCAGGAACTGCGTTCCCCCCACGCAAGTCTGGGCATAATGACCGTCCACGTCCGTCACCGTGGGAGGATTCGGGCAACCAAATGGCTGGTTGTCCAGTTGGCTGGTCAGTTGATCGCTCAGCCGCAACTGCGACTGCCGCACCGCCATGTTCATGCCCGCATCGTCGAAGATCGCCAGCGTCACCGGCCCCACAATCGGAATGCGGTATTCGATGTTGCTGACAAAGCTGGTGTCGCCGCCTGGGTAAATCAGGCGGGTGATCGGAACCGGAACGCCCCAGTAACCGGCGCGGGGATTGCTCGGATCCGCCGGAACCGGGCTGCCATCCGGATTGGTCAGGGTCACAATGGTCTTGTCCGCAATCAGCGCAATCGGTGAAACCGCCCGCACGTCAAAGCCGCGCAGGTCCGTGTCCCCACCCTGGAACGTGCGCTCGAACGGAGGCGCCGTCTTGCCGCCGTAGCCCGTGATGAACGAGCTCTGGAGGCGGATGCCCAGCGTCTGTATCCCATCTTTTCTGAAATGGATTCCCTTCATCGGAAAGAACTGCTTGTACTCGCCGATCGGACGGATATCGGCCACGTTGCCGCCGATGCCCGCAATATCCATTCCAATGAAGTAGCTGCGCCCGGAATGCGGACGCATCGGGTTGTCAATCGTGCTGCTGCTGAAGCTCGGAACCAGCTTGCTCGTCCGTATCCCCTGCAGTGCGTTCAACCCGCCCACGCTGCGGAACGCCAGGTATTCAAAGTATTGCGCCGATGCCGTCGAATACGTGGTGATGTTCGACGTATCCCACGAGTAGGTGATGCCGACGCGCTTGAACGAGTGGTGCAGAGGGTAGGTCGCCGAAAGCGTAAATCCCGTGCTCGTCTGCGAATAGTTCTGCAGCGAATTCAGATAGCTGACCGGCAGATTGAGCTTCTGTCCCGAGGAGATGCTCGCCTGCCGCGCCTGGTTGTACTTGTACTCGCGGGTATAGGCCGTGAAACCCGCTTGAATCGGCTTGTCGAGAAAATATGGCTCGGTGAAGCCGAACATCAAATTGCGCTGGTAAGTGCCCAGCGAGGCCGAAAGCGTAAGCCGTTCGCCCAGTCCCAGAAAATTGTTGGTCTCGTAGTTCACGCCCACGAACGGTCCTGACAGCCCGCTCAGGCCGCCATTCAGGCCAATCGAGTTCTTCCCCTTTTCCTTGACCTTCAGGTTGATATCCACGGTGTTTTCGCCAACGTCCTGGTGAACTTCCGAATCCTGTTCCGGCTTCAAGGTCTCGAAGTAGTTCAACTGGTTCAGCCGCAGCAGGCTGATCTCCCACAGACGCGAGTTGTAGATCTGGCCTTCTTCCAGCGAAAGTTCGCGGCGGATCACCTTGTCGCGCGTCGTCGTGTTGCCGGAAAACTCAATCCGCCGCACGAAAAACTGCTTGCCTTCATCCACGTCGATCTTGAGCGTGACCGTCTTGTGCGCTTCGTCGATTTCCGTGTCCGGAATATTGGTTTCGTTGATGTAGCCAAGCGAACCGTACGCCTTGCGCAGTTCCTCCAGCCCCTTGCTGATCAGGGTCCGGTTGAACCACTCGCCGTCCTTGATCTTGAACAGCCGCCGCAGTGCCGCCGTGTTGACCAGCGACTTGTTGCCCGTGAACGTGATCTCCTTCAGCCGGTAGCGTTCCCCCTCTTCCACCGGAACCGTGATGTCCACCGACTTGCCGTTGCGCGCCTTGAACGGAAAATACCAGGCAATGCCCCGGACGTCGCGAATCTTCGTCTTCGGATCTTCCACGATCGCCTTGAAGTATCCCCGGTCCTGGTAGGCAAAGCGCACCCGCTCGGCGTCTTCACTCAGCTTGGTGGCGTCAAACGTCCGCGAAATCAGATTTTCCAGGAAGATCGAGTGCGGAATGCCGATCGGCTTGCTGTTATGCATGGCGGCGCGCAGGTAGCGTGTCCGCACCGCCTTGTTGCCTTCAAACCTGATTACCCCGACCTTCACCTTCGGACCTTCCTTCACATTGAAGGTGATGCCCACGGCGGCCGGGGGAATCTGCCGGATTTCCGTAGTGACCGTGGCGAACTGGCGTCCGTGCGCCGCCAGCAATTCCTTCAGCACAACTTCTGCCCGCTTCACCTTGGTGGGATCGAACTGGCTCTCCTGGCTCAGTCCCACCTTCAGCTCCTTGAATTTGTCCAGTACGTCGCTCTGCGAAACCGCATTCAACCCAATGTATTTGATCTCGCGGATGGTTGGCTTTTCCTTCACGTACACGTGCAGAATCCAACCCTTCGGGCTCTCCTCGCGCTCAATGCGAAGGTCGTCAAAATAGCCCGCGTTCCACAGTGAATTGAAGTCGCGCTCCAGCCCCGCCGGATCATAGACATCGCCGGGACGGGTAAACATCCGCGAGCGGATGGAGTCGGCGGGGATGCGCCGGTTGCCGTGGACGCGAATGTCCTCGATGATGCCCTGCTGGGCAAATGCCGCCCCGCCCAGCAACAGAACCACCAGGCAGAAGCCGAGCAACCGGAGACGGCCACCACAAAACAGGCGGCTCAAGCGAGGCATTGCGCAGACCTTATCAGTGCAAAGAATGGCGAGACCCTCAAACGTAAATCTATGGGCGCGGAAGGACTAATTATACAGGTTCATATCCTTCGCACGCCATTCACTGCGGCGATACCCGGCGTGGTTCGCTATCCCGCCTTGGTAAATCGCCCGCGCCCGGCGCAACTCTCCAACATCTGCCAACGCCGCTGCCCCATCTCTGCCCGTCGTTGGCAGATGCGGGTTCGTGAACCTTTCCCTTGTCTCGCTCCCGAGCCTGAGACAACCCCTCTCACACCGCTGCCTGGCGCAGCTTCGTCCGCCGCCACGCCGCGTAACCGGCCACGCACATCGCGATAAACGATCCATACAAAAAGGCGGTGAGGTAGAGATGTTTGTAAAGGAACAGTGCAACGCTGATCACGTCCACCGCGATCCACACCAGCCAGTTTTCCAGCAGCTTGCGCCCGGCCATGTATTGCGCTGTCAGGGAAAGCACGGTTGCCAGCGCGTCGCCCGCCGGAACATTGCTGTCCGTGTAGTGCCGCAGCACCTGGTAAACCGCGGCCCAGGCCAGCGGAGTCGCCAGCAGCAACCCCAGCGCAATGCCGCGTGAAGTGGATCGAATCTGCTGCTTTCCCGCGCCGCTTTCCGAGTGGCTCCAACGCCACCAGCCATAGACCGCCAGGGCAAAATAGAACCCTTGCAGGCAGGAATACGCGTACAGACTGGAGCGCCAGAAAACCACAAAAAACACCACGTCGTTGGTCATGCTGATGGGCCAGCAGAGGATGTTCTCCTTCATCGCCAGCAGCACGCACCCCGCCCCGGTCAGAAATCCGCAGATCTCCAGTGGTGACATACCAGGATCATACCCGCTCGCGCCTTCCTTCGCGCCGCCGCCGTTGACCTCGCTCCTGCCCTTGTTCTTCGATTCGTTTTACCTTCAATCCAGCAACGCCAAAATCGCCCGCACGCAGCAAAGCCCGGGATCTTCCCCCGGGCTCCCGGAACCATCGGCCTTGCTCAGACCTGCATGATTTCTTTTTCCTTTACCTTGAACATCTCTTCCATCTTTTTGATCTCGTCGTCGGTGATCTTCTGCATCTGGTCCAGCGACCCGCGCTCCTCGTCCTCGGAGATTTTCTTGTCCTTCATCGCCTTCTTGATCGCTTCATTGCCGTCGCGGCGGATGTTGCGGATCGCCGTGCGATGTTCCTCCAGAACCTTGTTGAGATGCTTCACCATATCCTTGCGCCGCTCCTCGGTGAGCGCCGGCACGGGGATGCGGATCACCTTGCCGTCGTTCTGCGGATTGAAGCCGAGGTCGGAGCTGCGGATGGCCTTTTCGATCGCCGCCGTCAAGGAAGTATCCCACGGCTGAACCGTAATAAGTTGCGGCTCCGGCGCGCTGATGTTGCCCACCTGTGTCAGCGGCACCTGGGCGCCGTAGGCGTCCACGTGAACGCTGTCGAGCATGTGTACGTTGGCGCGCCCGGTGCGTTGCGAAGCCAGTTCCTTGCGGAGCGCCTCCACCGCCTTGTCCATGCGCGTCTTGAGCTGATTGAACGTCTCTTTGAGGGCGGGCAGTGCCGCCATGCTGATCTGAGCCATAGATTTACTCCGTACAAGCGAGCCGATTATAAACCCGCCGTCTCCCTCACCGTTACTCTAATGCGGAACCGGCAAGGATGTGTCCCTGCCCCCAACCGCGCTCCGCAATCACGCGGTTACGATCGAGCCAATCTTTTCTCCCAGACAAACCCTGCGGATGTTCCCCTGCGTATTCAGATTGAAGATCAGGATCGGCAGGTTGTTCTCCCGGCAAAGGCTGATCGCGGTCGCGTCCATCACCCGCAGTCCCTGCTTCAGCACCTCGGTAAACGTGATCGTGTCGAACATCTTCGCGTCCTCGTGCTGGTTCGGATCGGAATCGTAGATGCCCTCGACCTTGGTCGCCTTCATGATCACTTCCGCCTTGATTTCCATCGCGCGCAGCGCCGCCGCCGTGTCGGTCGAAAAATACGGGTTGCCCGTCCCGGCTCCAAAGATCACCACCCGGTCCTTTTCCAGATGCCGGATCGCCCGCCGCCGGATAAACGGCTCAGCCACCTGGTTCATCTCAATCGCACTCATCACCCTGGTATGCACATCCTGTTTTTCCAGGGCGTCCTGCAGCGCCAGCGCGTTGATCATCGTCGCCAGCATTCCCATGTGGTCCGCCGAGACCCGGTCCATGTCCCTGGCCTGCTCGGCCACTCCGCGGAAGAAGTTTCCCCCGCCCACCACCAGCCCAATCTGCACCCCCAGGCGATGCACATCGGCGACCTCGCCGGCAATCTCGTGCACGCGGGTGTTATCCACGCCAAAACCCTGGCCCGCTGCCAGTGCTTCGCCGGAAAGCTTCAGAAGAATGCGCTTGTAAATGGGATCGGCCATGTTTGGTTTACCGCAACCAGTGTAAATGATATGAACTGAAATGTCGGGCTCCCCGCCTCTGCGCCAGCCTTACCGGCGCAAATGCGGCGAGCGGATTCCCACCCGTCGGCCCATCCCGCCTTGCACCGCCTTCCGCGTGCCAGTCCAGGCCTGCGCCGCCTACTGTTAGAATTGTACGTACAACATGGTGAACTTTTTTTCTCCCGCGCAGGGTGTAGGCTATCTCGCATTCATACTCGGCGTTTCGGCATTCGCACAAAAAAATGACCGGCGTCTGAAGGTTCTCAATGCCCTCGAATGCCTGGCCTACGCGGTCCACTTCACGCTCCTGGGGAACCTGCCGGCATCGGCCAGCGCCATGGTCTCCTCGATCCGCTCCTTCCTGGCGCTGAAGACCCGCTCGGGGTGGCTGGCCGCGGTCATCATCGCCGTCAATGTTGGTCTTGGATTCGTATTCGCCAAGAGTGCTGCAGGATGGCTTCCAATCCTGGGCTCGTGTCTGGCGACCGTGGCCGTGCTTCTGATGCGAGGCATCCCCATGCGTCTGCTGCTGCTGGTGTCCACTCTGTCATGGCTGGCAAATAACATCCTGAGCCGGTCGATTGGCGGTACCCTGCTGGAATCCGTCATTGCGGCCGTAAGCGTTACGACGATCTGGCGGATGCTCCGCTCGCGTTCCGCCCTGTTGTGCGCCAACACTGCGGCCGGCGAACTCTAGCGCAGACAGGTGCTCCACCTCTGCCTCCGTCAGCAGATGTGGGAGGCCGCCTATCCCCGGAGCGTCCAACAACAAACGGGGCGGATCTTCTCCGCCCCGCCGCATCCCGCATTTTTCTTCCGCTCTACTAAGCTTTTTCTTCCGCAACCCTGGGCTTGGCCACCGCCACCGTCTCCGTCGTATCGCCCACCTTGAACCGGGCAAAGCGGCGGACCGAAATGTTCTCTCCCAGCTTGCCGATCACCGTCGCAATCAACTGTGCGATGGTCACGCTCTGCTCCTTGATGAACGGCTGTTCCAGCAGGCAGACTTCCTCGTAGAACTTGCCCATCTTGCCTTCCACAATCTTTTCGATCACCGGCGCGGGCTTGCCGGTCGCCGCCGCCTGGGCGCGATAGATGTCTTTTTCCTTCTCCAGGTCCGAGGCAGTCACGTCCTCCTTGCGCACGTAGCGCGGGTCCACGGCCGCAATGTGCATCGCAATGTCATGCACCAGTCCCTGGAACTCCGCCGTACGGGCAACAAAGTCGCTCTCGCAGTTCACTTCCAGCAGTACGCCGATCTTTCCCCCGGCGTGGATGTAGCTGCTCACCAAACCCTCGCTGGTCGTCCGGCTCGCCTTCTTGGCTGCCGTCGCCATGCCACGCTTGCGCAGCACCACAATGGCCTGCTCCAGATTGCCATTTGCCTCGGTCAGCGCTTTCTTGCAGTCCATCATCGGGGCGCCGGACTTTTCGCGCAGCTCTTTCACCATGCTTGCCGTAATCTCTGCCATTGCAAAACCTTTCTTCGATCAGTGCCGCCCGGCCAGGCCAGGCTTCTGGTTTACTTTCAAGTGCCGGTCTCAGATGCAGCGTTCCACCAAAACTCCAAGACAATTCTCGCAAAACGACCCGCGCCCAGGATTGCAGCGCGGGTCGCTTTTCACGAAACATTCGCGAATGCCCCATCGGGGCTGCCTGGGCGCCGGTAGCCGCAGTTGCGGTCCTTGCCGCGTACCCGGCCGCCAGGCTCCCGGCGGGCTTACCGCGATTCCACCTCGACATCGCTTTCGGCAACGGCCGTTTCAACCTTGCGCACGCCTTTGCCGAGAACTTCTTCCATGTTCACGTCTTCGCCGGTCCCACTGTCGCCGGCAACCGCTTCCGCCTCGCCCTGCGAACTTTCCTCGCTCGCCTTCACACCCGCGGAAAGCTCCGCGCTCTGCTTGTCGGTCGCTGCCTGCGAACCCTCCACCACCGAGTCGGCGATCTTGGACGCAAACAGCCGGATCGCCCGCAGCGCGTCATCGTTGCCCGGGATGATGTAGTCCACTTCGCTCGGGTCGCAGTTGGTGTCCACCACGGCAACCACCGGAATCCCCAGCTTGCGCGCTTCCTTCACCGCAATCTGTTCCTTGTTGGAGTCGATCACAAAGAGCACGTCCGGCAACCGGTTCAGGTTCTTGATGCCCGCCAGGTTGGCTTGCAGGTGCTTGCGTTCGCGCTCCAGCTTTACCACTTCCTTCTTCGGCAGCAGCTCATAGCGGCCATCGGTCGCCATCTCGTCGAGTTCCTTCAGCCGCTTTACCGACTTCTGCACCGTCACCCAGTTGGTCAGCAGTCCGCCCAACCAGCGCTGGTTGATGTAGAACATGGCGCAGCGCGTCGCCTCTTCCGCAATCGCTTCCTGCGCCTGCCGCTTGGTGCCGACAAACAGAACCGTCCGCCCTTCGGCGGCGTTGTCCTGCACAAACTTCGACGCTTCCTTGAACATCTTCAGCGTCTTCTGCAGGTCGATGATGTAAATCCCGTTGCGCTCGCCAAAGATGTATTCCTTCATCTTCGGATTCCAGCGCTTGGTTTGATGCCCGAAGTGCACACCAGCTTCGAGCAATTCCTTCATGGTGATATTGGCCACTGAACCTCCTTGGATGGATTTGCATTGCCTGTTTGCGCCATGAGTGCGCCAGACAATTCAATTCCCGTTGCCCGTCCCGGATGAGCGGGAGCGGGAAGATTTTTTCGGTTCCGGACACAACAAAGTGCCTCGCGCCGCCGGAACCCGCGGCACAGGGCAAAAATTCTAACACCCATTTCAAAGCCAAGGTACGAGGATGCCCCACATTTGCCGCAGTCGGCAAATGTGGGAACTCGCTGGCAGGTGGCCCATATCCGCCCTCTTGGGGCGGATATGGGGCTGCCACTGCCTTAACGCTTGCTGAACTGGAAGCGCTTGCGGGCGCCCTTCTGGCCGTACTTCTTGCGCTCTTTCTGGCGCGCATCGCGCGTCATCAAGCCTTCCGCCTTCATCTTCGGACGCAGCTCGGGGTTGAATTCCTCCAGGGCGCGCGCAATTCCCATGCGGACCGCGCCCGCCTGCGATGTCACGCCCCCGCCCGAGCAGTTGGCAATCACGTCGAAGCTGCCGGCGCTCTCGGTAAGAATCAGTGCCTGGCGCGCAATAATCCGCTGCACGTCGGTCACAAAATATTCCTCAAAACCCTTGCCGTTCACCTTGATCGTTCCGGTGCCAGGGCGGAGGAAAATGCGGGCTACGCTCGATTTGCGGCGCCCCGTTCCGTAATATTGAACCAGCTCAGCCATGCGATGTTAATCCTTGATCCTTTTGTGACGCCTGGTTTACGCGACCGGCTTACGCAACCGGCGCAATCGCCTCAGGCTTCTGCGCCTGGTGCGGATGCTTCTCGTCGCGGTAAACCTTCAGCTTGGTGGCCATGGCGCGGCCCAGCTTTGACTTGGGCAGCATGCCTTCAATGGCCTCCTGCACAATCAGCTCCGGTCGGCGCGCCAGCCGCTTGGTGAATTCTTCTTCCCGCAATCCGCCTGGAAATCCCGTGTAATGGCGATAAACCTTCGCGTTGGCCTTCATCCCGGTCAGCTTTACCTTGGCCGCGTTGATGACCACCACATGATCGCCCATATCCAGAAATGGCGTGTAGCGGGGATTGTCCTTACCGCTCAGAATGCGCGCAACGCGCGTCGACAACCGTCCCAGCGTCTGCCCATCGGCATCCACCACGTACCACTTGCGCGCAATCTCCCCCTTGGGGAAATAGGTTGACATGCCAAACTCTCCCTGATGTAAAAACCGGCTTCGGAGAAGACCTTCCCGGCCTTACTCCGCCTTATTCCGGCAGGCGCCGCTACACACCCCGGCTATTTTTCGCCAAGGAGTCGAAGACCCAGGACTTTGGTCTGGGAGCTTCTGCACGTTTGTGCATGACAAAACCGTCAGCAGAACCGCTTGGCAGATCCCGGCCGGTGAGGCCGATGCGATCCACGACAGCTTACCGTCAGGCGGGCAACCGCAGAACAGCCGGAAAAATATACGGTAGCGCATGCCAGACTGCACTGTCAACGCTGGCAAACGCACGGATGTCCCAGGACGCTCTCACGCCCCCAAACACCATTCCCGATCTTTCGCAGTATAACATACCCCTCGGAACCGCCGGGCGCCCCCGCCTGCGGCACGCCGCTCACACGACGCAAGCAGTGGACCCATCCTGACTGATAGACTGGTTCGCACCGTGTCCGTCAATATCCTTCTGAACCCGATGAAATTACGCCGGCTCGCAATCGCACTTGCGTTGGCAGTTTGTATGAGCCCCGCCGCGCAACCTCAAAATCCTCCAGCCTCGGCGGCCGAACTCATGAATCAGGTCGTGGCCAACGAGCTGGCCGATCGCGTCGAGCAGCGCAAGTGGATCTATCAGGTCTCCAGGCGGGACGGGATGCACACCCTCACCGAGGAGCAGGTGGACACCAAAGACGGCCCGCTCTATCGCCTGCTTGCAATCGACGGCGCCCCGCTGAACCCGGAGCAGCGGCAGCAGGACAACGCGCGCATCGAGCGCCTTCTGCATGATCCCAGCCGGCAGTGGAAGGCCAAGCGGGATCATGACGAAGACGAACAGAAGCTGGAGAAACTGATGCGCCTGATGCCACAAGCCTTTCTGTACGACTACGACGGCGTCGACGGAAATTTTCTCCGCCTCAAGTTTCGCCCCAATGCCAACTACAATCCCCCGACGTATGAAGCCCGCATCGTGCACGCCCTGGCCGGAACCATTCTCATCGATGCCCAGCAGAAACGCCTGGCAAAGGTCTCCGGCCAGCTCATCGACCGGGTGGAATTCGGCTATGGCATCCTCGGGGACATCGATAAAGGCGGCACCATCCAGATTGGCCGAACCCAGGTCGGGCCTTCCCGATGGAAGACTGCCCTGATCAATATCCAATTGTCCGGCCGGGTCATCTTCTTCAAGACAATCAATAAACAAGAGTACGAAATCCGGTCCGGCTTCCGCGCCGTTCCCGGTGATCCCAACCTTGCGGAGGCAAGCCAGCTTCTTGCCCGCTAGGGCAGGCCGGCAACGGGTGCGCCTCCTCTACATTGACATGTATAAATATTTCTTGTGCAAGGTGCTCTTTCTTCTAATGGTGTCATCCTGAGCGCAAGGTGCTCTTTCCTGTAATGGTGTCATTCTGAGCGCAGCGAAGAACCCCAGCGCGGCTCAAATCTCCCTCCCGGTGGCAGGCTTTTCGGCCAACCATCGATTTCCGCCCCGGAGCTCCTGCTCTGCGCCGGACACCCCGCCCGAGCCCGTGCCGGAACGATTGCCAAATCAGCCAATCCCAATTTCTTAACTTGTTACTACTTCGCCAATCCTTCACGACCTTGCACAACGATTGGCGAAAAAGTAATTTCAGTCTTCCAAACGATTGACTTTCTCGCCAATCGCTGCCCATCCTCCGCACCGCCCCTGGTGCGCTCCCACTTCTGCAAATGGAATGCCTCGGATCGCGTCCGGGGCACGGTTTATAAGCCTCTCCGCAACCATTACTCGTAGGCCAGCGCCTCGATCGGATCTTTCTGTGCCGCCCGCAGCGCCGGATACAGCCCGCCCAGCAGCGCGCCGGCAATGGCGATCAGGGCCGCGCGCAGCACCCAGTGGGCGTCCCACACCATGCGGTGCAGCGGGAACCGGTAGTTAATCGCCGCGCTGCCCAGGGCCGTAAACGCCAACCCCAGCAGCACGCCGCCAATGGCCAGCAGCAGCGATTCCCGCAGCACCACGTTCACAATGTAGAACCGCGTGGCGCCCAGCGATTTCAGAATCCCAATCTCCCGCGTCCGTTCCATCACCGCCGTGTACATCGACTGGAAGATCACGATGAAGCCGATGGTCACCGAGATGCCAATCACAATGTCGATAAACGTTCCCAGGAACGGGATGTTGCTCACCGTCATCAGGGACGCGTATTCAGCCACTGAGCGCGCCACGTACTGCTCCATCCCCGGGATCTGTTTGATGGCCGTCACCGCGGCCTCCGCGTTCCCCGGCGCATCTGTCTTCACGTAAAACATGCTCGCCTTGCCCGCCGAGCCAAGCAGGTCCTGCAGGGTCGCAATCGGCAGATACCGTCGCGCTCCCTTGCCGTGCTCCACGATGCCGCACACCCGGAAGCTCTGGTTGAGTACCTCGTAGTGGTCGCCAACCTTGGCGTGATTCTGTTCGGCAAACAGGTCGTCCACGATCATGTCATACGGGCCCAGAAACGGGCCGCCGGCGAGATACTGGAACGGATGCCCCATCCGGTTGAAGTCGTTGGCCGAATTCGGATCCAGGTCGATCCCGTCGATCACTTCCAGGTTCTTGGTGGTGATGATGTGCATCACCACCGGAGAAACGGCGGTCACGTGCGGAACCGTGCGCAACCTGTCGGCGACTTTGATCGAGACCGGGGCGCCGGTGATGCCGGTGAAGAAACTGGAGCCCGGCGGTGACACCATCACGTCGAACCCGATTCCCTTGTTGCGGTCGGCGTTATCGTTGAGCATACTCATGCAAAGGCCTACGATCAGCAGGATCAGGGTAACTTCAATGGAAATCGCAAAGACGCTGATCATGGTGCGCAGGGGCCGGTGCAGCAGGTTGGAAAAAACCATTTTGTTCACTCTTCGAGGATAACAAATCCCCGGCTGGAATCAGGCATCGCAGACGCAGGAACCGGGAATCGCAAGGAGAAAACCATGTCCGAACTCGTTCGTAGCAATCAGAAAGCGGTGGAGAAAAGCAAGGTAATCGGAGGCGTGGCCCTCGGATCGGCTGCCGTCGCTGCGCTGGCCGCAGGCGCATTCGCCGTGGGCGCGCTCGCCATCGGAGCCTTCGCCATCGGGCGCCTCAAGGTTGGCGCGGCGCGCATCAAGCGCCTGGAGATCGACGAACTCACGGTGGGCAAGCTGACGATTCGAGAAAGGTAGGCGGAAGGCAATCACTCCGGCCCGTGCCACCGGCCTGCGCATACAACCGCGCCACTCAAGCGTTGCAGCCTGGCTGCTCGACGAAGGCAACGGTATCCGCCAGAATTTCGCTGACCGTCTCGGGCCGCGCCGCTTCGCAATAAACCCGCAGCAGCGGTTCGGTGCCGGAGCCACGCACCAGCACCCATGCCTCTGCTCCGTTGCCGCCGGTGGAGGCATCGAGAAAAAACTTGAAACCGTCCAGGGTTTCCACGCGCCGCACTTTGTACCTGCCAATTGTGACGGGCCCCGCGGCGGCCCGTCGCAGGGCGCTCTGCTTCACCGCTTCGCTCAGGTGCAGGTCGCGCCGCCCGTAGTAGTGGCAGCCGTATTTTTCCTGCAACTCCGCCACCAGTTGGCCCAGGGTTTTCTCCTCCTCGGCCATCACGTTGGCCAGCAACAGGGCGTTCAACGTACCATCGCGCTCGGGCAAAAACCTGGGAATGCCGATGCTGCCCGACTCCTCGCCGCCAATCAGCACTGGCTTGCCGCTGAGCACAATGTCCACCACGTGCTTGAAGCCCACTCCATGCTCGATCAGTTCGCGCCCATAGGCTTTGGCAATCCGGTCCAGCATCCCGGACGTGTTGAAGGCGCGGGTAATGGCCCCAGGCCATTGCTTGCGCTTGAGCAGCCATTGCAGCAACACCGCATAGCACATGTGCGCATCCACCAGCGAGCCGTCTTCGGCCACTGCGCCAATGCGGTCGGCATCGCCGTCGGTAGCCAGGCCAGCGTCGCAATGGTTGGCCACTACTGCCTCCTGCAAGCCACGCAGGTGCGGCAGAATCGGCTCGGGATTCATTCCCGGGAACAGCGGATTGATCTCGCCGTGAAGCTCCAGATGATCGACTCCGAGTTCCTGAAAGATCGCTGCGATGATGCCGCGCCCCGCTCCATACATCACATCGACGGCAAACCTCTGCTTCGCCCCGGCGATCCGCTCGAGGTCGACAAATGCCCGGACGGCGGCAATGTAGGCGGTCTTGAAGTCTGCCTCCACCACGCTTCCGCCCTTGCCCTCGCGCTGCGGGCTGTCGATGAGAGCTTCAATTTTCCGGATGATGCCTGCGGTGGCCGAACCGCCATAGCTGGCCTTGAACTTCACTCCGTTCCAGTCCCACGGATTGTGACTGGACGTGATCATGACTCCGCCCGCCGCACCCAGTTGCCTGACCATGTAGCTGAGCGCGGGCGTGGGAGTGATCTCCTGCGCCAGTTGCACCCGGATGCCGCTACTCGCCATGGCTTCGGCTGCAATTTCGGCAAAACGCCGCGAGCCAAAGCGCGTGTCCCACGCAACCAGGATTCCCCTGGATGGGTCTTCGTACTGGTGAACGTAGTTGGCAATGGCATGGGCGACCCGGCGCACGTTTTCAAACGTGTAGTCGTCGGCGACCACGCCGCGCCATCCATCGGTGCCAAAGCTGATCCGCTGCGGCATCGCAACAATCCTTCCGGATTACACCAGCTTCGATAATTTCTGCTGGTCGAGATGTTTCACAATCTTGCCGACATCCTGCGACCGCGCAATCGTGGTGATCAGCAGTGCGTCGCCGGTGTCCACCACCACAAGGTTTTCCACTCCCAGGGCGGCAATAAATTTTCCGGGAGCGTACAGGTAGTTGCCGTGGGCGTCCAGGAGGAAACTGCCGGCGGAGGAGATCACGTTATCCGTCTCCTCTCCATGCCGGGCGCGATGCTCAAAGTGAGCCGCCCAGGAACCCAGGTCGTTCCATCCCCAGTCGGCCGGAATGCAGAAAATCTTCGAATCTTCCTCTCCGCATTGGGAGCGCGGCTCCAGGATGGCGTAGTCCACGCTCTTGTCTTCACACTTCGGATAGAGCCTGCGCAAAGTTTCGTCGAAGCTCCTGGTGCCCCAGGTTGCCGCGATCTCTTCCAGCAGCGCGGCGGTCGCCGGCAGATATTGCCGCAGGGCATTTACCAGCGTTCTGGCCGACCACAGAAACATTCCGCTGTTCCAGTAGAAATTCCCGGCGGCAAGGAATTGCTCCGCAACCGCTCTTTCCGGTTTTTCGCAAAAGCGGCGGACCCGCCACGCCTCGCCTTGATACGCGGCGCCGGCCTCAACATACCCGTATCCGGTTTCGGCGCGGGTCGGTTTTACGCCCATCACCACGATGTTTTCTCCCGCGGCGGCCAGCGCAATCCCCGTCTGCAGATCCTTGCGGAACTGCTTTTCTTTTTCGATCACCTGGTCGGAGGGGAAAAGTCCAAGCACCGCCTCCGGATTCTGCCGAAAGAGGATGAACGCCGCCAGTCCAATGGCGGGAGCGGTGTTGCGCCCGACCGGTTCGGCAACAATTTGTTTCCGTGGCAACTGCTTGAGCTGGCGCGCGATGTTCGCCCGAAGATCGGCGTTGGTGATGATCCAGAACTGTTCCGTGGGCGCCGCATGCAACAGCCTCGCCACGGTTTCCTGAATCATGGATTGGCTGGAGTTGAGCGGCAGCAGTTGTTTTGCGAATGTCTTGCGGCTCAGCGGCCAGAAGCGGGTGCCACGGCCTCCGGCCAAAATGATCGGATAAAACTCCGGCTTACGAGTTCTCGCCAAAATCGCTCCTCCAGTCAACCATGCCTGGTCTCGGTGTCGGCATCCAACGTTGTGAACGGCTCCGCCACGGTTTCCGCGGGCAGGCGCATGCGCAGAATCTCGGCGCTCCATTGCGGACGCAGCGTGACCGGCGGCGCGGCAGCGGGAACCACCACGGCTTCCCCGCGCAGAAGAGGCACTGGCGGCGAGCCGGCGCACTCCACCACCGCTCCTCCGTCGAGGCACACCAGCACCTGGACCGAGCTCCGCCCCGGCGAGGCGGTCAGCGTCAGCGGGCTTTGAACCTGGTACTTTTCCACTATGAAACAGGGTGAGGCGACCAGCAACTGGTGGCCATCCACGGTCTGCGCCTGCACCCGTCCCGCATGGGTCCTGGTCCGCATTGCCGCCAGGCCGGCGTCCAGGTGGAGTTCCCGCGGGCGCCCGTAGTCGTAGAGGCGATAGGTGATGTCGCAGTTCTGCTGGGTTTCAACGATGATGGAGTTGGGACCCACGGCGTGCACCGTGCCCGCGTCGACGTAGATCATCTCGCCGGCGCGCACATCCAGCCAGTTCAGCATATGCTCGGCCTGGTTGGCTGCAATGGCCAGGCGGAACATCTCGCGATCGATGCCCTGGCGGACTCCGACGGCAACCTGGGCGCCTGCGATCGCCCGGGCCACATACCAGCATTCCGTTTTGCCACAGGCTTGGCCGCCAAGGCGAGCCGCCGCATCATCCGGGTGCACCTGCACGCTCAACTTCTGGCGCGGAAACAGAAACTTGATCAGCAGCGGAAAACGGGTTGCCAGCGGCGCGGCCTCGCCGGTTAGTTCCGCACCATATTGCGCGGCCAGTTCGCACAATGTTTTCCCGGCCAGCGGGCCGTTGGCTACCTGGCAGGCTTCTCCGGTCAGCCAGACTTCTCCAATCGCCTCGCCTTCCACAATGCGGTGGAAGTAGGGACGCAAATCACGCGTCCCCCACACCCGCTCGTAAAACTGGGGAACCAACCGCAGGGGATACAGTGCCGGCATCATGCGCGCGCCTCGCCTACAGAGTAGCGCAAACCGCCGCTTGCATGGGAGTCCCGCAGGAACCAGGCGCCGGGCCGCGCCGGTTCCTGCGGAGGCGAAATTACAGGGAAGCGAAGAAAGTCCGCACCCGCTCCAGCCCGCGATCGATATTTCCGGCCGACGTCGCGTAGGAGAATCGAATGTGTCCAGCCATTCCGAACGCCTCGCCGGGAACGCCGGCAACGTGACCTTCGCGCAACAGCCGCGAGGCCAGCTCGATGCTGCCGATGCCGCCGCGCGCCGCAATTTCGCTGATGTCCGGGAAAACATAGAACGCGCCCTCGGGAAGGTTTACCTTCACACCCGGAATCCGGCGCAGTCCGGCAACCATGCGGTCGCGAAGCTGGATGTACTCGCTGCGCATGTCGGCCACGCACTGCTGCGAGGCGGTCAGCGCCGCCAGCCCGGCCTTCTGCACGATCGAGGTCGGATTCGAAGTGGACTGGCTCTGCAGTTTCTGTAGTTGCCCGATCACGGCCTTGGGCGCCAGGGCAAATCCAAGACGCCATCCGGTCATCGAATAGGTCTTGGAAAGCGACCCCATCAGCAGCAGCGAATCCTTGTACTCCCGCAGCGAACCCAGCGAAAACGGCCGTCCCGTGTAGTCCAGGTACACGTAGCACTCATCGCTCATCACAAAAATTCCGCGCGCGGCGGCCAGCTTGACGATTGCCGCCAGGTCCTCGGGAGCGATCACCGCGCCCGACGGATTGTTGGGCGTATTGAGCAGGATGATGCGGGTGCGTGGCGTGATCGCCTTTTCCACCATCGCAGCCGTCAGGCGGAAGCCTTCCTCGGCATGGGTCGCCACAAATACGCACTTGCCTCCGCAGAACTCCACCATGTCCTTGAAGGAAACCCAGTACGGCACCGGGATGATGACCTCGTCGCCGTGATCGATCAGCACCTGGAAGGTATTGAACAGCGCGCTCTTGCCGCCGGTGGTGACAATGGTCTCGTCGAACGTGTAGTTGGAGTCAAAGTCCTGCTTGTGCCGCGCGGCCACGGCCTCGCGCAGTTCCTTGATTCCGGCCACCGCCGTGTACTTGGTGAAATTATTCTGGATGGCCTCGATCCCGGCCTGCTTGATGTGCTCGGGCGTGGTGAAGTGCGGCTCGCCCGCGCCAAAGTTCACCACGTCCACCCCTTGCGAACTCAGAGTGGCGGCTTCGTTGTTGATGGCCATGGTGGCGGAGGTTTCGATGCGGCCGATGCGAGAGGTGAATACCGTGGCTCCTGCGGTTGATGACACTGGAATTCCTTTCCGGTTGCGATCTGTGTTGTGCCCCAGCCCTGGGCTTACGGGCCGGCGAAAGTTACAGGGTTACTTGGAACTCTGCGGCGCCGTCCCGAGACGTGCGCGAAGCCGGCTCTCTACCGACGCGGGAACAAAATCTCCGAGCGCGCCGCCCAGTGAGGCGATCTCCCGTACCAGCCGCGAGCTCAGATAGGAATACGCCCCCGCGGGCATCATGAAAACCGTCTCCAGGCTGGGGTCGAGCTTGCGATTCATCCAGGCCATTTGGAGTTCATACTCATAGTCGCTGACGGCGCGAATGCCGCGCAGAACTGCTTGCGCGCCGGAATTTCGGGCAAAGTCCACCAGCAGGCCATCAAAAGACTCGACGCGAACATTTTTCCATCCCTGGGTGCAATCACGCAGCATTTCCAGCCGCTCGTCCACGGAAAACAAAGGGGCTTTCTCCGAGTTGCGCAGGATCGCAACCACCAGTTCATCAAATATCTTCGCTCCCCGCTGAATCAAATCAAGGTGGCCGTTGGTCGGCGGATCGAAAGTTCCGGGATAGATGGCAATGACTCGCTTCAATGTTCCTCGACAACGGCGGACGATGATTAATTTTATGCCCCGGTACAGAACCGAATCAACCCGCCGCCTGCCTTTTCTGCCAAATCCAACGCCCTGCCACGGCAACCCAACCTGGCAACCAGGCCAATCACCGTGGGGCGGAGGCCCGGCACGCGGTCGCAGGCTGTACTCTCCGGCTGCAGATTTTGGCGCATGCTCTACAATGGGGCTGCCCTTCAAGGCCACTTCCTACATGAGCCTTCTCGACAAGAACACGCTGCGCATTCTCTTCACCATTCTGGCGACGGTGGCGCTGCTCGCCTTTGTGTGGCTGGCGCGCAAGCCGTTGTTGGCCTTTCTTTTCGCCATGCTGTTCGCCTACCTTCTTGAGCCGCTGATCGCACAGTTACAAAAGCGCATTCGTTGCAGCCGCGGAGTCGCCATTGCGGTGACTTACGTCGCCATACTGGCGGTCCTGTCAACTGTGGGAGTGGCCGTGGGGCCGCGCGTGGTGGAGGAGGGACGATACCTCTCCGAGTCCGCTCCCGAGCTCTACAACCGGGTGATCAGCGGGAGCATTGCCATCCAGATTGGCAAGACCCGGGGATGGAACGAGCGCACCCAATCAGACATGCAGCAGTTTATCGTGGCGCACCGCGCCCAGGTACTGGCTTCCATCAGCGCCCAAAGCACCAAGCTTACCGAGGTTGCCGGCAACGCGCTCTGGCTGATCCTGATTCCGATCCTCGCAATCTTTTTTCTGAAGGATAAAGGCCGCCTCGCGCTCGGCCTCGAGGGACTGCTGGACAATCGCAACAGCCGCCTGCTTCTGGGCAGCATCCTGAGCGATCTCGATGAGATGCTGTCGCACTTTGTGCGGGCGCAGGTATACCTGGCGGCAATCTCGGGCACCATGTACATGGTCGCGCTCTCGTTGATGCGCGTGCCCTATGCATGGATACTGGGTGCCTTGGGCGGCCTCCTGGAATTTGTGCCGTTTGTCGGCCCCCTGGTGGCTGCCGCCCTGATTCTGTCCGTCAGCTTTGCATTGAGCTACGGCCATGTGGCGATGGTGCTGCTGTTCCTGGTGCTGTGGCGTGGCGTGCAGGATTACGTGGTCTCGCCGCGCGTCCTCGGCGGGCGGGTTGACGTGCATCCCCTGGCGGTCATCTTCGGGGTGCTGGCGGGCGGTGAAATCGCAGGCATCGCCGGGATCTACTTCGCCGTTCCTCTCATGTCTGCCGCACGCATTCTCTGGATCAACTGGCGCCGCCACAACGGCGCCGGCGAAGCCGGGCCGGAACCGCCACCTGCAACCGCCGGAAATTGCTAGCTCCATCGCCCCAAGAATGTTTCCCCTTCCCGAAATTATTCCTTTTATGAATTCTTTATTTGTTATTCATTTGCCGGCAACTGGCCTCCACTAGCATTGGTGCCGTTCAGAATATGGAAGAATTCAACCGAAGGAACGGTGATGGACCTGATTCTAGAAGTTCGAACGGGCCGCGAACGCGTGATCCTGGCCTGCCATGGGAAGCTGATCGGGGGCAAGGAAGCCGATGCTTTCCGCCGTAGCGCCCTATTGTTGTTAGGCGGCTTCGACAAGATGACCATCAACCTGGCGGGCGTGCGCACCATGGACTGCGGCGGTCTGGGCAGCTTGGCCGCCGTGTTGGCATGGGTCCATAAAACAGGGAAGCAGGTGCGAATCACCCACGCCAACCCGCTCATCCTGCGCATGATTCAGGTGTTCAAACTGGCGGAATCGCTGGAGGCGGGCAGCGTTCCGGTCCTGCAAATGGGCGCCAGCAGCAGCCGGGCCGTCGCCTGAGGAGCGGCCAGCGAACGAAGTCTATTTCCCCGGCACGAGCGGCGGAAATTAAAGAGGGGCGGAGTGTTTTCCGCCCCTTTTCAAACTTCCCGGAAATTACTTCCTGGGTACAACGGCTTTGGCTGCGGCTACTTCCTTGGGCGAAACCGGCAGCGGGTCGGCAGGCGCCTCGGCTGCAGCTCTGTCCAATCCCAGCGCCTTGCGAACCGCGAGCTCGATTTTTACGGAAACGTCCTTGTTCTCCTTGAGGAAGTTTTTCGTATTCTCGCGCCCCTGTCCGATGCGCTCGCCATCAAAGCTGTACCATGCGCCGGACTTTTCGACGATATTGCGATCCACCGCAACGTCCAGCATGTCGCCTTCTTTCGAGATGCCTTCGCCGTACATGATGTCGAACTCAGCCTCGCGGAAGGGAGCCGCCGTCTTGTTCTTGACGATCTTGACCTTGGTGCGCGAGCCTACCACCTGGTCGCCATCCTTGATGGCGGCAATGCGCCGGATATCAATGCGAATCGACGAGTAGAACTTGAGGGCGCGTCCACCGGTTGTGGTCTCCGGGTTGCCGAACATCACCCCGATCTTCTCGCGAATCTGGTTGATGAAAATCAGGCAGGTGCGCGACTTGCTGACCGTGCCGGTCAGTTTGCGCAGCGCCTGCGACATCAGCCGCGCCTGCAGGCCCATGTGGCTGTCGCCCATTTCGCCATCCAGCTCGGCTTTGGGAACCAGGGCCGCCACCGAATCCAGCACCAGCACGTCGATGGCGCCCGAGCGCACCAGCGCTTCGGTAATTTCCAGCGCCTGCTCGCCATAGTCGGGCTGTGAAACCAGCAGGTTGTCCACGTCCACCCCGAGACGCTTGGCATAAGCGGGGTCCAGCGCATGTTCGGCATCCACAAAGGCCGCCATGCCGCCGGCCTTCTGGGCTTCGGCGATAATCTGCAGGCAGATGGTGGTTTTGCCGGAGGATTCAGGTCCGAACACTTCCACCACGCGGCCCCGCGGAACTCCACCCACGCCCAGGGCGGCGTCAAATGAGATGCTACCGGTGGAGATCACCGCGATGGGAACAATGGGCCCCTTGCTTCCCAGGCGCATGATGGAACCCTTGCCAAACTGCTTTTCAATCTGAGAGAGCGCAAGATCAATTGCGCGGGACCGCTCGTCGGCCATGAGGAAAAAACTCCTTGAAAAACTCCGGGGTATGACGGCTCCCGCTGAGGATAGCACGACCGAGCGCAGAGGGGAAGAAAAGGGGAAATCCTCTCCTCGCAAAGCCAAGGGATCACACTCGTTGAAACCGCCCACGAATGGCAGTCTTCTTAATTATCTGATCGCGCAGTGCGTCTTGCGCTGCCCACCGAGCGTCATTCTTGTAGCGCGGCTCGTGCGCAGCGTCACCCCGTTGGCTACACTCGTCCGGAAAGCTCAATTCCAAGAACTTGTAGGCGTCTGCATGCCCAAAATGGCTGCCAGAAGGCTGGGCTTTCATCCAACCGTAAGCGGCTTCTCGCAATTCCGTACTCTTAAGCATTGTCGCGTTACTCTTTCCGCTTTTTCGCTTGCTGAATTTGACCCCACCGCCTACTAATCCCAAGTGAGAGAGCCTTAGACGCCGCTTCCGACCATTTCGTCTGATCAGGTTCAATTGCTGCGAGAGATTTTTCCGGAATAATGAAGGACGCTTCGCGCGGAATACGTAATCCCCTCGCAGCCGCCTGACTCACCTGAATGTCCGAGAAGCGAAGAACGATTTTCACCTTGGGAAGATCAGCTGCCTTCTCCAGAGCGTCAAGTTCATCGAAAACAAATCTCTGAAATTCCTCGTAGCTTTCGGACGAACTCATAAGAATCCCCGCCGCCCTCACCTTTGCAGCAAGTCCACCGGTTCGTGGATATCCGTAACCCGGAAGTATTTGGCTAGCGCCGGATAGCGTTCCGCGACGCGTTCATACATCTGGTAGGCCACGTTACGGTAGCTCCAGTGGCCGCCCACCCCGGTGCGCAGCTCGCTGATGTAGACCACTTCGGCAAAATCCATCTTGAACAGCGTGCGCTTGCGGTAGGCCAGCGGCAGCAGATATTGCGCCGCCTGCCCGGGCTCCCCGCGTGCAGCCAGCGCGTCGGCCAGCCGCCGGCCTGCCTCGCCGGCGCGCTCCATGGCCGCGGCATAGGATTCGGCGTAGCCCGCGTCGCGGATTTCGCGCGGCACCTCGAACCCATGCGCGAAGCAATATTCCTGGTGAATCTGCACGCAGCGCCGATGCCGGTGCAGATCGCGGTAGGCGCCAATGTCCATCAGGATGTCAAAGCGGAACTTCTGGCCCGCGCAGAACGGACGCAGCAGCTCATCATGGCGGCCGCGATGGCACATCCCCAGGTCAATGATTTCCTCCCTCCGCGCCCGGCTGAGCGAGACAACGGCCTCCCGCAACTGCCGGTAGGGATGGCGGGAGTGCTCGTAAAGCAGCGTCGTTGCCAGCTCAACTTCGAGCGGCTCCTCGTCCAGCAGATCGACTTCGGGCGCCGCGGCAATGCTCTGCCCGCTCATCAACTCGGCTTCCACCTGCCGCAACTCCTGCCGCGAGGCCAGCTCATAGGCGCTGGGCTCGGCGTACTTCATCAGCGTGGGCGAGACCCGGGTCTCGTGCAACAGCTCGGCACGGGCCCGTTCCCCCAGGGTGGCGTCCTTTTCGGCAATGGCCTCAACCAGTGCCAGGCGCTTTCCGGCATTCACGTCCCAGGCGGCGGCGCGCGCGGCCTCCTTCATTCGTTCGCCCAGCCGGCGCACTTCCTCGTAGGGACTGCCGAGCAGGCGCGAGACCTGCGTCTCCAAGGTGCGCGCGTTCACAATCTGCCCCAGCGAAGTGTTGGCCGCCAGGGGCAGCAGGTAGCGGGAAATGTCAAAAGCGCGCGCCCGCAGGGTGCGCTCGTAAGCCTCCTGCGACATCTCCCGCGGCTTGGCCGTCCGGGCCACCAGGTACTGGAAGTTCAGTTCGCTGAATTTGCGGTACTCGGCGAAAAGAAATGCGATGGTTTCCTCGTACAGCCGCCGGTCCGCGGGGTCGCTGAACTCCGGCACGTAGTGTCCGCTCCGGCGGAAGTCCTGGTATCGGGTCGAGCGCTCCTGCCCATCCCAGCGGGTTTCGTCCACCACCAGAGTGGCGGCTAGCAGTGAAAGCTTCTCAATCGCCATGGCAACGTGCGCCAGGTCGGCAATCGAACGGTGCCCGTACTGGAAGTAGAAGGTGGACAGAAATTTTTCCGCCTTCTGCTCGTTCAACTCCGCCAGAGACTGTTTAAGCGAGAGCGAGGAACGCGAATACTTGGCCAGGGCGTAGGCCTGAACCTCCGGATCCGCGCCGTGGATGCAATACACCTGGGTTTCAGAAGACGTTTCAGAAGGCGCTTCAGCCGGCGTAGCGGCGGAGCCAGTCGCTGGGTTGGAAGGCGTGCCGGAAGCAGGAACGGTCATGCGCTTGATTTTGACCCAAAGCCCGCCGTATTGCCAACTCACAATCCGCAACTTAATTTCCGCGCCGCCCGGCCTGCCGCTTTCCTCGCCCGGCCTGCTGCAGATAGCATGGGAACAAGGCCAGGATGTGGGAAGGTGTTCCGCTCCAAGGGAAGACATTTCTCTTCCGGATTGGGAAGCGAATCGCCCAGCGCAACCGGAGCTGGGGAGAATTCCGGTGCAACCTGGCAGCGTTTTAGGCTACCCTTTTGCCGAGGCAGACGCGGTGGAGCAAGACGTTCAGACCCAATTCGTTACCGCGGGCAGCTTGCTCTACTCCGTGGAGCATCGCCCCTGGCTACCGCCGGACTCGCAGTGGCTGCTGTCGCAGAGATGGAACGACCTGCTCTTCGCTCATTTTGCAATCGATCCGCCAAAGCTGCGCCGGCTGGTGCCCAGCGCTCTCACGCTCGATCTTTATGACGGTGCCGCCTGGCTCACCATCTCGCCCTGTTATACCAGCCATGTGCGGCCCAGCGGAATCCCGCCCTTGCCTGGGATTTCGTTTTTCTCCCAGCTCAATCTGCGCACTTGCGTCACCATGGATGGCAAACCGGGGCTTTTCTATTTCAGCGTGGACGCAGCCAATCTGTCAGCCGTATGGTTTGCCCGCGTCTTCTTCCGCATGCCGTATTGGCACTCGGCAATTCAGTTCAGCGGCGCCACCATCCAGGCGCGCAAACCGGCTGAGAAAACCATTCGCTTCCGCTCCCGCCGTCTGCATGGCCCCGCCTCGCTCAACGGCCCTGCCAGGTTTGAAGCAATCTACGCTCCCCAGGGCGATCCCGAGCGGGCGCGCCGCGGCAGCCTGGATGAATTCCTCACCGAACGCTATTGCGTGTACTCGTGGAGCCGGCGCAAATTTTACCGTACCGAACTGCATCATCAGCCCTGGCCCTTGCAGCAGACCAGCCTAGAGATCCGCGCCAACAACATCGCCGACCCCCTGGGACTGGCCCTGCCCGCGCAGCCCGACCTCTGCCATTTCTCCCGGTCGCTCAGAATGCTGGCGTGGGCGCCGGAGAGCATTTCCGCCCCCCGCTGAGCTTAGGCCGCCCCGCCGTTTTGCCTGCCAGCACAGTCCAGCCAGCCCGGTCGGCTATAATCCGCTAGGTTTCATTTGCACACCGAGGTGATCTATGGAGTCCTTGCAGGGACACGTGGCGCTGGTGACCGGAGCATCGCAGGGAATTGGCCGCGCCTGCGCCGTGACGCTTGCCCAGGCCGGCGCATCCGTGGCGCTGGCCGCGCGTAACGAACAGAAGCTGAAAGAAGCTGTAGCGCAGATCGAAGCCGAAGGAGGCAAGGCTGCGGCGTTTGGTCTCGACGTGGCTTCCGAGGACGCCATCCGCTCCACGGTAAAGGAGATATCCTCCCAACTCGGCAAAATCGATATCCTGGTCAACAACGCCGGGGTGACGCGGGACAACCTGGTGCTGCGCATGAAACGCGCCGACTGGGATGACGTTCTGACCACCAACCTGAGCGCGCCGTTCCTGCTGATCCAGGCTGTTCTGGGCGGAATGTTGAAACAGCGCTGGGGGCGAATCATCAACATTACGTCCGTCGTGGGCGAAATGGGTGCGTCAGGACAGGCAAATTACGCCGCTTCCAAGGCCGGGCTCATCGGACTGACGCTTTCGGTGGCGCGCGAAGTCGCCTCGCGCAACATCACCGTCAATGCCGTCGCTCCCGGCTTTATCGCCACGGCCATGACCGAGGTGCTCAGCAGTGAACAGAAGCAGGCGATCACCGCGCAGATCCCGCTGGGACGCCAGGGCGCGGATTCAGACATAGCCAACGCGGTGCGGTTTCTTGCCGGCAACGAGTCCGGCTACATCACCGGCCACGTGCTCGACGTAAACGGCGGCATGTTGATGCGCTGATGGAAACCAGCGCCGGGCGCCAGGTGAGCTTTCCGCAGACTACCTGGCCCAGTAGCGATAGGCCATCGCGCACAGGCACACAAATAGCGCCAGCAACAGAAACGAAGGTACGAACGACGACTCCGGACCAATCTTGGGTGGCTGCTGAAGCTGCGGCGATGGTTCGCTGACCTGGAATCGCTCCGCAGGCGGCGGCTGCGCGTTCCGCGGCGCCCCAACCGGATCCGGTGCCTGGCGCAGGGCCTCGCGCAACAGATCTCCCGTTCGCGATCCGTTGCCCGCGCCACTGCCCGCGGCAGGCTTGGGTTTTCTGGGTGTCATGGCAGCGCGAAAAATCTGCATGATCGCCAGGAACAGCACGATCAGCACGGCACGGATCAACACCGCATTGGATCCCAGTCCTCGCATCGTAGTACCACTCGCCCGTAGTGTACGGGAAATTCCCTCTTCCATCCAGCCTGCCGTTGGGCCCAGCCGCGCCATTTCGTCTTGTTTTGGAACTTGGGTTAAAGTTCTCTTGTGTTGACTTACTACATTACGGATCGAACCCAGTTCGCAGGAACCGAAGCGGAACGGAGAGACCAGCTTCTGCAAACCGTCCGCAACGCCACCGCCGCGGGAGTGGACTTCATCCAACTCCGGGAAAAAGACCTCTCGATCCGCGATCTCGAGTCTTTCGCCCGCCAAGTCCTGTCGGTGATCCACGCTGCGGGCCGCTCGCGCCTGCTGATCAACCACCGCACCGACGTTGCCCTGGCGGTTGGCGCCGGCGGCGTTCACCTGACGGGCGAAGACCTGCTGGCCTCTGACGTGCGCGCCCTGGCCGCCAAAAGCCGTCCTGCGGGAAAGTTTCTCATCGCAGTCTCCTGCCACTCCGCACAGCAGGTGCGGTTGGCCGAAGCTCACGGCGCTGATTTCGCGGTGCTGGCGCCAATTTTCGAAAAAGTGAGTGCCGCCGGAACCGGAATTGGGCTGGAGGAGTTGCACCGGGCGGCCCGCGCAGACCCGGAGCCTGGGTTACGCGCCGAGGCTGGCGACACCCGCGGAGGCTTTCCGGTCCTCGCCCTGGGAGGAGTCAATGTAGAGCGCGCATCGCTTTGCGCCGCGGCGGGCGCCGCCGGCATCGCCGGTATCAGGCTCTTCCAGCAAAGTCTCGATCTGCCCGCATTGGTCCGTTCGATGCGCTCTCTCTAGTTGCCGGAAGGCGTCAGCCACCGGGTTATCATCCCCAGCAGCGAGAGCAACAATGCACCCCAGAATGCCGGCGCAAATCCATGCACAACGAATCCGCTCACAAAACGGGAGGCAAACAATAGCATCATCGCGTTGATGACCAGCAGGAACAGACCCAGGGTTAGAAGGGAGAGGGGAAAGGTCACGATCTTCAGGAACAGGCCCAGGGTGGCGTTCACCAGTCCGATCACAAACGCGGCGATCAGCGCCGAGCGCAGGCCATCGACCTCAAAGCCAGGCACCAGGCGGGAAACCACCAGCAACAAAACTGCACTGATAATCCATCTCACCAGCAATTGGATCATAGGGTTGAGGACGCCTTTCCGGAACCAGCGGCGTTCGGCTCGGCCCTGGGTTCCTGACGGCTATGATCCTATAGCAAAAACCCAATCGACGTCTGCGGGAGAGCCTGGACCGGGCCGCAGGGCCGCCCGATCGCTCGCGCGGCTATCGGTTGCGTGGCGCTCCATCCCCAACTCAATCCAAGGGGCCCCGCGAGGCCTTCTCAATATCCAGCCCCAGCAAGTATTCCTTGAAGGCCGCGCCCAACTCCTCATGTTGCAGGGCGTACTCCACCGTGGCTTTCAGAAAACCTAGCTTGTCGCCCGCGTCATGGCGCTTGCCTTCCACGACAAAACCGTAAATTTTTTCGTACTGCAAAAGTTTTTTCAACGCGTCCGTCAGTTGCAGTTCTCCGCCCGCGCCGGGCGTGATCGTCTCGATCATCTCGAAAATACGCGGCGTTAACACGTAGCGGCCAATGATGGCCAGGTCCGAGGGAGCATCTTCGAACTTCGGCTTCTCGACCATGTTGGTGATCTCGTAGAGCCGGCCGTTGAACCCCGGCACCGGCTTGGCGTCCAGCACGCCGTAGGCGGAGATCGCCTTGCCTTCCACAATCTGGGTCGCAATCACCGAAGCACGCTTCTCTTCAAACACATCGATCAACTGTTTCAGGCACGGATTCCCGGGTGAATCCACAAGGTCATCGGGCAGGATCACCCCGAACGGTTCATCGCCCACCAGTCTTTTTGCCATCAGAACCGCGTGTCCCAACCCCAGTGGCTCCTTCTGCCGGACCGTGCTGACGTGCGCCATTCGCGCAACCAGTTGCGCGGTCTGCAGCAAGGTGGATTTGTGGCGCTGGGCCAGCGAGTGCTCGAGTTCAAAGCTGATGTCGAAATGGTCTTCCATGAGGACTTTGCCGCGCCCGGTCACAATGATGATCTCGTCGCAACCGGAAGCAATCGCCTCTTCCACCCCGTACTGAATAATCGGCTTGTCGACGACCGTCAACATCTCCTTCGGCATCACCTTGGTCGCCGGCAGGAACCGCGTGCCTAAACCCGCGGCTGGGAACACTGCTTTACGGACATTCGCGTTCATCGTTGCACTCGTTAGTTTCAGGATGCGGAACCCATCATTGTATGCGCGGGGCACCCCCCGGAAAAGTTAAATTGGAGATGCCGGTCACAGGGTTGGCGAGTCATCTTCCAACAGCGCCCTCCGTATCACCTTCACCGGAGCCACTCCCTGGCGCATGAACAGGTCATGGAACTCGCTCGGCTTGGGTGTTCCCTTTTGCCGCCGGGTCCAGTCCGCGCGTAACTTCTGAATCTGCAATTTTCCCAGCGTGTACATCAGGTAGGTGGGGTCGCCGGTGCCGCGCTTCACCTCGCGAACCGCGTTCGAGTTCGTCTGGTAACCCTCTTTTTCGAAGAATGCAATCGCCTCTTCCACACTCATCGCGCCGGTGTGCATGCGGATGGCAACCACCAACCGCGCGTTGCGCAGCAGCGCGTCCTGGAGTTGTCCCAGCCGCAGCTTGAGATACGCGGTGTCCGCCGCCTCGGCCGTCTCCGGGGTGCGGCCGTAGCCTTCGTCGATCATCATTTGCTCGGTATAGTGCGCCCAGCCTTCCACGTTCGTTCCGGAGAAATGACTGCCGATGTTGCTCAGGTCCAGGCTCAGAAACTGCCGGATGCGCGAGGGTACATGCTCATTCCACAGATACTGCTCATAGTGTCCGGGAATCACCTCGTGGATTGCCGTACTGGTGATGACGCCCCAGTTGTAGGCAGCCATGTATTCTTCCACCTGCGCCGGCGTCCAATCCCTCTCCGGCAGAGTTACGTTGAAGAACGCCTCGGTCGCCTTGGTCTCAAACGGTCCCGGCGCATCCATGGATGCAAAGGTGGTCGCGCGCATGAACGGCGGCGTCTCCTCCAAGGTTGGCAAATTGCGCGAGGGCGTGGTGATGATGGCGTGCTCGTCGGTAAACTGGCGGATGCCCGAGAGTTTGCCGCGGAAAGCCTGTAGCAACTCGCCCGCCGGAGGATGATCCTTCTCAATCGCCTGCAAAACTTTTTCCGGCGTCTGCGAGGGATCAATCAGCTTGGCCACGCGCTGAAATTCCCTCTGATTGCGATGCAGGTTCTCCACCCCCACCTGCAACAGGCGATCCAGCGGCACATCCACCATTTCCTCGTACTCAAGTTTCCTGCTGAGATTGCGGGCGCCCAGCCTGAAGTCTCCCTGCGAGCGCGGCAGCAGATCGCTTTGCAGCCAGGCTTGATACTCGACCAGGGCCGCGACCACCGCCGCGTTGGACTGCGCAAATTCCGCCTGCAGCCGGGCGTCCTTCACGTCGAGGAATGCCGCCGGCACATCCTTGCGGAAAAATTCGATGTTACCGGGCAACTGCTCCAGCGCGATCTCGGTAAAGATGCGCGGAGGATTTTGCAGATTGGCGCGCGCCTGCCGCAGCAGCGCCGGCATCTGGCGTTCGCGCGCGGTCAACGCCGCCAGTCTCGCTCCGGGCGGCGCAAAGTCGCGCCCCATCAGCAGAAACGTCGAGTCACTCAGCACCGACGAATAGTAATCCGGATTCTGCTGCCATGTCCGCTGCGTTTGCAGCTCGAAAATGCGCGAGTGCACAAAGCTCAGCAACATCTCGCGATCGTCCCGTGCCCAGCGCGACCAGCCCCTGGAGTCAAGCGCCGTGAGTCGTTTTACGTATTTTCCATAGAGCGCAATCTGGCTGCGAACCCGGGCCGCGTCGTAGTTTTCCATGCGCTCGTCGTACTGGTGAAATCCCGCGCGCGTACCCGCACTGGGTTGAAACTCGAAGAAACTCGCCATGAACTCATCGTTCAGTTTGTCCAGGCTTTGCGGATAGCCCGGCGCACTTCGCGGCGCCGCCATGCCCGCTCCTGCAAGCGCCAGTATGGCGATCGCAATCGCAATCGTTCGACTCATCTTCCATCCTCGATGACTTACGGCGGCGGGTAGAATCATCCCCGCCTTTTTCCGGAATCGTCCCAATCTTCATTCGGAGTTTGTTGCCCGGCTGTTTACGTCCGGGCCGGTTCCGCCTCGAAACCTTGCAGCAGTTTGCGCAACCCGTTCAACACTTCGTCGGGCCGCGACGCCTTCAAGGAGAATTTCAAAATCCCTTGCGGGGTAAAGACCACGCCCTTGTGCCGGGCCACCAGTTGCATGATCTTCTGCGGATCGGCCTCGGCCGTCTGGGTGAATTTGACGCTCACCTGGTCACGCTTGCGCTCGATGCTGGCAACTCCCAACCGCTGGCACTCCAGCCGGAGATGCGCGTATTGCAGCAGGTGCCGCACCGCCTCCGGCGGCTCGCCATAGCGGTCCCGCAACTCGCTGGCCACGTCGCGCAACTGTTTTTCGTCCTCCACGGCCGCCGTCCGCTTGTAGATGCGCAGACGCTGATTTTCCTCGGCAATGTAGTCGTTTGGAATGCGGATATTCAGACCCAGATTCAACGCCGTATCCAGCGTCTGCTGCACCGGCTCGCCCTTCAATTCGCGAATCATCTGCTCCAGCATGGTGGTGTAGATCTCAAATCCCACGGCTTCGATATGTCCGCTCTGCTGCCCGCCCAGCAGGTTCCCCGCGCCGCGCAGTTCCAGGTCGAGCGCAGCAATCTTGAAGCCCGCGCCCAGATCACTGAACTCTTTCAGCGCCGCCAGCCGGCGCCGCGCCACATCGTTCAGCTCGCGATCCGGAGGCACCAGCAGATAGGCGTAGGAGCGCCGGTTGGAGCGTCCAACCCGGCCTCGCAACTGGTACAGTTCGCTCAATCCGTGGCGCTCCGCATGATTGATGAGGATGGTGTTGCAGAGTGGGATGTCGAGTCCGTTTTCGATGATCGTGGTGGCTACCAGGATGTCGGCCTCATGCCGCATAAAAGCCAGCATGATCTTCTCCAACTCGCCTTCCTTCATCTGTCCATGCCCCACCAGGATGCGGGCTTGGGGCGCCAGGGTGCGCAGCTTCGCCGCAATCTCAAAAATCGACTCTACCCGGTTGTGCACAAAGTAAACCTGTCCGCCGCGCTCCATCTCCTGCTCAATCGCCGAGCGGATCAGCTTCTCATCCCAGGTCGCAACCACCGTCTGGATGGCCAGGCGGTCCCGGGGCGGAGTTTCAATCACGCTCATGTCGCGCAGTCCCAGCATGGACATGTGCAGGGTGCGCGGAATCGGCGTCGCCGACATCGTCAGCACATCCACTTCCTTGCGCAACTGTTTCAGCCGTTCCTTGTGACGCACGCCAAAGCGCTGCTCCTCGTCGATGATCACCAGGCCAAGGTCGGGAAAGCGGATGTCTTTGGAGAGCACCCGGTGCGTGCCCACCAGGATGTCCACCTTGCCGTTTTCCACTTTCTCTACAATTTCTTTTTGCTGCTTGGAGGTGCGGAAGCCCGAGATCATTTCGACGTTCACGGGAAACGCAGCGAACCGGTGCTTGAACGTCTCATAATGCTGGAAGGCCAGCACCGTGGTCGGCGCCAGAACCGTGACCTGCTTGCCGTCGTTCACCGCTTTGTAGGCAGCCCGCATCGCCACTTCCGTTTTGCCGTAGCCCACGTCGCCGCAGAGCAGGCGATCCATCGGCTGCGTTCCTTCCATGTCGCGCTTGATGTCTTCCACCGCCGCCGTCTGGTCGTCGGTCGGGTTGTACTCAAATGTGTCTTCAAACTCGCGCATGAACTGGCTGTCGGCGGAGTACTGAAAGCCTTGCGCCGTCTTGCGCTGCGCATACAGTTTCAGCAGCTCGTCGGCCATCTCCTGCATGCCCCGCTTCACCCGCGCCTTGGTCTTCACCCATTGCTGCGTGCCCAGCCGGTTCAGAACGGCGCGCCCACCCTCGGCGGATCGATACTTCTGTACCAGGTCAAGCCGGGTCAGCGGCACATACAGCCGCGCCCCTTCGGCGTATTCCAGAACCATGAACTCGGTCTTCGAGCCGTCCGCCTGCGGAATCTCGCGCAAGCCCTGGTACTGGCCAATGCCGTGTTCGATGTGCACCACGTAGTCGCCCAGCGCCAGGTCGCGGAAGTCCGACAGAAATGCCGAGGTTTTGGCGCGCTGCCTCGGTTGCCGCAGCCCGCCTGCCTCGGAGTCGTCAAACAGATCGTTGGCGCCAAACAGAACCAGCTTCGCGTCCGGCAACGCCACGCCCTCGGGAATATATCCATAGACCAGCGTCGTCGCCGCCTGCTGGTCGTTAAAGTAGGCTGCCTCTTCGCTGACGCCGGCCGTCCTGGGACGCGTTCCCAGACGGTAGGGCGCCTGGTACTCATTGAAAATGTCCGCCAGCCGTCCCAGTTCGCCCATGGAGCCCGCCGCCAGCAGCACGCGTTCGCCCGCCGCGCAGAGCTTCTTCACTTCCTCCAGCAGCTTCGGCACCGCGCCATGGAACCGTGGCGTCGGACGGGAGCGGAACTGCACCAGCTCCGCGCCAGCGCTGGATTCCATTCCCAATTGCTCCATATCCAGCCCGCAGGTCGCTGCCACGCGCGCCCGCCAGGCTTCCGGGGTCACGTACAATTCTTCGGGACGCACCAGGTTGCCAACGCCGCTGCGCTCGTGCGCTTCAGCCAGCCGTTGCCACCAGGCATCCTGATCCACCCCCAGCCGCTCCGGTTCGTCGAGCACCACGGCGGCATCGGCCATCAGGTCAAAAATTGTGTTCTGGGCGCCCGCTACCGGGGCAAAAAACTCCCAGCCAGGAAACACCGTCACTCCGCCCGCGCGCGCCGCATCTTCCAGTGCTTCCTCGCTGCCGCTGACTCGTTTCCCGCTCAACCGCGCGTTGATGGCCGCCAGCAACTCTTCGGTCACCGGAGTTTCCGTCAGCGGCAGCAGCGCGGCTTCGTCCAGGCTCATCGCCGAACGCTGCGTTACCGGGTCAAAACGGCGCACCGACTCCACTTCATCGCCAAACAGTTCGATGCGCACCGGACGTTCCATCTCCGGCGAATACACGTCCAGAATCCCGCCGCGCCGCGCATACTCGCCCTGCTGCTCCACCACGTCCGTCTGCCGGTAGCCCACAATGTTCAGGTGCTGCACCAGCTTCTCCAGCTCCAGCCAATCCCCTTTGCGCACCGTGCGGGTCAGATCGCGGTAATATTCGGCGTCACGCAGACGAATCGCCGTGGCCGCAAATGGCGCCACCACCAGCGCCGCCGTGCCGCAGGCAATCCGCCATAGCGCACGCGCCCGCACTTCCTGAATCTCAGGATGTGGGGACAGGTTTTCAAAGGGAAGTACATCCCGCGCCGGAAGGTAGGCCACGGAATCCGGTGGGGCCGCGCCGGTCATCTCGCACAGGCTTTGCAGCAACGGCAGCAATTCCTCCGCCGTGCGATTGTCGCTCACCACCAGCAGCAGCGGACGCCCGCAGGCCCGGTGCAGCAGCGCATAGTGCAGCGCCCTTGCGGTGGGCGTCAGTCCAGAGACACGGATACGCCCCGCGCCTCCCTTCAGATGGGTTGCAGCACGCTGGAAACCAGGGGTCGCTTCGGCATCCGCAAGCAACTCGCGGACGAACGGTAGGATCATCTCCCCACTATTCTAGCAGCGTGCGCCGCCCTGCCAAACCTCGCGCCCGGCGCCAGCCGGCAAAGCAGGCCGCACCCGGCCATCAGGACTGGAGCCGCTTCTTTCTGCCGATCAGTCCAAGGCAAAGGAAGTAAACGCCGAACGTTAACCCCAAGGTCAGAAAGTAGACCCTGAGATCGAAGGTGATGGTGAATACCAGCAGCCCCAGCGCCAGTCCCCAGAAGAACATCTCTCCCAGCAGCCCCGCGCCCCAGTCCGGCTTGCGATCCGACCCGGCGGCGCGGCGTGCCAACGATGGCCAAAACCGTGGTACCTCGCGCTGGTAGCGCAGATAATTCTCTCCTTGCGCCAGGGTCAATTCCCGCTCCTCGCGCAGGATGATCCGGTAATTGAAAACGACAACGCCCGCCACCAGCAGCACGGCGCCCAACCGGCTCGCCATCACCGCGTAGCCCAGTGCCAGCAGGTTCGTGCCCAGGTACAGGGGATTGCGCACAAAACGGTAGGGGCCGTCCGCCAGCACGGTGTGCGTGTGCAGTTCGCCATCCACCATCACATCGGGTTGGATATAGGCAGTGGCCCAGGTGCGCAGCAGGGCCGCCATCGCCGTCAGCAGGACACCCGCCAGGTACACCAGGCGCACGGCGGCCATGCTCACCTCCCGGTGAGCCAAGCCACACAAAGTCCGCGCCATCAACTCGCCCAGGTTTCTGGGGTCGATCCGGTAGGCCGACATTGCAATCCAGAACCACGCCCCGAAGATCCAGAAACGATAACGGAACTCCCATGCGCTGGCCGCTGCGTTCACTCACACCTCGAAGCGATCTTCTCACCGTGGCGCCAGGCGCAGACGCCGCAGGGAATCTTCAATTTTCACGGCGATAGGGGTAACCATCCACCCCGTTCTACAAATCGACATGCAACCGCAGCCCCGGCACAATCACCGGACCGCGGTCGCGATTGTAGCCCGGATTCCAGATCCGCTGCACGTCCACGCTCACAAAGATTCCGCGCCACACGTGCATGGTGTAGTACGACTCGATAATATTTTCCCGCCCGTAGCGCAGGTTGCCGTCGCCCAGCAGGAAACCCAGCCCGCCATCCTGCAGATAGTGCTGGTGGTCCGCCGAGATTCCGTTGGTCACCACCGCCAGGCCTACTTTATCCAGTTTGCGGCGCCAGTTCCCGCCCCCGAGGTCCGCGCCTGCCTCCATGGTTGAATCCACTTCCGTGTAGCAAAAGGATTCATGCTGCCCCTCGTTCCATCCCAGCCGCGCAAATGCCCGCAGTTGCTTCGGCAGCTCCTGTTCCGCATTGAAGCCGAAGCCGTACTTCACCGTACCCTGGCGCTCTGTATTCTGAATGATGGGACGCGGATCCAATCCCGCCTTGTAACGCGCCACCGCCTCCCGGTAGTCGCCCATGTTGGCATGGTTCTCATAGGCCAGCAGACGCACCACGCTCTTGTGCTGCGGCAACAGGACGGGGCGCAACTCCAGTTCGTAATTCTCCGCTCGCGCCCGCCGCAGGTCCCAGTCGAGATCAATTCCGTTGGCAACCTTTGGCATCAGCATTTCGCCAAAGCGGAAGGCCCAGGCCACACTCTGGTATTCGGCCTCGAAGCCGTAGGTGTAGCCACGCGTATCCGCGGCGTAGTCATACGCGCCATTGTTGTCCACCGTCCAGTTCTCAAACTGCAAATGGCTGTCGCTGCCTACTCCGTTGGCATCGAAAAAGTCCGCCGTGCTCATCTTGCCAAAGCGAAACTCCAGCCGCCGCTCGGGCAACTTGGCGAACGTTGACATCCACCCACGGTCGCCTTCCACCGTCTTATGGCTGAGCGCAATCACCTCGTGGCCAATTACGCGCGAAAGGTAGGGTGCGGTACTCAGCGGCGATCCCTCGCCAGGAATGCGAACCACATCCAGGTTCGTATATCCCGCCAGCCCGACAGAGTTGCCCATGCCCTGCCCGGCCGCGTCCTCAATGTCAACCAGAACCTCGGTGGAATGGTTGAGCCGCAGGCCAGTGTAAAGCGTCAGGATTCGGGAAGTGGCCTTCGCATAGTCCGGGCCAAAGCTGTTGCGGCCGCTGTAAGCCGCGTGGAACTCCGGATGCGCCTGGAAAATGGTGTTGGACTGTCCGCTCACCCACCAGCGGGCCGTTTGCGAGTGCGGGAACATGGTCACCGTCTCCTCGCTCGCCTCGGCAGCAACCGGCGCATCGGACGCAACCGGCGCGTTGGCCTGCGCCGCACTCCGCTGCGGCCACGTCAGGGCGCTTACCAGCAAGATCACAATGGCGGGGAAAAAAATTCTCTTGGGCATGCTGGAAAGTGGACACGTCAAAACAGGCGCTTCTTTCTTCTCTCATCCAACCTGGGTGGAATGCAATGGCGGAGACCGTGAAAATTTCATTACAATGGAAATGAAAACTGTTTTCAAATCCAGATTACGCGGCCCCACATCGCTCTTCTGTGACCACCATCACCACTCCAAGTGACCCCAGTTCCTTACTGTGACGTGCCCCCGCCCATCTCCGCCGGCCGTGTCCCGGCTACAAAGGGAACCACTTGTCCCCGCAGCCGCTCCATCAGTTCCCAATCCTTGCGGAAAAATCCCAGCGTCTCCCGGTCCTTCGGCTTCTTGCGCAGCTCGGCATCCACTCGCGCCAGCGCCACCAGGTACCCCGTCTTTCCATCCGACGCAGGCTCCATCAAGGTATTCGCGCTCAATCCAACTCTCAGCTGCGATTGCCCGCCCTGCGGATTCAGCCACAGGCCGCCTTTTTCATCCATCGTGATCCGGCTGTGGTACACCGTCCGCCGCGTCAGGCTGCGCAAACTGTCCAGGTCGCTCGCATACCCCTGCTCAACCGCTTCGGCCTCATAGCGGCGAACGTTCAAATCGTATCCCGACCATTCTTCCTTGGTGCCCAGCGCGTTGGCGCGCGCCGACCGGATACGCTGCTTGCATTCCTTCTCCTGCTTCCGGTCGCCTTCGGCGCGAGCCTTGCGCAGTGCGACTTCCAAGCCAGTCACCTCGTCCGTCGGCCGCCGCTGCAGTTCCAGTTCCGGATTAAACCTTCCCGTAAGGATATAGCTGCTGGTGAACACACCCAGTTCGTAAGGGGTCAGCACCGCCAACGGCAACCGCCAACGGTTCGCCCGGTACAACTCCTCGGTTCCCTTGCGATTGTCACGGCTTGGCTTGTATTCACCAGGAATCTGCGAGAAGCGAACCACATGGAACTCAAGCTCGGGATGCCTGGTCCCGTAGTGTGTAAAAGACTTTGCAATCGCCTTCGGACTCGTCATGCCGAAGTCGTTGACGTGATCCGCCTTGGCAGCGCCCGGAAAGTACGCATTCACGATGTCGGCGACAAAGTCCGCGCAGTTGTACGTCATGCCGCGGTAGTGGCCAACGTTGCCCTCGCGGTTGAACTTTTCGATCAGGGCGCTGTCTTGTGCTGTCGTCGTCTTCGCCGTAAACATGTAAATGTCGCGGATAAACGACGCGGCCACGGTTTCGCGCCACAAGGCGTTGGGATCCGTCGCGCAACTCCCCGTGCATCGGCTTCCCAGGAACTTCTCGCGGTAGCGCTCCTGCAACATCCAGCGCGCCGCCGGACTGGCATAGAGCGGCCGCGCCGATTCGTCTTCCACGCCGTACAGGTAAACATTCAGCGGGATCGCATTCCACTCATACGAGTGGTCTTCGCCAAAGGTGCGGTAGTTGGTGAGGACAACGCCATTCTCGCCCGGCCCGCACAATCGAAGCGACACCGGCGAAGCCATGCACACCCCGGACAGATACACTGCCGAGTGTCCCGCGCCCGTCCACTTCGATGCGCCTTCTCTCAGGGCCTCATCCAGCATCAAGCCAACGCTGGCATGCATGGCAGGGCACAGCGCCATCAGCAACCCTGCAACTCCAGCCAGTCGAAGGAACGATCGTGTCAAAGTATTCATAGTCTCAAGTCTTCAGGTCGCCTTCCAGAACCCTCTTCCTTGTGCATACAACCTGCCGGATGCGCCTCTTGACCCGGCAAGGAAGCAACCTGTCAGCCAATCCGGCATTTTCTCCAAGTGCGTTTGACCGCCCAGCTTCTGTCTTGTCCTGTGCGTTCCCCTGCCCGGCGCGCTTGCGGTGGCGTCCGCTCTTCGAATGTGACGCCGCTCACACGCCCTCGTCCCGCGTTTTTGCTATGTTGAAAGGTCATGAAATTCCATTGCGCGGGGTAGTCTCTATTATAAAACCCACTCCGCCCCGGATGGTTTCTGTGTCCAGAAAACTTAGTCTCTCGCATTCCCTTCAGCAACGTGCTGAAACCTTTTTCCCCGGGGGCGTCAACTCTCCGGTCCGGGCATTCCGCGCCGTCGGCGGCGAGCCACCCATTATCGTCAGCGGCGCGGGCGCCCGCATGAGTGACGCCGATGGCAACCGCTACCTCGACTACGTCCTCTCCTGGGGCCCTTTGATGCTGGGCCATTGCGCCCCGGAAGTTGTTGAGGCCGTCATCCAGGCCGCCCGCAAAGGCACCAGCTTCGGAGCCTCCACGCCCTCGGAGTCCAACCTCGCCGAGCAGGTCATCCAGGCTTTTCCGTCCATTGAAAAGCTGCGCTTCGTCTCCAGTGGTACGGAGGCGACAATGTCGGCCATCCGCCTGGCCCGTGCCGCCACCAACCGCAAGTACATCGTCAAGTTCGAAGGTTGCTACCACGGCCACAGTGACGCTTTGCTGGTCAAAGCCGGCTCCGGCGTCGCCACCTTCGGCATCCCAGGCTCGGCCGGCGTTCCCGAAGAATTCGTGAAGTTCACCCTGGCTCTTCCCTACAACAATGTTGCCGCGCTGGAGCTGGCTTTCAAGAACTTCAAGCAGCAGATCGCCTGTGTCATCATCGAGCCGGTTGTCGGCAACATGGGCTGCGTTCCGCCCAATCCCGGCTACCTCCAGGCGGTGCGCGCCTTGACCGAGCGCGAGAACAGCCTGCTGATCTTCGACGAGGTAATGACTGGCTTCCGGGTCAGCTATGGCGGTGCACAGGAGCTCTATACCATTAGGCCAGACCTTACTACATTAGGCAAGGTGATCGGTGGTGGACTCCCCGTTGGCGCCTATGGCGGACCCGCCGCGCTGATGAACCAGATTTCGCCGCTCGGCCCCGTCTACCAGGCCGGAACCCTCAGCGGAAATCCCCTCGCCATGGCCGCCGGACTCGCCATGCTCAAGATTCTGGGCGCTGGCCGCAGCACTATTTATCCCAGCCTCGATGCCCTCGCATCCAAGCTGGTCACCGGCGTCACCGCCGCTGCGCACGATGCCGGAATCGCGGTCACCGCCAACCAGGTTGGCAGCATGTTCACCTGGTTTTTCACCGATCACAAGGTCTTCGACTGGGATAGCGCCGCACCCTGCAACACGGAACTCTTCGGCCGTTTCCATCGCGGCATGCTCGATGCCGGCGTCTGGCTTCCTCCATCGCAGTTCGAGGCCGCCTTCCTCAGCACCGCCCATACGGCCGCAGACATCGATGCCACCATCGCCGCAGCCCGCGAGGTCTTTGCCGCCATGCGTGCCTGAGAGCGATCTCCGCTTCGGCTGCCTGGGGCAAGCAGCCGCGCTCTCTCACGATTCGTTATCGCTCCGGGCCGCGCACCCTGGCGGCCCGCGCCCTCCATCGCAGCAGGTTTCTTCCATCGGCGTTACTATCAGGGTGACACGGATCGGGAGGTCACCACGTGGGCTACGTTGAGCAGAACCTGAACCCCGGCGAGCGCATTCTGTACACCACCCACTTGCATTGGATCGTGCTGTTCCGTTCCATCTTCGTGGACACACTCTTCTCCGCCGCGGGGCTCGCGCTGATCTTTTGGGGCATCGCCGGCAAGCATCCTGAACACGGCGAAGCTCAGGTTGCAGGCATCGCCGGACTGTTGCTGCTCCTGGCCGGCAACGTGATCCTCGCCATCGCCGCGGTTCGCCGCAACGCCACCGAGATGGCTGTAACCGACAAACGCGTCATCATCAAGGTAGGAGTCCTCACCAAGCGCACCGTCGAAGTCTTCCTGTCCAAGGTTGAGAGCGTTGCCGTCGAACAGACCCTGTGGGGAAGGATGATGGGCTTTGGCAGCATTTCCGTGCGCGGCACCGGCGGTACCAACGAGCCGTTCAGCCATGTCGCCAACCCGCTCGAATTTCGCCGCCAGGTACAGAATCAACTCGGAGCACAATTGAATCTTTAGCCGCAAGCTCCCTGGTTCGCGCCGCGCCTTTCGGCGACAACCCGGCAGGCGTTTCACTCCAGCCCTTGTGCTGGAATTTCGCTCGCGCTTGCGCTTGTTTACCAGTCTTTCACTAGGGCGACACTCCTCCCGTAACCATCCAGCGAATTGTCGCCAACCTTCCGCAACCGTTTTCCAACCAGTATTCTTCGACCTTCAAACCATTGCCATCTCGTGAATCGTTCCCATCCTGAATGCCACTGGTTTCTCGCGGGCAACTCGAACCCGTGTACCAACGCACACGCCACCGTGTCAGCCCAGACACGCGCCGCCCCGGCCCAGCGCTTGAACGCCACGCCAATCGCTCCTCTTCGATTTGGCGATTGACTTGCCACAAGGTGTGGTGACGGAAGCTGCCAGAGCCCAGAAAGATTCCGCAAAAATGTTTTTCCGTCGGCTATAGTGGGGAGCACAATTCTATGACGGTCTGGATCAACGCGCGGAAGCAGTGGTTGTTTGTGGCAGTCGCCCTGCTCGGGACGGCCATCGCGATTGCCGGAATCGTCTTCTGGCGGGCTGAGGCCGGGTTCCGGTTGGCGAGCCAGGCCGAGAACGCAGAATCGATTCTGAAGTTCACCGTGCGTCCGTTGTTACCGGCTACCGATAGCGGTTTTGAGTGGGTCAGCGCCCCGGCAGCTTTCGCCCAGGCGGCGGAGTTGAACGGCTACCTTTATGTTGCAGGCCCCGCCGGGTTGTTCGAGTTTGACGGCCGGGGACAGCCGGGTCGCGACTTTCGCGTTGGCCGTGAGCTTCCGCCCGCGCCGCTGCTGCGGATGATGCCGGCAATGCTCGCCGGCTCCCGCCAGCCCGAGTTGGTCATCGCTACCGATGGCGCGGGCATTCTCGCCTTCAACGGCTCAGGCTTCCGCCAGATACTGCCCGACGATCGCGAGCTACGCCACGTCACCGCGATTCTCCCAACCGCCTCCGGCCACCTGATCATTGGCACCCCAAAGCGCGGCTTGCTGCTTTACGATGGCCAGCGGCTTACGCCATTCCATCCAACCCTGAAGCAGCTTCACGTCACGGAACTGGCTGGCAGCGAATCCGATCTATGGATCGGCACCTTGGATCGCGGCGTCGCCCACTGGCACGGCGGCAGCGCCCAATGGTTTGACGAAGCCAATGGATTGCCCGACGCGCGCGTCTACGCCATCGCTGCCGCTGGGACGCGCGCGTACGTCGGAGGTCCCGCCGGCATCGCCGAGTTCGAGTCCGGTCAACTCGTGCGCACTCTGGCCCCCGGAACATTTGTCCGCGCCCTGCTCATCCAGGAAAAAACCGTGCTCGCCGGAACCATGGAGGATGGCGTTCTTGAAATCCCCCTCGAGCACCAGACGCGCGATCACCGCGGGCTTTCCGCACCGGGTGAGCTCTCCGGCGTCGGGCAATTGTTTACCGCCGGAGAGTCGCTCTACGCCGTCACCGAGTCCGCGGTCTATGCGCGCCAGGCAACGGGCGGCTGGAAGCGAGTCCTTGAACCGTCCGGAGGGCTGCTTACGGATCGCAACGTTTCGGCTCTCGCGGTGGACGCTGCGGGACGTCTCTGGGTGGGTTATTTCGACCGTGGACTCGACATTGTCGAGGGCTCGCGTCCCCACGCCCGTCACGTCGAAGACGATCATGTTTTCTGTGTCAACCGCATCCGGCCGAACCTATTGCGGGGCGCAACGGCGGTGGCGACTGCCAACGGCCTGGTTCTGTTTGACGCCCAGGGAAATCGCAAGCAGGTGATTGGCAAGGCCGAGGGGCTCATCGCCGATCATGTGACTGACGTTGCCGCGTATCGCGATGGCATCGTCGTGGCAACTCCGGCCGGGCTCACCTTTATGGACTCGGCTGGAATGCGCAGCCTCTACGCCTTTCATGGTTTGGTGAACAACCATGTCTACACGGTGGCGGCCAACGGAACGCAGGTGCTCGCCGGTACGCTGGGAGGTGCCAGCCTGCTGGAAGGCGACCAGATCCGCGCCAGCTACACCACGGCAACCTCGGCGCTGAAGCACAACTGGATTACCGCCGTGATTCCGCTCGGCAACGATTGGTGGATCGGAACTTATGGAGCAGGCATCGCTCGCCTGGACTCGTCCGGCAAGTTCGAGGCCAGTGATGGCGCCAATGGCGGCCTGGTCATTAATCCCAACGCCATGCTTGCCCTTGACCGCGTGCTGCTCGCCGGCACCATGGGGCAGGGACTCTACGTGATGGATCGCAAATCGGGCCGGTGGTTCGCATTAACCGAAGGTCTGCCTTCGCTCAACGTCACGGCGTTGGCTGCGGCCAACGGTATTGTCTACGTGGGAACCGACAACGGGCTGTTGCGCATTCGGGAACAGAGGTTGGAACGATGAAACGGCACCTGCAATTACTGGTGGTGATCCTCTGCCTGGTTGGAGCGGCGCTGGCGGACGCGGGGGTTCTGATTCCGCGCGACAAGAGCCAGCCCGATCCTTCGATTCTCTCGCTCGATGAGATGGCGATTCGCGTCCTCATCGATAATGGCGTGGCGCGGGTGTCCGTGCGCCAGATCTTCGGCAATCACACCGGCGTCATCGAAGAGGGAAATTACATCTTCGCTCTGCCCAGCCGGGCCACCGTCAGCGACTTCGCCGTGTGGGACGGTCCAACCCGCATCCCTGCCGTGATCCTGGAACGCAAACGCGCCAACCAGATCTACAACGAAGCCAAGCAGCAGGCGATTGATCCCGGCCTGTTGCAGATGGGCGAGCGCGGCGTGGAAGAGGCGCGGCGCAGTGCCGCATTCAGCGCGCGCATTGTTCCCATTCCGCCCTACGGCACCAAGCGCCTCGAATTCGAATACCACGAAAACATTCCGGTTGAGAACATGAAGTCGTTCTTTGCCATTCCCATTCATCCCGACGCCTACCAGGCGCAGGCCGCCGGCCGCCTCAGCATCGAATTCGAACTGCGCTCGGCGCACCAGTTATCGGATTTCCAGTTCGCCGGTTCAACCTATCCGATGCAGGTGACGGCCAGGGATGGACACTCGATCAAGGCCAGCTTTGAGGGCCGCGACGTCAACCTCGCAGAAGACTTTGCCCTCAGCTATCAACTGGATTCGAAGCAAGCGGACACCCTCGACATCCTCACCTATCGCAACCCCGAGTCCGCCCAGCCGGACGCCGCGGAGAAGCTTCCCGCGCGCAGCCACGACGAGCCGGGATTCTTCGAGGCCCAGGCCCTGATCGGGTCAGGCGCCCCGGCGGTGAGCAACGGCGGAGCACCGAAGAACCTCGTAGTGCTCTTTGACAACTCGCTTTCCATGCAGTGGGAGAAGCTGGAGCGCAGTTACGCCGCCATGGAAACGGTCCTGCGTTCGCTCGGTCCAGAAGATCATTTCAATCTTCTGCTCTTCAACAACAAGGTGGCCGCCTTTCAGCCTGGAGTCGTTCCCGCCAGCCGCGAAAACGTCCAGAAAGCCCTGGAATTTGTTCGCGCCAGCCGTTTGCGTGGAGGAACAGACCTGCAGCAGGCACTCGGCGCGGCACTCGCCCAATTCGCCAACGTCCATGGCAACGCCTACATCCTTTTGTTGAGCGATGGCGGCGCGACCCGGGGACTCATCCGGACCGGAAGCCTTGCCAACTGGTACACCGAACACTGGAAACAGCTACCCGAATCCGGGCGGCCGCGTACCTATGTGTTTGCGGTCGGAGACGACGACAATCTTCCCCTGCTGCGCACTCTGGCGCGCAATGAGGGCGCGATCGAGAACGTGCTGTCCACCGAGCCGGTTGATTTCAAGCTCAACGCGTTTGTATCGAAGATTGGCCGCAATCCGGTTGCGCAGCTCGGTTTCAGGGTCTCGCCGGAAAACTCCGTGCAGATGGTCTACCCGCTCCAGGACACCGCGTTTGGCGGCTCCGTGGCATCCTGGGTTGGCCAGTATGGGAAACCTGCGGGGCCGGTAGAGATGTCCGTGCGCGGGCTGCGCGACGGCAGTCCCTTTGCGATCAAGACCGCCGCCCCGCTCCCGGCGCAATCGGTCGAGCACCCACAGTTGCCGCGCCTTTGGGCGCGCGCCCGCGTTGATGCCCTGCTGGACAAGATCGAGCGCGAAGGCGAAGACGCCAAGACCGTGGAGGAAATCATCCAGCTCTCGCGCAAGTATAAATTCGTAACGCCGTATACATCTTTTCTGGCCGTACCGCGCGCGCTCCTGCGTCCGCGGGTCATTCGTCCCGGCGATCCGGTCTTGCGCGTACACACCGACGAGTCGATCCATTCCGTGGTGGCGATTTTTCCCTTCGGATTAACCAAACGCCTGCGCTACCTTGAAACCGAGGACGTATGGCAAACCCGCTTCCTTGCGCCAGACGACATGCAGGACGGAACCTACAGCGTGGGCCTTGTGCTGCGCGATCGTGCCGGACACACCTATCGCGAATCGAAGACCTTCGTCATCGCCAGTAAGCCGCCCGTGGTCAGCATCCGGCTCGACAATCGCCGCTATCACCGTGGCGGCACAATCCCGTTGACGGTAAATGCCACGGCCAACACGCGCACGCTCATCGCCCGCCTGGAAGGAATTTCGCCGGTCTCCTTGCACTGGAATCAGAAGGCAGGCGCCAACACCGGGGACTTGCAGATTCCACCCGACCTGCCGGCGGGAACCTATGGCTTGACTGTCATCGCCGAAGATGTTGCCCACAACATTGGAACCCAGGAGGTGCAAATTGAAGTACTTCCCTGACCCATCCTTTGCCAGAGCCGGACGCATTCTGTGGCCCTGCTGCGCGGGACTTCTGCTGGTTCCGGCCATCGTAATTGGCGCCCGCGCCACCTCGCCCTGGCGCAACGCCGAGTCCGGCTCCGCCGTGGAAGCTGCCCTCTATCGCTGGATGCCAATGCCGGTGAGCAAAGTCTTCGGGATGCGCCCTCCGCGCGAGGCTACCCCGCTCCTCGGTGACCTGATCAAACGGCAGCCTGCCGCGGAGCTGTACTCTCTTCGCGCTCTCAACGAGGAGGCGGCGCTGGACTTTGCCGCCGCCGAGGCAGACTGGAAGAAGTACGCCGAGGCTGCGCCGGATCCCGTCCAGGCACAATGGTCTCTCGCCGATTTCTATCAGCGGCGCCTTCGTCCCATGGATGAGATTGCGGTGCTAACCCTGATTGGCCGCGCCCCTGCACCGCCCTCTGAAAAACTCACCCCTGTCGAGCAGCAGCGCTCCTGGCTGGCCTTCGAGCGAATCTTCCAGGTCATCGCCGCGAACGCTCTCCCAGCCGATGTCTCCGCCCAGGGCTACCGCGCCTGGCTCGACCGCTACCCAGGCCAGAAGGCTGTGTACAGCCGCTACTTCCAGTTCCTTCTCGATCACCGCTCGTTCGCCGACGCCGAGAAGCTCATTGCGCAATATCACGCCGCGGTGCCTGCCGATGAGGTGCTTCCCGTCAAGCAGCGGGCGTTGCTGGAATACAAGCGCGGCTCCATCGCGCAGGGTTTGGCCGTCTATGATGCTCACTTCCAGCCCCTGTGGCCGCAGGAATTGATGGATGGATACTTCGCGCTGATGACCGAGACGCGCTCGTTGCGGAAGTATCTCGATCAGGCGCACGCCGCCTTGGAGCGGAATCCTGACGACTTGAACGCCTCCGCCCGCATCTTCTATTACTATCAGCGGCAAGGCCGGGCCGACGCCGCCGGCCAGGCCCTCACCCAGTACCGCCTGCGCAAGCAACAGCGCAACGGAACGTGGAGTTCGCAGGAACTCTACACCCTGGCGAAGCTCAACGAGGGCATCAGGAATTATCCGGAGGCGGCGCGCTACTATTACGCGCTCTACAACACCAATGACACCGCGGACGCGGCGGAACTCGCTCTTGCCGGACTGGTGAATGTTCTGCTGGACGCACCGGAGCAGGACGTCCGCGCAGGCAGCGGCGAGCTCTCCATGTATCGCGACATCGGCGCCATGGATCGCGGCCCAGGATTCCTCAACGGCATTCTTTCTCTGGTGATGAACTCCACCGCGCCCGCCTATGCCTATTCCGAAGAGGAACAGCGGGCAGTCCCTTACTTCCATCGCGCGGAAGCCGCGCAACTCATGCAGCAGTTCGACACGCGTTTCCCAAACTCGCATTTGCGTGCCGGCCTGCGCGCGCGCCTCATTGAGACCTATGCGGCCTACGGGGAAAGCGGGGCCGTGATCCGCGACGGCCAGCAATTCCTGAAGACATTTTCCAACCATCCCGAGCGCGAGCGCGTGGCTTTGCTTCTTGCCGATGCCTACGCCCGCGAAAACCGGACGCAGGAGGAATTCGCCCTCTACGATGAAGAGCTGGCGCAGCTTGCCCGGCGCTCTGGCGGCGTTCCACTCGGGATGAAAGCAAGCGAGCCGCCTGGGTCACCGGACGAACCCGTGACCCAACCATCGACCCTCGATGAAGCCGAGTCCAGCCAGGCCGGGCAGGAGCCCGGGAGCAGCCGTCCCGAGCAGAACCAGGCCTTTTCCACGCAAGCCTCCACCACTGTCCAGGGGCCAAAGAGCGAGTCGGCGTGGTACTCGGATTATCTTGAGCGCTATCTCTCCCGGCTGGCATCGCTGAACCAGCTTCCCCAGGCGCTCGCGGTCTTGCGCAAGGAGGTGGATCGCAACCCGGACGATCCCGGACTCTATGAGCGGCTGGCGCAGTTTCTCGAACAAAACAGGCTCGGGCAGGAACAGGAACAGGTCTACGAGCGCGCCCTGCAAAGGTTCCCCGACCGCTCCTGGTATCACAAACTCGCCCGCTTCTACCTCCGCGAGAAACGCAATGCCGACTTCTCCCGTCTCAGCGAACAGGTGGTAAAGATCTTCTCCGGAACCGAGCTTGAGGCGTACTTCTCCGATGTGGTGAACGGTGCCCAGTACTACATCCGTCTCAATGAGTTCGCCCATGCAAGGTTTCCCCACAACCTGCTTTTCGTGCGCAACCTGTTGCGCGCCTACAAGTCGCCGCCAACGGTACGCAATCAGGATTGGGAGAACTTGCTTCGCCAGCATTGGTGGGAAGCAGAGGACCTCAGGAACCAATACTTCGAATTCCTGTCACGCACCGGCCGTCTCGACAGCGAACTCGCGGAGATTCAGCGGACGGAAACGTCCATGCAGCAGGAGCAGTGGAATGACCTAGCCGGCAGCAACCCGGTCGCAGCCCGTTTTGTCGGTGAGGCAAGGTTCTGGCATTCGCACTTTGAAGAAGCCGCACCGCTGATGTACGCGCTGGCGCAGCAATATCCCGCAGACTTTGAACTGGGCCGCCGCGCCTCTGCCGTGCACCGTTCGCTGGCCGCATACGATCCACGCAACACCGAGCTCGCCGTCAAAATCGAGGAGAACCTCTACCGCGCCGATCCCGGCAACCGTGACACCCTGGCCCGCATTGGCGATGTGCTTGCCGACCGCGAGTTGTTCGGCCGCGCCGCGCCGTACTGGAATCGCATGGTGCAAATTCGCCCCGGAGAGCCGCAGGCCTACCTGGACGCCGCAACCATCTATTGGGATTACTACGACTTTGATTCCGCGCTCAAACTGCTCGAGGAAGGCCGCGCCCGGCTCGCTGACCCGTCGCTCTACGCCTATGAGGCGGGCGCCATTTACGAAGGCAAGCGCGAGTTCCCGCAAGCCATCGCGGAATACATGAAGGGAGCGTTGCAGGAACACGAAGGCTCGCGTCCCTATAACCGCCTCCTCGATCTCGCACGCCGGACGAGTCTGCGCGACGAAGCCGAGCGCGCGACCGCCCCTTTGACCGGGGGCGCTTCACCCGGTATCGATGCGATCAAACTGCGCATCGCCGTTCTGGAAACGCAGAACCGCCCCAGGGATGTGGAGCAAACCCTGGCCGCAATTGGCGAGCGCACCAGTTCCCTGGAAGTCCTGGAGTGGCTGGAGGAAACCGCGCGCCAAAAGTCCCTGGAGTCGGTACAGGAGAGAGCCCTCGAGAAGCAGGCTGCCATCACCACGGACCCGGTGCGCAAGCTTGAGCTGCGCTATTCGCTGGTTCATTTCTATGAAGCCAAGAAAGACATCCAGCAGGCACAACGCAACGTTGAAGCGCTCTATGCCGAGAACCCGAAAATCCTCGGCGTGGTGCGCTCGACGGTTGATTTCTACTGGCAGAACAAGCAGCGGCAGCGCGCCATCGATGTTCTTCTCCAGGCGGCCAATGATTCCTATCCCGGGTTGAGCGCACAGTTCCGCTTCGAAGCCGCGCGCAAGTCCTCCGAGTCCGGACAATACGAACCATCCCGCCGGTTGCTCACCCAGCTTCTGTCCGGCGCGCCCTACAACGAGGAATATCTGGCGGCCATGGCCGATACCTACGCTCGCGCAGCAAACGACGAAGGGCTCAAGAGGTTCAGTCTCGAGAAGATCGAGGAGTTCGGAAAGTCGCAGCTTCCCCCCGACGTCCGCATCCGCCAGATTGCGGCCTTGCGCCGTGGACTGATCCCGGCATTGACGCGCATGAAGGACTATGCTGGCGCCGTCGGCCAGTACATCGAGGTCATCAACCGTTATCCGGAAGACGATGCCTTGATTTCCGAAGCGGCACTCTATGCCCAGCGCAATGGCCGCCAGCAACAACTGCTCGGCTACTATGGCAACACCATCCAGCAGTCGCCCCACGACTATCGCTGGCCCATGGTGCTGGCAAAAATACAGACCCAGGTGGAAGACTATGCCGCGGCCGTCGATACCTATGCCACTGCTATCCGCATCCGTCCCGACCGCGTCGATCTGCGCACCGCGCGGGCGGAATTGCTCGAACGCCTCATGCGTTTCGACGAATCCGCCGCCGAATACCAGAAGCTCTACGAACTGAACTACCACGACACGCACTGGATGGAAAAGGTCGCCGGGATCCGGGCGCGCCAGGGCAAGACAGCGGACGCGGTCACCGCCTTGAGCACGGCGCTGATCGACAATCGTCCCCCAAAGCCAGCCAACTTCTTCGCCGCCGCCACCAGGCTGGAAGGCTGGGGCCTGCTGCAACCGGCGCGCGATTTCGCACAGAAGGGAGTGGATGCGGCGGGCCGGGACCTGCTCGCCGTGCCAGACAACCACGAAGGCGCCCAGCGTTATGTTGAGATCATGACGCGCCTCCGTCAGCAGGACGCAGCCTACTCCCGGTTGCAGCTCGCGCTGACGGATGCAACCTCGTTGCTTGCCCAGGTGTCCGTCGCGGTGAATCAGGTCGAGAAAAACGGCATCGTCTCGGTCACGGATCAGCAGTGGCGCGACCGCGCCCTGGCGGCGCGGCGCGACTACGCCCGCACCGGCATGGCAGCCGCGATGCAGGCCATGGGCACGGCCGCCGCCCAGTACTTCACCCCGGAAGAAAAAGTGCAGTTCTCATCCTGGCTGGACGCACAGGCAGCAAAGACCGGCAACGACGAACTGGCGGCGAGTTTCGTTCCCGCGGCGGCCGCCGCCGGATTACCCGATCTGGAAGCGCGCTGGCTCAAGCAGTTGCTGCTCAGCCATGGCGCCGGAAGCGAAAAGTACAAGCCACAACTGGTCGAATTGCAAACCCGGAGAATGCGTTTTGAGGAACTGGGCGCCGCCTTGGAAGCATACGCACAGAAGTTGACGCCCCAACACGGACGCAATGACGTGCTCGTGGAAGCCGCTAACGCGTACCGTGCCGGAGCCTTGGCCGATGCCGAATTCAGCGTGCTCAAAGGCATTGGGTTGCAGGGCGGCGAACCGGTGCGCCATCGCTACTTCGAACTTCTTCTGCAGCGCGCCCCGCGGGAGTTGGTACAACTGGCTGGCAGCTCCAGGGATGGAGTGGGCGATGCAGCCTGTCAGTTTGTTCTGGCCAACGGTCCGGCCGCGCTGGCGCAAGACGCTGTGGCCGCGCGCGGACGCGCGCTCGAACCGGTGTGGACCAAGGCATATTCGGCTCTCACCGGTCTGTATTTTTCGGACCATAGCCCGGCTGTGAACCAGGCGTTCCTGAATGCGCTGGGCGACGGCACCATTGGCGAACGCCTCGGCAAACCCGTGGACCGGGAGCAGCAACTGGCCGGCAACACCTGGTTCTATTATGGCTCGCGCTATGGCGAGTGGCTCGGAGACTCGCGCTCGGGCGATCCCGAAGACTTTCTGCCGGCACAGCTCGAACAGTCCCCAGCCTCGGCATCCGGCTACATCACGGTGGCCGAGTACTACGCCGGATCTGGAAAAATCGACCGCGCGGTGGATGACTATCATCGCACCCTCGAGCTCGCCCCAGGCCGGGCAGACATTCACGATCGCATCGCCGTGCTCTACTGGCGTCAGCAGAAACGCACCGAAGCCGTGGAGGAGTGGAAAAAGGCGCTGGAGTTGCTGGACGCGCAGGTTCATCAGCGCGTGGTACCGCCCGCCTTCTGGCCCACCTTCGGCTATGTCATGAATCACCTCGGCAATCGCCACGTGGCCGCCGAGCTGCGCCCGCAGTCCGATGCGGTCCTGCGGGATTACGTTCGCCAGAATGGCGCTTATCAGGTGGATGGGCTGCTGCGTTCGGCCTACATCGCGATTGGCGATCCCCAGAGCGGTGTCGCTTTCCTGATCGAGCTGGCACGGATTGCACCCGATCCGAGTGCAATCCTGGAACTGTTGGTCGAAGCCGATTGGATTCCGGCAAAGATGCGGAACCCGATTTACGAGCAGATCATCGCGCGCCTGCAGGACCATCTGCGGTCCACCGAAGACCTCTCCCGGCAGGGCGCTGAAGACATCATCCGGTCGTGGCAGGCCCGTTATGCCATGCACCTTGTCGAGCAGCAGGAGTTCGACCGCGCCGCCTCGGTGCTCGAACCGCAGCCGGAACCCACCACGGCCGAGCTTGAGATTCGCTACCGCATTGCCCTGGCCAGCGGCCAGTTCGATTCGATCCTGGCGCAGTATCGCGCCAATCCGGAGAAAGCGCCGAACCCGGAAAGTCTGCGCCAGGTGGCGGCCGCCTTGCAGACCGCCGGCCAGCATCCGGGAGCGCGCAAACTTCTGGAGTATTTATTTGTCCAGGAGATCGCGGCGCATCAACTGAACCCGGCAAACATGCTCGGCCTGGCGGAGATTCGCCTGCAGGACGGAGACACCGCCGCAGCCATGGACGTCCTGCGCCGCCTGGTGCTCGCGGTCGGTCAGCCTTTTGAAAATCTCGATCCAGCCGCCTCCCTGCTCGCGCACAACGGACGCCACGCCGAGGCCGTCGAGTTTCTCAGCCGCCTGGTCAAGGCCAAACCCTGGGACCAGGGCGCCCGGCTCCGTCTGGCGCAGGAAGAAATCGCCGCCGGCCAGGATGCGGTGGGCGCACGATCGCTTGCAACTGCCGTCGCCACCGATGCGCAGGCGGCTTACGCAGACCGTCTCGCCGCCGCGGCAATTCTCACCGGAACTGGCCCGGCATTGGGCAGCGCAGAGCTCGACTTTATCGCCCATGGCACCGGCTCCGCCGATAAGCCATACTTCTACGCCGCGCGGCTCAGCGCGGCAAAAACCGCGGCTGATAAGGCGGTGTCGGCTCGGCTGCTGGGAAATGCGCTGGCCGACGCACCGGACAAAGACGCCGTCCGAGTGCCTTTGTTCTATGCTTTGGCCGCTCTGAAGCAGGATCGGCTCGCCCTGTCCGGCATCGAGCCTCTCCTGCGTAGCGGTTACCTGGCGGGATTATCCAGTCCAGTTCCGCGTTCTTACCCTGCCGACGCCGAGCCGGATGACGCAGCCGCCGGCGCACCCGATGCCGCGCCGGGAGACGTGCCAGCCAACGGCGTCCGGGATGAAACGCCGCCTGGCGAACGCGCAGCCCTTGCCATTGCCGTGGCCCAGTCCAACGCAAATCTCGGGGCGCTGGAAAACTCGCTTCGTTACTACCGCATGGCTCTCCATGGGGACCTGCCGGACAGTACGCGGGCCGCGGTCACGAAGAATATGAATAGCCTCCGCGCCGCCATCCGCAGAAATGCAAACAATGCTCAGAGAGTGCCGGTCATTCACAAGGAAATCGAGCAGGACCATCTGGTGCGCCCGCGACTGCTGGCGGTGCAGAAGGCTCCGCCGGCTCCGAATGCTGATCGCGGCACGAAAGGGAGACGCGCACAATGAAGCGAATTGCAGCTTTATTCATCCTCGTTCTTCTGGTGGCTGCAGGTTGGGCAGCTTATCAGGAGGCGCCGCCGCACCCGGCCGCCTCGCTGGCCCGCCTGATGCCGCAAAATGCCCTGCTCTTCCTCGAAGCTCGCAACTTCGGCGCCGTGCTCCGCGAATGGAACTCTTCGTCCGAAAAACAGCTTTGGCTCAGCGGCGATAATCACGAAGTCTTCAGCCGGTCCCGCCTTTTTCTTCGGCTCAAGCAAGCGCAGGATGAATTTGCCTCTGCCGCGGGACTGCCTCCAGACATGTCTTTCCTCACCGGCGTTGCCGGGGAGCAAAGCGCGCTCGCCGTCTATGACATCGGCAAGCTGGAGTTCCTCTACGTCACCCAGTTGTCATCGGCGCGGACGATAAAGTCCGGAATCTGGCAGCAGCGGGCGCACTTCGAGACCCGGGAAATCGAGGGAAAGCCGTTTTACGTGCGCACCGACCCTCAATCCGGGCGCGTCGTCGCATTCGCCATGGATGACGATTACCTGGTTCTCGGGACCAGGGAGGACCTCGTCGCCGCAGCCCTTTCTCTGCTGGCCAATCAAAAGGCTGCTGCGCTGAGCCAGCAAGGCTGGTTTGTCGATGCCGTCAAGACTGCCAAAGATCCCGGCGAGTTGCGCCTCGTGGTTCATCTTGCCGAGGTTACAAGAACGCCGCAATTCCGCACCTATTGGGTGCAGCAGAACATCACCGAGTTGCGCCAGTATGAGTCTTCCGTCAGCGACCTGTTCCGTTCTTCCAGCACCTACCGCGAGGAGCGTGCCTTGCTGCTGAGAGACACCCCGGAGAACGCCGCAGACGCCGCCGATGCCGGCCCTCAAGTGACGGAACTCATGCGCCTGGTTCCGCCGGACACCGGTTTCTATCGCGCGTTTGCCGCTCCATCCGTGGAAGATTCGCTGGCCATGCTTGAACAGAAAGTGCTGACCCCGAGGCTTGGCCCCGCACCGGTTTCCAAAATCGCGCCGACCGTGGCATTGGGAGAGCCGCCGCCAGGAAATTCATCAAACCTGGATGTGCGCATCGACACGCCTCCAACCAGCAATGGAGAGGAAACCAGCGGCGACGGCGCATTGAAGGATATGCTCAAAAAGACAAACGTCCGCGCCGCTCTTCAATTGCACAGCTCTGAGGCGGACGGCGATGGCGTTTTTGTCCGCCTTCACTCCACCATCGTGTTGCGTGGCGCCGCGGAGTGGGAGGAACCGGTGGCGCAGCAGGCCATCCAGGCGGTGCTATCGCCTGGACTGACGGCCTCCCGCCTCGGGGTCGCATGGAAAAAAGCAGGAGCCGGCGCGCTGAGTTACTCCGAGTTGGACGGACTTGCCCGGGTCGCCATTGCGGTGAGAGGAAAGTGTCTGTTCGTAAGCAATGACCCAGCAACTCTACGGACCGTGCTGGCGCGGATCTCCCAGCCCGTATCTGGCGAACCTGCCATCTACTACGCGGGCTTCGATCACAGTCGCGAGCGCCAGAATTTCCTCCGGCTGACCGCACTCGTAGACCAGCCGGCCCGCACCAACGCCGCCGGGGACGAAGGCCGCCAGCCGCAGTTCTTTTCACAAAACGTCGCCAGCCTCAGCAAGACGCTGGCGGGCGTGAAATCACAATCCATCATCGCCCGGCGCGCAGGCCGTGTGGAGACGCAAACGGTGCGCTACGAATGGGCGCAGTGAAGACCGCTCGACACCTCGCCGGGCTCGGCATTCTGCTGGCATGCCTGGCTCCCGTGATCGCGACCGGCGCCGCCATGGCGGCCGCGGACCCGCCTGGCTCCGGGCCGCCCGATGCCTCCGCCCTGTTTTCGCGTACCGCATCCGGGACCCTGGCACGGCACTTTTCGTCTCCCAATATTTCCTATTTGTTCTATGACGCGCAGGAGGACAAGTTCATCGCGGAGAAGTGGCGTGATCCGGCTCAACCCGTGCCCATCGGATCGCTCGTCAAGCCGTTCACGGCTTTGGCTTACGCCGAGACTCACAATTTCCGTTTTCCAGAGTACGTCTGCACCGGAGGCAATTCCTGCTGGCTCCCGAAGGGTCACGGAAAACTTGGCATCGTACGGGCCATCGCCTCATCCTGCAACTCATATTTCACCGCCCTCGCATCCAATACCGGGGAAGCGCAGGTCAACTCGGTTGCTCGGCGCTTCGGTCTTAACGGTCCTGGAGTCAATGCCTCGGCCGAAGCAATGGCGGGCGGGTTTGGCGTATGGCGAGAGGCGCCGGAGAGCCTGGTGCGCGCCTATGCGATGCTTTTGGGGCGCAGTTCGCAGCCCGCAATCCGGGATATTGTGGATGGAATGGCGGAGTCGGCAAAAGCCGGGACTGCCGCTGCCCTGTCGCGTCAAGGTTTGCATCAAAAGTTCCTTGCCAAAACCGGTACCGCGCCGTGTACGCACTCCGCGCACGCTCCAGGCGACGGCTTTGTGTTGGTCGCCTGGCCAGCCGATTTTCCCCGCTACCTCCTGCTCGTGCGCCAGCACGGAGTACCGGGAGCGCAAGCTTCGGCCTTGGCTGGCCGCATGCTGCGCACCTTGGAGCCATAACGTGCGAGGGGCGCGCACGTTTGTTTTCCTGCTGCTGGTGGCGGCCAGTACCCTCGCATCGGCTGCCGTGCGCGTGCGCATCGCGGTCCTGGGTCTGTTCCACGCCAACCAGCTTGTAGTGGAGGTTTCGCCTTCGTCCCCCATGCTCGTGGACTCAGGACAGCACCAGTTCGTAGCCGGTGTCGGCGCCTCTCAGAGTGTTGCCATTCGCCGGGCCGGCAGGAATGTCATTGTGCAAACGGCCGGTTCGCAAATCGTGGGCGAACGCCTGACCTTCGGCGCGCGTTCAGGCGGAGAATCCGAGTTCATCCTCGTTGTCCCCGGAAAGCTCCGCCGGCGCTATCGCGGCAATCTCACGATCACCGCCGGCAAAAGGGAACTCACTGCCGTCATTGCCATGGAGCTCGAAACGGCCGTGGCCTCTGTCCTGGCGGCTGAGTTATCTCCGGACGCCCCGCTGGAAGCCTTGAAGGCGCAGGCCGTAGTTTCGCGCTCTTTCCTGGTGAGCGGCGGCCCGCGTCATCCCTGCGCCGACTTCTGCGACACAACCCACTGCCAGTTCCTTCGTGAGCCGCCTGCCCCCGCGTCCCCAGCCGTGCTGGCCGCGCGCGCAACCAGGGGCCTGGTGCTCGCCTGGAAGGGCAAGCCATTCGCCGCCATGTACTCTGCCAGTTGCGGCGGCCGCACTCATTCCCTGGCTCAAGTCGGCGCTCCGGCGATTGATTATCCGTACTTTTCCGTCGCCTGTGCGTATTGCCGGCGCGCGCCTGAAAAGTGGTCATCGCAGGTGAGCAAAACGGATGCCGCCGCACTGCTTCCGGACAGCGAGGAAGAGCGCATCAAGGCTGGCCGCAGACTGGGGTGGAGTACCCTGCCAAGCAACACCTTTACAAAGTCGGATGCGGCGGATGCCGTCGTCCTGAACGGAGTGGGCCGTGGCCACGGTATCGGTTTGTGCCAGCGTGGCGCTGCCGGCATGGCGCTAGACGGCGAGGACTTTCGCGCCATACTGGCTTACTACTTTCCCAACACAACCATCGAATCCGTCGCGTCCCCCTGAGGCGCTCTGCCGCAGACTCCCATTCACCCTCGCCCTTGGAACGCTTCTACCGTGGGCTCTCGCCGTGCAATCACAGATCCTCCCGGCGCCCGACTGCGCTCATCCGCGTAGTCGGGCGCCGGGCCATGCAATGTTTCCTTCGACCTCAATTACCGGGTATGGGCCGGCTCCGGTTCCCCGGCTTTCGCCTTGGCCGCCGCAGCTTCGACTCCCGCCAGGAACTTGCTCCGTGCATCCCAGGCATCGTAGTAATTCGGAACCAGACCCTTGTAAATTTCATACACTTCCGCGTACTGCGCCACCGTCACCGGATTGGGCTCGTACACCCGTTCCACCCGGCAGAACGAATCCACCGCCTCTTCCCGCGTCTTGAACAGCCCGATGGCAAACGCCGCATTCCACGCCGATCCCTTGCAGCCCAACTCGGATCCGGACGGAATGCGAATCGTGGAGTTCAGAATGTCAGCAAAAATCTGGCACCACACCGGACTCTTGGCGCCGCCGCCGGAGAGCCGTACATCATGAATCTTCACCGGATACACGTCCAGGCAGTGTTTGTTGGAGAACGCAATCCCTTCGTAAATGGCCCGCAGCAATACATAGCGGTCGCTGTGGAACCCAAGTCCAAAGAAGGAAGCCTTGGCAGTCGTCTTCGTAAACGGCGCCCGCTCGCCCGTCGGACTCATATACGGATGGAAGATCACCCCGCCGGAACCGGCTGGAACCTTCGCCACTTCTTCGTCAAACAGATCGAACAGGCCGCGCCCTTCTTCCTTGGCGCGAATCTTGTCGGCCTGTCCCATGGTGTCCACAAACCAGTCCACGTGCGGTGTGGCCGTCATGGGCGCAATCAGTTGCAACCACTTGTTCGGCACCGAGTGGATCGACTGCAACCCCAGCCGCTTCGGTTGGAAACTCGCCTTCGGCAGCACGGCTTCAATCACGCCCGACGTGCCCAGAATGATGTTTGCCTGTCCGTCATGAATGGCGCCGACTCCCGCCGTGCAAGCCACCACGTCCCATCCCAGGCGAACCACCGGCGTTCCTTTCAGCAATCCGGTCTGCTCGGCGGCTTTCGCCGTGACCGCGCCCACCTGGTCCCACGGGTTGCACAGTTCCGGCAGGATGTGGCGATACTTCGTGATTCCTTCCAGCTTAAGAATTTCGTCCGAGTATTCAGTCTTCACGGCATCCAACTGGCTGTAAACATCCGTCGCGTTGGCATGCAGTTCGCCGGTCAGGTTGTAGGCGAGCCATGTGGTTGGAAGCAGGATGGTGTGGGTTCGATCCAGCATCTCGGTTTCATACTTGGCCAGCCAGGGGAGCAGCAGCCCCAGGTCTCCGGGCATCAGCCAGTTGCCGCTGATCTCGAAGATCGAATCCATGGTTCCGTCCGCAATCCATTTCTCCATCAGGGGCACGGTGCGCGCATCGTTCCACAAAATGCCAAGGCGCAGGGGCCTACAGTTCTTGTCGATGAAGCAGCATCCAACTCCCTTGCCGCCGATTCCAACTACCTTCACCTGTTCGGCGGTAATATTGGCCTTGGCAATCGCTTCCTTGATAGCCAGCGCGGTTTCCTGCCAGTCGATGTCCATGTCGAACTCGGACCAGCCAGGATGCAGTTCCTGCACGGGCGTCTTGCGGTTGGTGACGGCAATCTCGTTGCCGTTCAGATCGAAGACACACGCTTTCACGACCGACGTTCCGCTGTCGATCCCGATTACATAAGCCTTTTCCATGACTGCCTCCAGAATCTTGAGTTGTGTTACGCGCTACAAGCAACACCTTTACAAAGTCGGATGCGGCATGCCGTCGCCCTTGGAACGCTTACCCGTCTCGCACCGCATCGCGATACCGTGGGCTCTCGCCGTGCAATCACAGATCCTCCCGGCGCCTGACTGCGCTCATCCGCGTAGTCGGGCGCCGGGCCATGCAATGTTTCCTTCGACCTCAATTACCGGGTATGGGCCGGCTCCGGTTCCCCGGCTTTCGCCTTGGCCGCCGCAGCTTCGACTCCCGCCAGGAACTTGCTCCGTGCATCCCAGGCATCGTAGTAATTCGGAACCAGACCCTTGTAAATTTCATACACTTCCGCGTACTGCGCCACCGTCACCGGATTGGGCTCGTACACCCGTTCCACCCGGCAGAACGAATCCACCGCCTCTTCCCGCGTCTTGAACAGCCCGATGGCAAACGCCGCATTCCACGCCGATCCCTTGCAGCCCAACTCGGATCCGGACGGAATGCGAATCGTGGAGTTCAGAATGTCAGCAAAAATCTGGCACCACACCGGACTCTTGGCGCCGCCGCCGGAGAGCCGTACATCATGAATCTTCACCGGATACACGTCCAGGCAGTGTTTGTTGGAGAACGCAATCCCTTCGTAAATGGCCCGCAGCAATACATAGCGGTCGCTGTGGAACCCAAGTCCAAAGAAGGAAGCCTTGGCAGTCGTCTTCGTAAACGGCGCCCGCTCGCCCGTCGGACTCATATACGGATGGAAGATCACCCCGCCGGAACCGGCTGGAACCTTCGCCACTTCTTCGTCAAACAGATCGAACAGGCCGCGCCCTTCTTCCTTGGCGCGAATCTTGTCGGCCTGTCCCATGGTGTCCACAAACCAGTCCACGTGCGGTGTGGCCGTCATGGGCGCAATCAGTTGCAACCACTTGTTCGGCACCGAGTGGATCGACTGCAACCCCAGCCGCTTCGGTTGGAAACTCGCCTTCGGCAGCACGGCTTCAATCACGCCCGACGTGCCCAGAATGATGTTTGCCTGTCCGTCATGAATGGCGCCGACTCCCGCCGTGCAAGCCACCACGTCCCATCCCAGGCGAACCACCGGCGTTCCTTTCAGCAATCCGGTCTGCTCGGCGGCTTTCGCCGTGACCGCGCCCACCTGGTCCCACGGGTTGCACAGTTCCGGCAGGATGTGGCGATACTTCGTGATTCCTTCCAGCTTAAGAATTTCGTCCGAGTATTCAGTCTTCACGGCATCCAACTGGCTGTAAACATCCGTCGCGTTGGCATGCAGTTCGCCGGTCAGGTTGTAGGCGAGCCATGTGGTTGGAAGCAGGATGGTGTGGGTTCGATCCAGCATCTCGGTTTCATACTTGGCCAGCCAGGGGAGCAGCAGCCCCAGGTCTCCGGGCATCAGCCAGTTGCCGCTGATCTCGAAGATCGAATCCATGGTTCCGTCCGCAATCCATTTCTCCATCAGGGGCACGGTGCGCGCATCGTTCCACAAAATGCCAAGGCGCAGGGGCCTACAGTTCTTGTCGATGAAGCAGCATCCAACTCCCTTGCCGCCGATTCCAACTACCTTCACCTGTTCGGCGGTAATATTGGCCTTGGCAATCGCTTCCTTGATAGCCAGCGCGGTTTCCTGCCAGTCGATGTCCATGTCGAACTCGGACCAGCCAGGATGCAGTTCCTGCACGGGCGTCTTGCGGTTGGTGACGGCAATCTCGTTGCCGTTCAGATCGAAGACACACGCTTTCACGACCGAAGTCCCGCTGTCGATCCCGATTACATAAGTTTTTTCCATGACTGCCTCCAGAATAAAAAATCGTTGCCATTGCACTACTTAAAACGGCGCAGGCTTCGCCTCCGCCAGCTAGGGAGCCTGCGCGATTCGGACAAACACCGGCCTCCCGCGAACAAACCAACTACACGGAAACGAGGTCGGGGTCATATTTCACACCGGCTTCGTCATAGGCCTTCATCGGCCGCTGCACCGCCCAGATGCCGCCATCACAGGGAACGATCTGTCCCGTGATGTAGTTCGCTTCCTCCGATGCCAGGAACCAAACCAGCTTGGCAATCTGCGATGGCTCACCGAATCGCCGCAGCGGTATCTGGGCCAGTTTCGGTCCAGGCCGTTCGACAATGATGTGGTGCACCATGGGCGTATCCGTCACCGCCGGCTGATAGGCGTTGACTCGAATTCCGTAGGGAGCGAATTCTCCGGCCATCACCCGGGTCAGCAGGCCAACCGCACTCTTGGTCGCACCGTACACCCCCAGACCAACATCGGGAAATGCGCCCAGAATGGAGCACGCGTTGACAATGCTTCCGCCCCTGCGGCGCTTCATGATCGGAACGGCGGCCCGCGTGCAATCCAGCAGCCCCTTCAAATTGACTCCGAGCAGAAGGTCAATTTCTTCATCGGTCGAGTGTTCCAGGGTCGCCCGGATGAAGACTCCCGCGTTGTTGACCATGACGTCGATTCTTCCGAATGCCTCATCGATTTCATGGAATGCCTTGCGAACGGAATCCCGGTCGGTCACATCGCAGGAAAAGGCGCGCGCATTGCTTCCCTGCAGCCGTGCAAGCTCCGCCGTTTCCTGCCCTGTAACCGTGTTCTTTTCCACCACCGCGACGGCAAAATCCCGAGCCGCGAACTGCAAGCAAATAGCCCGCCCAATGCCCTGTCCCGCACCGGTAACAACAATTACCTTACGATCTTTGTCGGCCATAGCCGTTCTAAGCCTCCCCCGCAGCTACTTGGCTGCGTCCAGAATTGCATTGCCGCTGCTGGTGCCGATCCGCGTGGCGCCCTCTTGCAGCACTGCCAGACTCTTTTCCAGCGTGGAAACTCCCCCGGAAGCCTTGATGCCAGTCTGCGGCTTCAAAATAGACCGCAGCAGCTTGATATCCTCCGGCGTAGTCGCGCGCAGTTTGAGTCCCTTGAACCCGGTGGAGGTTTTGACAATGTCGGCCCCGCCCTTTTCAGCGGCCAGAGCCGCCCCGGTTACCTGGTCTTCGGTCAAAAGTGGAACTTCGATGATGGTCTTCAGAATGTGACCTTTGCCGATCGCATTCTTTACCGTTTTCACTTCCGCGGTAATTGCGTCGAAACGCCCCATGCGGGCCTCGGCGACGTTGATCACCATGTCGATCTCGTCGGCGCCCAGGTCAATGCAGTTCAGGGCTTCGTACCGCTTCACATCCGCCGTGTCGGCGCCCAGCGGAAAGCTCACCACCGCGGCCAACTTCGTCTTGCTGCCCGCCGTAATCCGTCTGGCGGTGGGAACCATGTTGGGGAACACGCAAACGGCAACGAATCCGCTCTTCACCGAGGCGGTGACAAATTCTTCCACCTCCGCGCGCGTCGCTCCCATGGTCAGGTTGGTGTTGTCGATTACTTTTTTCAGGTTGTCGGTGGTTGTGGTAGTCATCGCTTGCTACTCCCGTCCAGGATCGCAACCACGGAACTGGTTGCGACGCGATCAGCGCCCTGGTCAATCATTGCCATCGCATCTTCGTATGTTTTTACGCCCCCGGAAGCCATCACCTTCAGGTCATCCTTGAAATGCTTCTTGATGACTGCAATGTGGTGGGGAGTGGTCACGTTGCCATATCCGGGATTGGTTTTCAGAAACTTGATCCCCGCATCCAAGATCAGCCCGGCAGCCTTGATGCATTCCTGATCGGTCAGGAGGGCCGTGTACGGAATCGCCTTCACGACGCGATCGCCCGCCGTGCGCCGGACCGTGCGCAGGTCGTCCAGCACCTGTTGGTAATCTCCCGAGCGGAATGCCGACAGATCCATCGCGATATCGATTTCGTCGGCGCCGTCGGCAAAAGCCTGCTCGGCCTGGAATACCTTGGCCACTGTGGTCATGGCGCCCAGTGGGTAGGAGATGACGGTGACCAGCTTCTGCTTCCGGGCGTGCAGATAATCGGCGGCCCACTTTACGTAACTTGGCTCAACCATTACCGCGGCAAATTTGTTCTTGTCGAGATGTATGCTTTCAAAGAAGTTCAACATTTCTGCTTCGGTAGCCGCTGGTGTGCCACCGATCGAAGCGTCGATCATGGAAGCGAACGTTTCAGTTTGTAGTACGGCCATATGGGAATACCCTTCTGCTTGTAGCGTTTTGTGTCTTTATTTGAAGACACAAGGGTTATATCCGCCGGACTGTGCAGTCCCACGGTGCAATTCCTTGACTTGCTTAGGCCATGCCCAAGACAAATCAAGGCAAACAAAAAACCGCCCCTCGCTGTAGCAGATGACACTTCGGCATCTGCTACAGCGAGGGGCGGTTTTGAGAACTCTCTTACCGCGCGTAACAGCTATAACATGCTCGCAAAAAAATTGTCAAGGTTAATTTGAGCCCTAGATTAGTTTCTAAGAAGGTGAAGTACTCGTACACGTTACTGTGACTTCTTTCGACCCACCCCAGTTGTATGGGATGCTATTTCCGAGTAGAGTCGCTATGCGTCCCGTTGCTTGCCGCTGAAGGCAGGCCGGAAGACGAGGTGTTCTGATGCACCTTACCCCAGCCAAACGAGGAGGTGTTCCCGCCCGGGCCCTTCGTGATCGTCAAGCCATACGTGAACAGTTTCGAAGTCTGTTGGAAGAGTCGCGCGTGATCCCTTCAGTTCATGCACTGGAAGATCTGCCAGCGGCTTGTGAATCTCCATCCAAACTCATATTCCTGTTATATGGCGCACCGCTGACCGTGCCCACGCTCGCCAGTCAGGTGCTTAAGGCCAACAAACTGCCGGTCGCCAATCTGGATTTTTTCACCGGGTTTGCCAGAGATAATTCGGCGATTGAATTTCTCGCGGCGGCTGGAATGGTCGGAGTAATCTCAACTCACAAGGATGCACTCCGCGCCGCCCGCGCGAACGGCATGTTGGCGATCCAAAGAACCTTTGCCTTGGATTCGACTGCTTTGGCGAACAGCATCCGGGCTCTTGAGGATTTCACTCCCGACGTAATCGAATTGATACCCGCCGTCGCGGCTCCTTATGGGATTTCCTTGGTACGCAGTATGCGTCCGGAACTGCCCGTGATCGGCTGTGGTCTGGTAAGGTCGCTGAGGCAAATCCACAGACTTGTAAGGCAAGGGATTCTCTCAGTGTCCACCAGCGACCCTTCTCTCTGGGTTGTTTAAACGGCTCTGCACAGGAATCTGTAGCGGCCACTGATTAAAAATGAAGTGCGGCGGGCGGTCTGCTTTTGATTTCAAAGTGGCCATGATGTTATCGTGAGTCGCTTTAGACGATTCCGGCTCCCGGCAAGCACCGCCTGCGATCGAGTGCCGGTACCCGGGACTTCGCTACACTCCATGTCTGGATCTTGTTCTTCCTCGCGTGGACGCACGCTGGACCCCGTTGCTCATGGACATCCTTGACCTCGTTGTCGGTAAGCCGATCAAGACCAGTGATGAACGCGCCGAACAGATCGGTCCGGCGCAGGGCATCCCCATCTTCGGCCTCGACGCCCTCAGCTCGGCGGCTTACGGTCCGGAAGCGGCTCTCAGTCTTCTGATTCCGGTTGGTCTGCTCGGCGTCCGCTACATCGTTCCCATCAGCGCGGCCATCATTGCCCTGCTGGTGATCGTCTACTTCTCCTATCGCCAGACCATCGCCGCCTATCCGTCCGGCGGCGGGTCTTATACGGTGGCGCGTTTCAATCTTGGCACGCCCGCCAGCCTGCTCGCCGCCTCCGCCCTGCTTGCCGATTACATCCTCACCGCCGCCGTGGGCATTTCGGCGGGAGTGGGCGCCTTGGTTTCTGCGGTTCCGTCCTTGCTGCCGCACACGGTCCCGATTTGCCTTGGCATCCTGATCCTCATCACGATCCTCAATCTCCGCGGCGTGCGCGATGCCGGCCTGGCCTTCGCCCTGCCTACTTATCTGTTTGTCGGCACGCTTCTGATTACCATCTTGGCAGGCGTCATCCGGGTTCTCCTCAGCCACGGCCATCCAATCCCGGCAGCTCCGCTCCCGCCTCCGCCGGCCATGACGGAAGCGGTCAGCTTCTGGCTGCTGCTCAAGGTGTTCGCCAGCGGTTGCACGGCGTTAACCGGCGTAGAAGCCGTAAGCAACGGCGTCAAAGCGTTCCGCGAGCCCTCGGTCAAGAACGCTCAGCGCACCCTCACGGTGATCATCTTTCTCCTGGCATTGTTGCTGGCGGGAATCTCCTACCTAGTCAAGGTTTACGGCATTGCTGCAACCGATCCCGGCCAACCCGGCTACCAGAGCCTGCTCTCCATGCTCATTGCCGCGGTGTTCGGCAAAGGTCTTTTCTACTACCTGACCATTGCTTCGATTCTCCTGGTTCTCTCGCTCTCCGCCAACACGGCCTTCGCCGATTTCCCCCGCCTCTGCCGCGCCATTTCGCAGAACAATTACCTTCCTCACGCCTTTGGATATCGCGGACGGCGGCTCGTCTATAGCTACGGCATCGTTGTCCTGGCGATCCTGTGCGGCGCCCTGCTTGTCTTTTTCGGCGGCGTCACCGACCGGCTGATCCCGCTCTATGCGGTCGGCGCGTTCCTGGCCTTCACTCTTTCGCAATCCGGCATGGTCGTGCACTGGCGCAAAAATCGCGGCCCGCATTGGTTCAAAAGCGCGCTGGTCAATGGACTCGGCGCCCTCGTCACCGGCATCACCGTGGTTGTGGTGCTGGTGGCAAAGTTCACCCAAGGCGCCTGGATTACCGTACTGTTTATTCCCTTGACGATCGTTTTCTTCGTTACGGTCCGCCACCACTACCACACCCTGAAGCTTCTCACCACCTGCCAGGATCCGGTCGATGCGGCCCGTCTCAGCCAGCCGCCCATCGCCGTTGTTCCCATGGACCGCTGGAGCACCATGACCCGCCGGGGAATCGAATTTGCAGCCCGCCTCTCACCCGAAGTAATCGCCCTGCACGTCGAGCCCGGCGAGTACTCCGAGCTGCTGCAAGCAGACTGGACGCGCTACGTTGAGCAACCGTTCATCGCGGCAGGCAGGGCGGCGCCAAAGCTCAACGTCCTGCCTTCGCCATACCGCTTCATCATCATCCCCATCATTCAGTTCGTTCTCGACCTTTCCAGGCAGCATCCGGACCGTACCATCATCGTGGTCATACCGGAGCTTGTGGAAGACCGGTGGTATGAATACTTCCTCCACAACCAGCGCGGCCGCCTGCTGCAATGGATGCTGCTGGTCCGTGGCAATGAACGTATTTTTACGGTAAGCGCGCCCTGCTACGTAGGCAAACAAAGCTGATTTTCCGTGCCGGTCCGGTTGCGTTCATCCCACTGTTGCTCTCGCTCCTCAGTTGCCGCGGCGGCCCGCCATCCCCGCCTCACCAAACCCTGCAAGCCTTTGCCGGAACCATCGCCTGCCCCAGGGTGCAACCAAATGCCTTGCCAAATTCCGGCATGTTGACCAGGACTCCATTGGCCCGGAAGCGGTCCGGTGAATGCGGATCTGTCGTCGCGATCAACCGCTCCAACTCCGGACGCCACTCCGAGCACCAATCCTGCGCGAAGCCAAGGAAAAACTGCTGCATCGGCGTGTAACCATCCCCAGACTTCTGGTTGAGGTCCATGCCATCCTGGGTGGCCCGCGCCAGGAACGCCGCATACGCCAACCGCATGCCGCCGTTGTCCGCCGTGTTTTCGCCCAGCGTCAGTTTGCCGTTCAGCTTCGTGTCTCCCACGCTGAATTGCGCGTACTCGTCAACAATGCACTGCGCCTTCTGGGTGAACTTGTCGCTGTCTTCTTTCGTCCACCAGTCTTTCAGGTTGCCATGCCCGTCGAACTCGCGCCCCTGGTCGTCGAACCCGTGGGTGATCTCATGCCCCATGAACAGGCCAATGTGTCCGTAGTTCAATGCATCCGGCTGCGCCGCGTCGAAAAATGCCAACTGCAACACCCCCGCCGGAAAATTGATGTCATTCATGCTGGGGTCATAGTAGGCGTTCACGGTCGGCGCAGACATGAGCCACTCATTGCGATCCACTGGCTTCCCGATTTTCGCCAGTTGCCGCCGCGACTCGAATTCCACCGCCCGCAAGTTGTTCCCGAACGCGTCGCCGCGCACAATGTCCAGCTTCGAGTAGTCCCGCCACTTCTCCGGATAGCCCACCTTGTTCGCAATCAGGTGCAGCTTCTCTTTCGCCCGCCCCCTGGTGGCCGCGCTCATCCAATCCAGCGAGTCGATGTCCCGATCCATCGCCGCTTCAATGTCGTGGATCATGCGCACGGCCTTCTCCTTGCTGGCCGATGGGAACTGTTGTTCAACGTATGCCTTCCCCAGGGCTTCCGGCAGCGCCCCGTCCGTACTGCGGACGCACCGTTTCCAGCGCACCTCCTGCTTGGGAGTGCCCGCCAGCTTGCGTCCGTAGAAGTCAAACTTTTCTTCATCCAGCGCCTTGGGCAAAATCGATCCCGCAATCGAACTGGCCAACTGCCAGCGCAGATATGCCTTGATCGTCGCCAGGTCTGTGGCGGCGATCACCTGGTTCATTCCCCGGAAAAACTCCGGCTCGGCAACGTTGATCTCCGCAAACGCCGGCGATCCCGCGGCGGAAAAAAGGCGGTCCCAGTGCAACTCCGGCGTAAGCGCCTGCAGGTCCCTGTTCGCCATCATGTGATAGATGTTGTGCGGATCGCGCTGCGCGGTCACGTCCAGCGATACTCGCGCCAGCGAGGTCTCCAGCTTCATGACCGCCGCCGACTCGCCTGCCGCCTGCGCTTCGCTCGCCCCCAGCAGCTTCAGAGTGTTGCTGATGTGCTGCACATACTGCTTGCGGATTTCTTCATCCTTCGCGCCCGTCCGGAAGTAATAATCTTTCTCGGGAAGTCCCAGTCCGTTCTGGCTGGCAACCGCAATCGTCCGGGTCGCGTCTTGATAGTCCTGCTGCGACCCGAATCCCAGGAACGCATTCACGCCGATCAACTGGTAGTGGGCCAGCAATCCCGGCAACTGCTCCTTGCTGGCAAGGCTCTGGATGCGGTCCAGCTCCGGCTGCAATGCCGCCATCCCTTTCTGGTGCACCGCTGCCTCATCCATGCAACTGGCGTAGTAATCCCCAATCTTTCGCGCCGTCGCGTCGCGTGACGGATCATCGCCCGCCGCTTTCTCCAGAATCGCGCGCAGCACCTGCCGGTTGTATTGTTCCAGGTTGTAGAACTGGTCGGAGTACGGCGAGTCGCTCGGAATCGGATGCAACTTGCTCCAATTGCCGCACGCATACTGATAGAAATCGGCACAAGGATCGGCCTTCGCATCCATCAGGTTTTTGTCTAGCCCGGGAATCAGCATGAAAGGTTGCGCCGCGGGGCTCACCCCGGCGGCGTTGCCGGTTGTCTGCGCCAGCACCAGGCTGGCGCCCGCAAGTAGCAGCAGTGCGGCAAGACTTCTGATGGTCGAGAGCATTGGTTTCCTCCGAGAACAAGAATGATACCCGAACCCGCCGGGGAGCTGACAAGACCGCTCCCGTGGCGTGGCTTGTTTTCCCCCAGGCTGGCCGCCCGGTTGCGGATTGGACTCACTCCAGTACGTATCCGTGGCAGGAAAAGTTTCCGCCGTCAACAACATACGGCGCCCGGTCCATTTGCCATTCCACCGGAAGATCAGGCGCGATTATAATTACTGCTTCAACGCACCCCTGCTTCCGGGAACGCGGGCCGAACCCAGGCTTGGGTTTCCGCAGGAATTTCTTCGGCGCCATGATGGCAGAAACCGCGGCGAGCACGCTCGACGCCCTCCATGCGGGAACTCACATTTTTCTTACATCCGGCTATCCGCTTGCCGCTTCCGCTGCTCGCCTCCGCCGGCCAATCCAATTTCTTTATCGAGGATCGAGGAATGAAGCCTACGTCAAAGATCGCGGTGTTTGATACGACTCTACGGGACGGCGAACAGGCGGCGGGAACTCGCTTGGGGAGTCGTGACAAGATCACCATTGCGCGCCAGCTCGCCCGTCTCAAGGTGGATATCATCGAGGCCGGCTTCCCGGCTTCGTCGCCGGAAGACTTTGATGCCGTCCGCAGAATCGCGCAGCAGATCGAGGGGCCCACCATCTGCGCTTTGTCGCGCGCGGTTGCCTCTGACATCGAAGCCTGCGGCAAGGCGCTTGCCAAGGCGAAGCGCCCACGCATCCACACTGGCATTGGCGCTTCTGACATTCACATCATGGGAAAGTTCCTCGACAAGCGCTACGGCAAAACGCTCGCCGAAAAAAAGGTGAAGATCGTCGCCCTCGCCGTGGATGCCGTAAAGCTGGCGCGCAACTTCGTGGACGATGTCCAGTTCTACGCCGAAGATGCCGGCCGCGCCGAACCCTCCTACCTGTACGAAATGTTGCAGGCCGTCATCGCTGCGGGCGCAACCGTCGTCAACATTCCAGACACTACCGGCTACACCGTGCCTGAGCAGTTCGGCGAATTGATTCGCGGCATCTGCCTCAACGTTCCCAACATTGCGCGCGCAACCATCAGTGTGCATTGCCACGATGACCTTGGTCTTGCCGTGGCCAACACCATGGCAGGCATTCGCAACGGTGCGCGCCAGGTCGAGGGGACAATCAACGGCATCGGCGAGCGCGCCGGCAACGCCGCCCTGGAAGAGGTCGTCATGGGCATTCGCACCCGCGCCGACTTCTACGGAGTCAGCACCGGGCTCGATCCGCGCGAGTTGTTCCGCACCAGCCGCATGGTCGCCGACATGCTCGGAATGCCGGTCCCGGCCAACAAGGCCGTCATCGGCACCAATGCATTTGCCCATAGCTCCGGCATCCACGTCGACGGATTCCTGAAAGACCGCCAGACTTACGAAATCATGCGTCCCGAAGACGTTGGAATTACCGCCAGCCGGGTCGTCCTCACCGCGCGCACCGGCCGCGCCGGACTGCGCTCACGCCTGCAGAAGCTCGGCTACGAACTCTCCAAACCCGAGCTTGACTCCCTCTACCAGCGCTTCCTCACCGTGGCGGATAAAAAACAGGAAGTGCTCGACGAAGACCTGGTCGCGCTGGCGCACGATGAGTTGCCTCCGGCCGAGCAGACTCTCAAGCTCGAGTACCTGCACAGTTACAGCGGGACGGCGGCAATCCCCACCGCCACCGTACGCCTGCTGGTGAACGGAAAGACAAAGGAAGGAGCTTCGATTGGCGACGGACCGATCGATGCCGTTTACAGGGCAATTACCGAACTCACCGCCATCAAGGCAAAACTCCTGCGTTATGACATTCGCGCCGTAACCGGAGGAACCGAAGCCATCGGTGAGGTCACCGTACACCTGGAGGTCGGCAACCACCGCGCCATGGGCCGCGGCGCATCCACTGACATCATCGAGGCCAGCGCCAAAGCCTATGTGGACGGGCTGAACCGCCTGGCCTGAGTCAACCGGGGCGGCTGCCGCACAATCGCCGCGCGCCGCCCCTGCCACTGCCCGGCCCGGTATTTCGCCCGCCGGCGCAGGCCACAACCTGGCGCCAGGTGAAAGATGCCCGATGAAAGATGCTAAAGTTCTTTAGAGCGATCCCCTGGTTTCCAAGGTATGATCCGCCGGCTGCTGGTTGCCGGACTCGCAAGGACCCCAACGCACCTTATGCATGACCAAGCCGTAGTCCGATGCAGAGACCTGCGCAAGACATACGAAGGCAACGTGGAGGCGGTTCGGGGAATTGACCTGACCATCTACGCCGGTCAATGCTACGGCCTGCTCGGACCCAACGGCGCCGGCAAGACCACCACCATCGAAATCCTCGAAGGCCTGCTCCATGAGACTTCCGGCACGGTTGAAATTCTCGGCCGCACCTGGCGTGAGAACCCCGCGGAATTGCGCGAATCCATCGGCGTCTCTCTGCAGGAAACGCGGCTGGCCGAAAAACTCACCGTGCGTGAAACGCTCGAGCTTTTCGGCGGCTTCTATCGCAAGGCCCGCCCGGCCAACGACGTGCTCGCCGAGCTGGCGCTCACCGAAAAAGCCGACGCCTGGGTAGGCAAGCTCTCCGGAGGCCAGAAGCAGCGCCTCGCCATTGCCACCGCGCTCGTCGGCTACCCCCGCATCCTGTTTCTCGATGAGCCCACCACTGGGCTCGACCCGCAAAGCCGCCGCCAGGTCTGGGACATCGTCCGCCGCTTCCAATCCGAGGGAGGCACCGTCCTGCTCACCACCCACTACATGGATGAGGCCGAGCGCCTCTGTGACTACATCTCCATCGTCGATCACGGCACGGTGATCGCTGCCGGAACTCCACCGGAACTCATCTCCGGAGTCGGCGGACACCACCATGTCGAGTTCGCCTTGGACTCCGAAACTCCGGCTCCGCCCGCCTTTTGGCGATCCCTTCCGGGGGTTGCCGCCGTGCAAACCGATGACGCCGTCACTGCCCTCACCGTCGAAGAACCGCATCGCACCATCCCCGCATTGCTCGCCCTGGTGGAGCAGAACGGCTGGCGGTTGAGCCAGTTGACCACCCGTCAGTCAAGCCTCGAAGACGTCTTCGTCAACCTCACCGGACGCCACCTGCGGGAGGAATAGCATGATCGACTCAACCAGCGATCGCCAAACACAACTCGCGCCGGCTGCCATCGTTCACGGACGCTGGACCGGCTACCGCATGTTGCTCGTGGCGCGGCTCAAGGAGTTGTTCCGCGAGCCGGAGGTGATCTTCTGGATTTTCATGTTTCCCATCCTGCTCGCCCTCGGCCTGGGAATTGCGTTCCGCAACAAACCGCCGGACGCTGTCCGGGTCGTCATCGCCGCCCAGCCCGGCTCCCAGCGCGTTGCCGATCTGCTCCGGCGCGCCCCCGAGGCGCAATCGCTGAAGGTCGCAGTGCAGCCGCCGGCGCAGGCCGCCCTCAACTTCCGCCTGGGAAAGTTTGACGTGGAACTGCTTCCGCAGCCCGCTGCCGTGGTCGAGTTTGTCTATGATCCGGCGCGCCCGGAAAGCGTTCTGGCGCGCAGTCTGGCCGACCACGCCTTGCAGGCGGCAGCCGGAACCACCCCCGAGGTTCCCACCCTATCGCGGGTAAACAGCGAACCCGGCAGCCGCTACATCGATTTCCTGATTCCCGGTCTGCTCGGCATGAACCTGATGGGCTCCGGGATGTGGGGCATCGGTTTTGCCCTGGTGGAGATGCGCCAGCGCAAACTGCTCAAGCGCTACGTGGCCACCCCCATGCGCCGCACCGATTTTCTCCTCGCCCTCGCCACCAGCCGTCTCATCCTCATGATGACCGAAATCGTTCTCATGCTGGGCTTTGGCGTGGTCGCATTTCACATGCGGGTGGTCGGATCCTGGATGGCCATCGTGCTGGTGTGCGGTCTCGGCGCCCTCTGCTTCGCCGCCCTGGGCCTGCTCACCGCCAGCCGCGCCCAGAAAATCGAAACCGCCAGCGGCATCATGAACGTCGTGATGATGCCCATGTGGATTTTTTCCGGCATCTTCTTTTCCTATGAGCGCTTTCCCGCCGCCGTTCTGCCACTCATCCGCCTGCTGCCGCTCACGGCGCTCAATGACGTGCTGCGCGCCATCATCCTCGAAGGCAGTTCCCTCTCGTCCCAGGCCGCGCCGCTCGCGGTGCTCTGCGCTTGGGGCGCAGTCTCGTTCTTCTTCGCGGTGCGGTTCTTTCGCTGGACCTAAGCAGCCTGGGACCGCGTCTCAAGCTGCGTCTCAAGCGACGTCGCCATCCTGCTCTGCCACTGCTGCGGCGCCAAATCGCTCCGCCGGCCCGCCATCCTCGTCGAGAAATCCCTTCAGCACCCCGATCAGCTTATCCGGCTCGGCCAAAAAGGAGTCATGTCCATGCGCGGAGACAATCTGCTCATACCTGCAATCCACTCCCGCCTCGCGCAGCTCTTGGGTAAATTCGCGCACGTCGCTGTCCGGAAACAGCACGTCGCTGGAGATGCCGAACAGCAGTACCTTGGCGCGAATCCGCTCCCAGGCTTCGCCATTCCAATCCCGCTCCGGATCGAACAGGTCCATCGCCCGCGTAATCGCCAGGTAGGCGTTGGCGTCAAAGCGCTCCCAGAAAATCTTTCCCTGGTATGCAAGGTAGCCCGCAATGTCGAACCTGCCGGCCTCTGACTCCCACGGCGCGATTCCCTTGCGATCCGCCTTGCGCCCATGCCGCGCGTGGAACAGTTCGGCCGACTTGTAGGTGCACATCGCCAGCCCGCGAGCCTGCGCCAGCCCGTTGCGCGGCCCCGGCCCATCGTAATAGTCTCCGCCCCGGAATTCCGGGTCCAGCCGGATCATCTCGCGTTGCAGATGATTCAGTCCCAGCCCCAGCGCGCTCAGCGAGGTCGTTCCCATGGCCACCACCCGGTCCACCCACTCCGGATATTCCACCGCCCACTGCAGCGCCTGCATGCCTCCAATCGACGGCCCGATCGCCGTCCGCAGGTGCCGGATCCCAAGTTCCTGCAGCGCAATCTTCTGCGAGCGAACCCAGTCCCTCACCGTCACCTGCGGAAAGCTCCCGCCGTAAGCCTTGCCCGTTGCCGGGTCCAGCGAGGCCGCGCTGGTCGAACCGTAGCAGGAGCCGATGATGTTGAAACACACCACGCACTCCCGCTCCAGGTCGAACACCCGATCCAGCAGGTCCGGCCACCACTGGTCCACCCGTGCCGACCCTGACAGCGCATGGCATACCAGGGTCACGTTGCTCGACTCCTCGTTCGGCTCGCCGTAGATCGCGTAGCGCAGATTCACGTTCGCCAGCGTCCTGCCGCTCTCCAGTTCGAATGGACATCGTTTCGTCACCGAAACCGTCCCCTGGGTTAAGTGAAGCCTCGCCTTTACATTCGTTGTCATGGCTACTTTCCTGTTCCACGGATTGCCGTTTCCGGCAAGATATGGGTGCTGCCGTTGGCTGCTTTGATCGCCTGCGCCAGGTCGCCGATGATATCGCGTACATCCTCGATGCCCACCGAGAGCCGCACCAGTTCCGGCGTTACTCCCGTATCGGCCTGTTCGCTCACGCTCAACTGCTGGTGCGTCGTCGAGGCGGGATGGATGATCAGCGACTTGGAGTCGCCGATGTTCGCCACATGCCGGAACAGCTTTACCGCATCGATCAGCTTGCGTCCTGCTTCAAAGCCGCCCTTGATCCCGAATGTCAACAGCGAACCCTGCCCGTCCGGCAGATATTTCTTGACGCGCTCGTAATACTTGCTTGACTCCAGCCCCGGATAATTCACCCACTCCACTCCGGGATGCGTCTCCAGGTAATTGGCAACCTTCAGCGCGTTCTCCGAGTGCCGCTCCATGCGCAGATGCAGCGTCTCGGTTCCCTGCAGCAGCAGGAAGGAGCTGAATGGCGACAGTGCCGCGCCGGTATCGCGCAACCCCTGCACCCGGGCCTTCAGAATGAATGCCAGGTTCCCGAACGCCGTCGTGTAGCTGATACCGTGATAGCTCGGGTCCGGATCGACAAAGTCGCGCTGGAAGCGGGGCGACGCCGCCCAATCGAACTTTCCCGCGTCCACGATGATGCCGCCGATCGTCGTGCCATGACCGCCGATAAACTTGGTTGCCGAATTCAGCACAATGTCGGCGCCCCACTCAATCGGGCGCGTCAGCGCCGGCGAGGCCGATGTGTTGTCGATCACCAGCGGAATCCCGGCCTCGTGCGCAATTTTCGCCAGGGTTTCAATGTCGGCCACGTCCAGCTTCGGATTGCCCAGCGTCTCGGTATACAGCGCCTTGGTCTTTTCGTTGATCGCGGCGCGCAATCCGTCAAAGTCATCCGCGTCCACAAACCGCACCACAATCCCCAGCCGCGGCAAGG
>CAZQDD010000004.1:0-183562 GCA_964591805.1 uncultured Acidobacteriaceae bacterium | reverse complement strand
ATGAATCATCCTACCACGACCCCGCGCTGGCAAAGTCCTGCCGCCGCGTGCCGCAGATCAACCTCCTGCCGCGTCCACAGCGTAGGATTTTCGTAGCCCAGCGCGCTCAGCTTGCGCGGGCTGGCGGAGCCTGCCAGCCCGCAGTGTCCTGCCACAAAGATCGTAGCGCCTTCTGCATGCAGTTACTCATGGTAGTTCTTTATCTCGAAGCCGCTCGCGCTCACCATGGCGTCCCGTTTGGCGATCTCGTAGTCGGAGTTCACCATTTCGGTCACAAGTTGATCGAAGCTCGTCTTCGGTTTCCATCCCAGCTTGGCCCTTGCCTTGGCGGAGTTTCCCAGCAAGGTGTCCACCTCCACGGGCCGGAAGTAGTGGGGATCGATGGCGACGATGCAGTGCCCCTGTTCGTCGTATCCCTTCTCGTCCACACCCTTGCCTTTCCAGGTCAGTTGGATCTCCAGCTTCTGGGCCGTAAGGTTGATGAAGTCGCGGACACTTCGCTGTTCGCCGGTAGCGATCACAAAGTCTTCGGCCTTTTCCTGCTGCAACATCAGCCACTGCATCTCCGCGTAATCGCGTGCGTGCCCCCAGTCACGCAACGAATCAAGGTTGCCCATGAACAGCGACTCCTGCAGACCGGTCTTGATGCGCGCCAATCCGCGCGTGATCTTGCGCGTCACAAAGGTTTCGCCGCGCACTGGAGATTCGTGGTTGAACAGAATGCCATTGCAGGCGTACAACCCATAGGCTTCGCGATAGTTTACTGTGATCCAGTAAGCGTACAGCTTGGCCGCAGCATAAGGTGAACGGGGATAAAACGGCGTGGTCTCCGATTGCGGAGTCTCTTGCACTTTGCCAAAAAGTTCCGAGGTCGAAGCCTGGTAAAAGCGCGTCGTCTTCTCCAGTCCCAGGATGCGAATTGCCTCCAGCGCTCGTAGGGTTCCTATGGCATCCGTGTCCGCCGTGTATTCCGGCTCTTCAAATGAAACCGCGACATGGCTCTGCGCCGCCAGGTTATAGAGTTCGTCCGGCTTTACGCTTTGAATGGCCCGAACCAGGCTGCTGGTATCTGTCATGTCGCCGTAATGCAGAAAGAAGCGGCGGTTCAGCTCGTGCGGATCCTGATAGAGGCGGTCGATCCTGTCCGTATTGAAAAGAGAACTGCGGCGTTTTATGCCATGAACCTCGTATCCCTTGGAGAGCAGCAATTCGGCAAGATACGATCCATCCTGCCCGGTGATACCGGTAATCAGAGCTTTTTTCACTACGTCCATTTTCTCTTAAATTCTGTGTTAGTAGCGGGAGCGCTCTTCCTGCTCGTTGCCTTGCCCGGCATTGGGCCGGTATTTCTGCCCCACATCCGTGTAAACGAAGGGGCTGGTGAAAGACAACTGGCAAGCCTGCTGAATGAATTCAGCGGCTCGCTGGCCGCCTTCTGGCTGGACCTGGGGGGGGGCGCTGGCCGAGGAGACCATACTGGTTACGATGACCGAATTTGGCCGCACCGCACGCGCGAACGGGGCACCGACCACGGCCACGCCTGACAGGCGACAACTAGAATTTCCAGGGAAAAGAATGCTTGACGTCCGACACACGCCAGCGTTACGTTCGTGAGGGGGTGGCGCTGTGCGCGGAGGCAACGTGTACGGGCGCTGGCCTGGGCTGGCCCACGGGTAGCGCGACTCGGCACTGCACGCAGATTTTCACCGAATCATTGCCGAGGCCGGGGCTAGGCAGTTGGGCAATCCAAACTAGAAACCATCTTTGCTGGCTTCCGCAACCCCGGAACTTTGCACCTGCTAGGCTGAGGGAAGGTGAATGCGCAGGATAGCCGACGATTCGGGTTTAAGAACGGCGATCCGGAAACTGACCCACTACCCGTCGCGGATGCATTCTGAATGGAAAGCGCTTACTGTACATACTGTCCATAAAATGGCGCTACGTAAGTATACGAATGCCTAACGCGCCCCACATGCCACTTATGCCAAATCAAGTAACTATTCGTATAATCAGTCAGATACATCGCAAGTTGCGGTTTCGTAAGGAAGTTGTAAAAGTGACGTCGGTAGAACGCCAGCTTCCCAAGCTGGATGTCGCCGGTTCGATCCCGGTCTCCCGCTCCAAGCTTCCAGCCATGCGATTTCCAGCCAAAGGGACTGAGGCAAGTTCGTGCTTACGACCGCGAGTTATGATCGAACTGCTGTCAATCCTTAGACAGGGCTTGACAATGAATTGGAGTTGTGTGAAGTTATGACGCGTCATTCGCAAGAGAAATCGTATGGTGCAGGCGCGAAGGTTGCGGAAGCCGAGTCGCTTCCGCAGGAGGAGGGCGGGAATTTGAGCATGCTCTCGATGATCCGACCGGTGAAAACGGCGAACATCTCCCTAACCGACCTGTTCGATGTTGAAGAGCTGCAGAAAATTCAGGATACCTTTGCACAAGCCACCAAGGTAGCTTCGGTCATCACCCTCCCCGATGGAACGCCGGTCACTAAACCGGGCAATTTCTGTCGTTTATGTATCGATGTCATCCGCAATACGGAAAAGGGCCTGATCAATTGCTTCTACTCAGATTCCATCATTGGCAGGCAGAGTGACCACGGTCCAACCATTCGGATTTGCCTGAGCGGCGGGCTTTGGGACGCCGGCGCCAGCATTACGGTGAATGGCCAGCACATCGGCAACTGGCTGATCGGGCAGGTCAAGAACGAGCTCAACGACGAAGAGCGGACGATCCGCTACGCGCAGGAAATCGGCGCCGACGAAGAGGAGTTCCGCCAGGCATTGCAGGAAGTTCCGGTCATGTCATCGGAACAGTTCGAAAACATCGCCAAGCTGGTCTTCCTGCTCGCCAACGAGCTCTCGCAAAAAGCGTACCAGAATCTGCAGCAGTCGCTGCACATCGCCGAGCGCAAGCAAGCTGAGATTGCCCTGCGGGAGAGCGGGGAGCGGCTCCAACTGCTGCTCGACGTCAACAATGCAGTGGTATCGAAACTCGAGCTTGCGGAGCTTTTCCATCTGATTCCCGCCAGCGTCCGCAATGCGATGCAGTGCGATGCGGTCTGCCTGTCAATGCCGGATGCCGATGCCAAGCGTTTCAGAATCAGTGGCCTTGATTTTCCAGGCAGCAGAGGGTTTCTCCGCGAAGGGGTGGTGCTGGATGTCGAAGGCTCGGGTCCGGGAATTGCGTTCACCACCGGCAAACCGTATCGCTACGGAAGTCCCCCCGAAGACCTCAATGCATGTGCGCGGAGTATCAATCGGGGCGAGGGGTTTCAGTCGGGATGCTTTATTCCGGTGACCGCGGCCGGGCGCACCATGGCTGTCTTGCATATGAGCGACCATCGGGCAGAGTTTTTCTCCGAGCAGGATCTGGAGTTCTTGACGCAAGTGGCCGGCCAAGTGGCGATCGCCATGGAAAACGCATTGCAATATCAGGAATTGCGTCAATCGCGCGAGCGGCTTGCGGAAGAGAACCTCTACCTGGCGAGCGAAATTCAGGCGAATCAGCATTTTGAACATATTCTCGGCAACAGCCGGGCCATGAGGAAGGTTCTGGAACACGTTGCCACCGTCGCCAGGACCGATTCGACGGTGCTGATTCGGGGAGAGACTGGCACTGGGAAGGAACTCGTTGCGCGCGCCATCCACAATAGCAGTCCCCGGCGCGACCGCATGTTCGTCAAGCTGAGTTGCGCGGCAATTCCTGCCGGCTTGCTGGAAAGCGAGCTTTTTGGACACGAGAAGGGCGCGTTTACCGGCGCGACGGAAAGGAAAATCGGCCGCTTCGAGGTCGCCAATGGCGGAACCCTGTTCCTGGACGAGGTAGGAGACATTCCGCTCGAACTGCAACCCAAGTTGCTCAGGGTATTGCAGGAACAGGAATTTGAACGGCTGGGGAGCACCCGCTCGATACGGGTCGACGTGCGTCTGGTGTCAGCCACGAACCGGGCACTGGAGAGCATGATGCTGGAAAACCAGTTCCGCCCGGATCTGTTCTACCGGCTCAACGTGTTTCCCATTCGTTTGCCGCCGCTGCGCGAACGGCCGGAAGACGTGCCGGCGCTGGTGCGGCATTTCGTAACGAAGTATGCGCAGAAGATGAATCGAAGGATCGAAGAAATTCCCGCCAGCGTGATGGAAGCGCTGATGGAATATCACTGGCCGGGAAACATCCGTGAGTTGCAGAACCTCATCCAGAGAGCGGTCATTCTTTCTCCGGGAACCGCGCTCATCTCGCCTCTCACGGAGCTGAGCCACGTGAAGCAGGCAACACCCGAGCGGCGCGACAAGCAACCGCAGGGGACGCTGCTGGACGTTGAGCGCAAGCACATTCGGCAAATCCTGCAAGAAACCAGCTGGGTTCTTGGCGGGAGTGAAGGCGCAGCCTCACGCTTGGGAATTCCTCGCACCACGCTTCTCTACAGGATGAGAAGGCTGGGAATTCCCCGTCAACAGGACTGACCCGATCGTTCGCCAATTTTTCCTACCGCTATTTGATCGTTCGGCCTCCCCGGACATGCGTTTGCATTTTCGTCATGCAAGCGCTTCTGTCAGCGCATTGCCTGCTTCGCGCGCTGACCGAACCCGCTGTCAACCTCTGTCCAACCTTCGACATGGACACGCTGTCCCCTTGACAGCATCGAATATCGTCATCAGCTAACTATCAGAAATGGAACCGATTGCCTCGCTTATCCAAGACAATCCGTTGTGGAACTCTGCATGCATATAACCACACGGATGACTGAGGCAAAACGTAAGTTGAACCTCAGGAAAAGGGCAGATGGGGGATATCGCCGTTTGCCTTCGCTCTGGGAAGTAAACGCACCATCAATAAGGAGAATGTCAGATGGCGAAAGATGCGAAAGAGGCGTTGGGGTTAATCGAGACGCGCGGCCTGGTTGCGAGCATTGAAGCAGCCGATGCTATGGTCAAGGCCGCAAATGTGATTCTGGTCGGGCAAGTAAAGATTGGCGCCGGCCTGGTCACGGTATTTGTCCGCGGGGATGTGGGTGCGGTGAAAGCCGCCACCGACGCTGGATCCGCCGCTGCCGCCAAGGTTGGCGAAGTGGTTTCGGTGCACGTGATTCCGCGGCCCCACACGGATGTGGAAAAGATTTTGCCGGCCACCCCTGAGGTTGTATAGCGAACCGCTCCGGATTACCCGCGTAATCGGATATCACGTGGAGGAATGATCGATGTCAGAATCAGAAGATCTGGTCAAGAAAGTTTTACAGGAAGTAATGAAGCGGGCGGGTGCGCCAAGCGCGCCCCCAGAAGCTAAAACCGCGGCCGGCGACCTGTCGCATCTCACGGAATACATCGGCGTCGCTGACGGCGACACTGAAGGCATTGTGATTGCGAATCTGGATCCCGCCATTCATGCACTGTTCGGATTCGATCCGAAGTTCCGTTCGATCGGCGTTATCGGTGGCCGTACTGGAGCTGGTCCGCAATTGATGGCAGCCGATGAAGCGATCAAGGCAACCAACACCGAATTGATCCTGTGCGAAATGCCGAGAGATACCAAGGGCGGAGCTGGTCACGGTAATTTGATCATCTTCGGCGCCGAGGATGTCTCGGATGCCCGCCGTGCGGTGGAAGTTACCCTGCAGACCACACACAAGTATTTCGGCGATGTGTATGGCAACAGCCAGGGCTACACCGAAAACCAGTACAGCGCGCGCGCCAGCAAGGTCCTGAACAAGGCATTCGGAGTTCCCGAAGGCAAGGCGTTCGGACTGATCCTGGGCGCTCCGGCCGTGGTCGGCATGTTGATGATCGACACTGCGGTGAAAGCCGCCGATGTCGAAGTGCTGGGTCTCGGAACACCAAAGAAGAACACCAGCTTCAGCAACGAAGTGTTTATCTGGGTTACGGGCGACTCCGGTGCGGTGCGGCAGGCCGTTATCTCGGGCCGTGAAGTTGGCAACAAGCTTCTTTGCGCATGGGGCGAAAAGCCGCAATCTGCGGGAACACCGTACATCTAAAGGAGGTCTGCAATGGCTAAAAGACAAAAACGCTTCTTAGTGCTTGCCGACCGGCCAGTAAATAAGGACGGCTTCATTAAGGAATGGCTCGATGTGGGATTGGTTGCCCAGGACAGTCCCAATGACCCAAAGCCCAGCATCAAGATCGAGAACGGCTGCGTGGTTGAGCTGGATGGAAAGAAACGCGATGACTTCGACCTGATCGATTACTTCATCGCGGATCACAGCATTGACAAGACGGTAGCCGAAGAGGCGATGGCCATCGATTGCGTGAAGTTCGCAAAGATGTTGGTGGACATCAATGTTCCGCGTGCGGAAATCGTGCGCTTGTCAGTTGGTTTGACCCCGGCGAAAGTTGTCTCCATTCTCAAGGAGTTGAACGTCGTCGAACTGATGATGACGATGCAGAAGATGCGCGCCCGCAAGACGCCGATGAACCAGGCTCACGTAACGAACCTGAAGGACTCGGCTCCGATGCTGGCGGCAGACGCTGCCGAAGCTGCCTATCGTGGCTTTGCGGAAATTGAAACCACGGTCGGTATTGGACGCTATGCTCCGATGAACGCCCTGGCTCTGTTGGTTGGTGGACAGACCGGACGCCCAGGGATTCTGGCCCAGTGCGCGGTGGAAGAAGCACTGGAACTGAGCATGGGAATGCGCGGCCTGACGCACTATGCCGAGACGGTTTCCGTATACGGAACCGAGCAGGTGTTTGTGGACGGCGACGACACTCCGTGGTCGAAGGCCTTCCTGGCTTCGGCATATGCTTCCCGCGGCCTCAAGATGCGCATGACCTCCGGCACCGGCTCTGAAGTGCAGATGGGCTATGCGGAAGGCAAGTCGATGCTGTACCTGGAAGTCCGCTGCATCATGATCGTCAGGGGCGCGGGAGTTCAGGGAATCCAGAACGGCTCCATCAGTTGCATCGGTGTTCCGGGTTCGGTTCCGGCGGGCATCAAGACGGTTGTGGCAGAAAATGTTGCCGCCGCTTTGTTGAACCTGGAAGTGGCCTCGGGCAGCGACCAGACGTTCACTCACTCGATTGAACGCAACACGGCGCGTATGCTGCCGCTGTTCTTCTCTGGCACCGACTACATCTTCTCCGGATATGCGGCGGAACCGAACTACGACAACATGTTTGCCGGTTCCACTCACGACGTAGACGATTACGACGACTACCTAGTTCTGCAGCGCGATTTCCAGGTTGATGGCGGCTTGATTCCGGTAACGGAAGAAGGCGTGATCGCCGTCCGCAATAAGGCGGCACGGGCACTGCAAGCTGTCTTCGAAGAGGTCGGGCTTCCCCCGATCACCGACGAGGAAGTGGAACTGGTGACCTATGCCCACGGCACCCAGGACATCGGCACCCGTAACGTTCCAGAGGATCTGCGCGCCATTGATGAGTTCATGAAGCGCGGCAGCACCGGCCTGGACGTTGTACGCGCCCTGGCAAAACGTGGCTTCAAGGACATCGCCGACGCCGTCCTGCATATGCAGATCGGCAAAGTCGCTGGCGACTATCTCCAGACTTCGGCCGCTTACACGGACAAGTTCGAAGTGGTCAGCGCCGTTAACAATGCGAACGACTACGAAGGACCAGGCACCGGATACCGACTTGAAGGCGAGCGCTGGGAGAAGTTGAAGAATATCCCGCAGGCAATCGACCCCAAGGACATCTAGGGTGGGAGGTTTGAATCAATGCAAATCACAGAAGAATTGGTAAGACAAATCATCCTGGATGTGCTGAAGCAGTCGCCGACGGAGGAAACAGCTCCCGCCCGCCAGGACGTGCAGGTTCCACCCCTTTCCTTCAAAGACCTCGGTACCGCCAAGACCGGCACCGACCGAAATGAGGTGGTCATTGGCGTGCCGCCGGCATTTGGCACCAACATGACCAAAACGATTATCGATATTCCGCATCATGACGTTCTGAAAGAATTGTTTGCGGGAATCGAAGAAGAAGGACTCAAGGCGCGCCTTGTCCGGGTCAACCGGACTGCGGACGTGGGCGCCATTGCCCATGATGCTGCCCTGCTGAGCGGTTCGGGTATCGGCATCGGAATCCTTTGCCGGGGAACGGCCGTGATTCACCAGCGCGATTTGGAAATTCTCCAGAACCTGGAGCTTTTCCCGCAGTGCCCGCTGGTTGACCGGGAAGCCCTCCGCGCGATTGGACGCAATGCGGCCAAGTACGCCAAGGGAGAACATCCCTCCCCCGTGCCGGTACGCAACGATCCGATGGCACGCCCCAGGTACCAGGGGTTTGCCGCGTTGCTTCATAACAAAGAGACTCAGTATGTGAAACCCGGCGCTCCGACCACGGAATTATCCGTGCAGCTCTAGGCGGAACAAGGAGGTATGAATTCATGGCTCAACAGGGGAACGAAATTTCTCCGGAACAGATCGCGTTAGCTGTCAAACGTGTTCTCGCCTCGCTCAATGACCCAACGGGGAAGAGCGCCAGCACAGGGAATCCATCGACCGCCGGGAAACTGGACGCGAAGAAGGATTACCCACTTGCCATCAAGCGGCCGGAACTGGTGAAATCCGCCACCGGAGTCTCACTCAGTGAGATGACCTTGGACAAGGTCGCCGAAGGCAAGCTTACTTTCGATGATATGAAGATCTCTCCTGATACTTTGGAGTATCAGGCGCAGATTGCCATCAGCGCCGGTCGGCCTCAGATTGCGAGTAACCTGCGCCGTGCCGCGGAATTGACCAAGATTCCGGATGCACGCGTGCTGGAAATTTACAATGCCTTGCGGCCTTACCGGTCGACCAAACAGGAACTGCTGGACATCGCCAACGAACTGGAGACCAAGTACCAAGCCAAAATCTGTGGGGCTTTCGTTCGTGAAGCGGTGACAGTGTACGAAAAACGTGGACGGATCAAGAAATAATAAGGGTAGCCTGGGCATGACTTATATTGCAGGTGTGGACGTTGGGAATAACACGACGGAGGTTGCCATCGGGCAACTTTCCGGCAAGGGGCAGGTCCGATTCCTATCCAGTTCGCTGGTGCGAACCGTTGGTATCAAGGGGACCCTCAGCAACGCGATGGGAATCATCGACGCCCTGGACCAGGCACTGAAACCGCTTGACATCAAGCGGAAGGACCTGAGCGTGATACTGCTGAATGAAGCCACACCGGTGATTGGCGATATAGCCATGGAGACCATCACGGAAACCATCATCACCGAATCGGCCATGATCGGCCACAATCCCTCCACTCCAGGCGGGCAGGGATTGGGGCTGGGCCAGACGATCCGTCTGGCTGAGTTGGCGACGGTGGCGGTGGATGATACAGAGTGGGTTGTCATTATTCCTGGGACAACAGAGTTTGAAAGCGCGGCTGCGGCACTGAACCGGGCGCTGTCCAGAGGAATCACTATTACCGGAGCCATCGTGCAGAAAGATGACGGTGTGCTCATCAACAATCGCTTGCCCCATCCGATACCCATTGTCGATGAAGTCAAATTCATCGACAGGGTACCGGTGGGGATGCCTGCTGCAATTGAAGTAGCCCGGCCGGGACGAACCATCGAAAAGCTTTCCAATCCGTTCGATATCGCCACCCTGTTTCAGTTGGACCCGGACGAGACGCGCAAAGTGGTTCCGATTGCGCGCGCACTGATGGGAACGCGCAGTGCGGTGGTGATCAAAACTCCCAAGGGGGATATCGAGGAACGGCGTATCCCGGCGGGAAAAATCATCCTGATTGGGCACAAGCAGAAGGCGGTAGTTCCGGTGGACGAAGGCGCTGCAGCCATTATGGCGAAAGTGGCCGACGTTTATCCGCTGGAAGAAGTCCAGGCGGAGACCGGAACGAATGTGGGAGGGATGTTCGAGCAAGTCCGCAAGGTGATGGCGGACCTGACCGATCAACCTGTCGGCGCCATCCGGGTGCAGGACATATTGGCCGTCGATACCTTTAAACCGCAACAGATTCTGGGAAGTCTTGCGGGCGAGTATGCGTTGGGAAATGCCGTGGGTCTGGCAGCCATGGTGCATACCCAGAAGCTTCCCATGCAACGGCTGGCGCGGAAGCTCGAAGAAGAAATCGGAGTTCCGGCCGTTGTGGGTGGAGTGGAGGCGGAGATGGCGATCCGCGGAGCTCTTACCACGCCTGGAACCGAGGCTCCCCTGGCCATTGTGGACGTTGGAGGCGGCTCGACCGATGCCAGCGTCATCAACACGAGCGGCGAGATCCGCAGCACCCATCAGGCGGGCGCCGGTGACATGGTGACCTTGCTCATCAATACCGAGCTTGGGTTGGAGGATTTCGAACTGGCGGAGAACATCAAAAAGTATCCGCTGGCGAAGGTTGAGAGCCTGTTTCACATGAGGCATGAGGATGGCTCGGTGCAGTTCTATCATCGCCCGCTGGATCCTAGACTTTTCGGTCGCGTGGTGGTGCTTGCAGACAGCGGCCCAATCCCGCTGGATACCAAGGAACTGTTGTCAAAGATCGTGGAAGTGCGCCGCCAGTCGAAGAAAAAGGTGTTTGTCGCCAATGCCCTGCGCGCGCTGGAGCTGGTGGCCCCGGCGGGCAACATTCGCCTGATCAGCTTTGTGGCGCTGGTGGGCGGATCGGGATTGGATTTCGAGATTCCTAACATGATCTCAGATGCATTGAAGGACTACGGTGTGGTTACCGGCAGGGCGAATATCCGCGGGACCGAAGGTCCGCGCAACGCGGTGGCTACCGGGCTGGTGTTGGCTTACGCGCAAGCGTCCAAGGATTAGTAAAGATGGCTGAACTTTCTCTAACTGCGGAAGACAGAAGACCGACGGTGAGAATCATCACTTGCCAGGCGGGCGAGCGCGAACTTCAGCCCATCCTTTGGGGGTTGGAGGAGGAAGGGATTCCGGTCGAGGTCGAGAACGTTTCCAGCGGAGAGGCCGTGGTGCTAGCCAAGCAAGCCGCGCATATGTCCGCGCTGAACGTTGGCATTGCGCTGGATGGAGTCAAGGGCGAGATCGTGCTGCATCATCGCGACCTTGCCGGTGAATGTCCGTTATTCACGGTGGCCATGCAGGATGCCAGCAAGACGCGGTTACGGATTCTGGGTGCGAACGCCGCCCGTCTCGTCAAGGGAGAGCCACTGATCTTTCTGGAAGATTTGTCTGCGGAGGAAACCATCGATCCCCCGGCGGCCGCCACGGAGATGAATTCGAATCAAACATTGGATCTGATTGTTCGCACGGTTCTCGAACTACTGGCGAAAGAATAGGAAGGCCCCATGGAAGCACCGAGCCTCGGACTGGTTGAAACCTTAGGGTACGTGGCGGCCGTTGAAGCCGCGGACGCCGGCTGCAAAGCGGCTAACGTCAAGATGATCGGCTATGCGCGCGGAACCGGCGGCCTGGTCACGGTGAAGTTCACAGGGGATGTGGCGGCGGTTCGCGCTGCTGTCAGTTCCGCTGCGGCCGCCGCCGAACGAGTCGGCAAAGTGGTTTCCGTGCACGTGATTGCGCGTCCGGACCGGCAACTTGGGATTACTTCCGAAGGTGGGAAGGCCCGGCTGGAGAGTAAGGCCAAGCCCATTGATGTACCCGCAGACGTGGAACCTGAGGTTCAGGAAAGTTTGCCGGCAGAAGCCGTTCAAGTGGTAGAAGCCGTCGAGGAAGCACCAGCGGCAGAGGCACCGGTTGTGGAAGAGTTGCCGGTGGAAGCACCAGCGGCAGAGGCGCCGGTCGTGGAAGAGTTGCCAGTAGAAGCACCAGCGGCAGAGGCACCGGTCGTAGAAGAGTTGCCGGTAGAAGCGCCAGCGGCAGAGGCACCGGTCGTGGAAGATCTGCCGGTAGAAGCACCAGCGGCAGAGGCACCGGCCGTGGAGGAGCTGCCAGTAGAAGCGCCAGCGGCGGAGGTGCCGGTCGTAACAGAGCTGCCAGTAGAAGAGCCGGAGGAGCAGAAACCGGTTGCTGAAGAAACGGTGGAGGAAGCGGCAACGATTCCCGCGGCCAAGCCGGAGCCTGAAGAAGCTTCCAAGCGTTGGAGTGCAACGGAAGTCGAAAAGAAGAAGCCGGCTGAGCCAGTGAAGAGCGTCGCGCCGGGGCCGGTTCCTGAACCGCCCTCCAAAGGCGCCGGCGCAACCAAGGACCGGCGCAAAGAAAAGGTTCAAAAGGGTAAAGGAAAAAAGAGGTACTAACAGACGAGTTTCTACCCCGGGGAGTGGATTGCCCTGGTACATGAGGACCGGTTTTATAAACGAACTTCTTCGAAGATTTGCCTTTTAAAGGGTTCGAGGAAGTTGAGTTCCAAAGGAGTGTTGCCGTGGCAGAACTTCGCGCGTTTGTTTATTTGGATCGTATTCAACCTCAATTCACCGCCTACCTTGGGACGAACATGAGGGGTTGTCTACCGGTGGTCGGCATGGCCGCCACCTTTGTCGAGATTGCACCAGGGATCGCGATCAATCAGGTGGCCGATGCGGCGTTGAAGGCAGCGTTCGTACAGCCCGGGCTGATGGTAGTCGAACGCAGTTTCGGCGTTCTGGAGTTCCATTCAAAGACTCAGGCGGATGTAAAGCACGCGGGCGAAGCAGCTCTGCGGGCCCTGGATACGACACTGGAACAGAGAGTCAAGCCCAAGATTCTTAGCTCGACGATTATCCACAAGGTGAACGATTACCACACCCAGGTGGTCAACGTGTCGCGTTTGGCCTCGGTGCTGATCGCCGGGCAGGACATGTACATCATGGAAGTGGTGCCCGCCGCTTACATTGCGCTGGCTGCCAATGAAGCCGAGAAGAACGCCCAGATTACGCTGGTCGATTGCCGGTTGTTCGGAGCGGTCGGACGGCTTTATTTAGGTGGCAAGGAGTCCGATATCGAGCGTGCGGCCAAGGCGGCTGAGACGGCGATTCTAAACGTCATGGGCGTGGAAAAGTAGCCGCTGGCGCGACGTTCGATGCCGGACGCCGCGCGCTGGAGGAGTTTTCCAACGTTGTACGCAGAGCGTTCTTTTACAGGTAAAAGGAAGTGGAGAAAGTGCAGTGAAAATCAGTCCTTCAGCCAATCAGCTCTTGAATACGTTTGCGGCGACTCTGGAGCTCAATGGCGGCGGAAAACACGAAGGCGAGTTCTACGCGGGAGTGGACCTGGGAACTGCCTACATTGTTACGGCGGTCGTAGACAGCGAAGGGGTTCCGGTGGCTGGAGCCATTACCCGCAGCCTTTCCAGTATCCGCGATGGCTTGGTTCTGGATTACCTGGGCGCGATCCGCTTCCTGCAAAAACAGGTGGCGGCGATTCGAAACGCGGGCTTTGCCATCCAGGTTGCCGAGGCTGCCTATCCTCCGGGAACCGTGGGCGCGAATGCCAGAGCTTTTAAGAACGTGCTGGAGGCGGCGGATTTAGACGTGTCCGGCTTGATCGATGAACCCAGCGCCGCGGCGCTGGTGCTCGGCATCCGCGAGGGCGCGGTGGTGGACATCGGAGGCGGAACTACAGGAATTTCGATCCTGCACGACGGCAAAGTGGTGTACACGGCCGATGAGGCCACCGGAGGAACCCACGTGGATCTGGTTCTTGCGGGCAACTTCAAGGTCGAGGTGCAGGAGGCGGAGAGGATCAAGACGGATGCTTCACGGCAGCGCGAGATCTTCCCGGTGGTTCGGGCTGTATTCCAGAAGATGGCCAGCATCGTGAATCATCACTTGAAAGGCCACCGGGTGGAGACGCTGTACCTGGTGGGAGGCACAAGTTGTTTTCCAGGGATCGTGCAGGTGATGGAAGAGGAGACGGGACTTGAAGTCGCCCGTCCTGACAATCCGCTGCTGGTAACTCCGCTGGGCATCGCGCTGAGTTGCGCCAGGCGGAACCGTAAAGCAGCAGTGGAACCAGATGGCGGCGAAAAGGGCGGTGTCAAGGTGAAAGTGCGGCAGAGAACGAAATGACGGACGAGCAGATCGAAAAGATTATCACCGAGGTGTTACGGCGGTTGTTGCCGGGACTTGGAGCTGACGGCTCCCGGGGAACGGTCATGGTCGTGTTCACGGGCGCGACGGTTGGTATCAAAGAGGCAGTCCAGCAGGTGCGCGCACTTATCGTGGAAGGCTTTCAGCCGCAGTTGGTTTTCTCCGAGATGGCGGAACATCTCTATGGTCCATGGCTGCGGGAACAACTGGCGGGATTCCCGCATTGGAGCCAGTTGTCGGCTTTCACCTGGCTTCGCGCCTTGCGGGAAGCGCGGGCGGTGGTGGTGCCGATGATGAGCGTGAACACGCTCTCCAAACTCGCGCTGCTGATTGCCGACAGCCAGACCGGCAACCTGATTCTGCATGGCCTGTTCACGGGGAAGCCGGTAATCGTAGCCAGCAATGGAGTGGAGACGAATCCGGGCCGCGCGGAACTTGGCTTTGACAAAGGGTTCCCGGCACTGAAGCAAGTTGTCGATGAGCGCCTGAAGGTCATTGCAGGCTATGGCTGCAAGGTGGTGGACGTCAGCCAATTGGGCGCGGTGGCGGCAGTCGCTCTGCCCAGAGCACAGGCACAGGAAGTGCAAGTCGCTGAGGTTGCCACCGAGCGTCCAGGGGCGGGGCACGGGGTGGTGCGGCACGAATCAGCTTTGATCACGTCTGGCGACGTGTTGCAGGCGGAACGCATGGGGGCCGTTCTGCAGTGTTCCGCCAGGACGCTGATCACTCCGCTGGCGCGCGACCTGGCTGAGCAACATGGAGTTAGCATTGTGCGGGATGAGCGCTGAGCAAGAGCGGAGCAGGAGGACGGTGAGATGTTTATAGGAACGGTGATCGGAACGGTTGTTTCCACCCGCAAGCACGAGCGGCTGGTGGGCAGCAAGATTCAGGTCGTGCAGCCCCTGGCTCCGGATGGGAAAACGGCGCGAGGCGAATCCCTGGTGGCGGTCGATGCGGTTGGCGCCGGGGTTGGCGAACTGGTCCTCGTCGTGCAAGGCAGTGGCGCGCGCAAGGCTTTGGACAACGAGTCGAGCCCCGTGGACGCGACCATCATCGGCATCATCGACGAGCTGGACGTGGAAGATTAGTCGAGTCACTGGGTGAGCACAACGATTCATGGATGGTAGACGGCGAAGGCGATGAGCATATATACGCGCAAAGGTGACAGCGGCAATACGAGGTTGTTCAGCGGGGAGCAGGTTTCCAAGGATGACCTGCGAGTGCAGACCTATGGAACGCTGGATGAATTCCAGGCGCAACTCGGGATGGCTCGTTCCCTAATGCAAGATAAAGAACTGGCTGCGATCGTGTATGGGATCCAGCAGGATATCTCGGCGGCCTGTGCCGAGCTGGCTTCCAATCCGGAAACATTTTCCCGGCTGGCGCGCCGCGTTGGCCTGGACGAAGCGGCCAAGCTGGAAAAGCATATCGATGCACTGGTTGCTACCTACGGGTTACCGCATGGGTTCATTGTTCCGGGGAGGTCCAGCGATAGCGCCGCGGTTCATGTGGCGCGCACGGTATGCAGACGGGGCGAACGCCTGATCGTGATGTTGAATCGCGAGGTAAAAGAGTTTGACGAGTTACTCGTCTATTTCAACCGTCTTTCAGATTTCCTGTTTGTGCTGGCCTGGTCGCTGGAAGTGATCTGGGTAGTAAAGAACGTAGCCTCTGAAGTCGTCAAGGATGGCTCAAAATGAGCGGACGTTACGCACATGTTCCGCGGGTAGTGGCCGAGATGCTTGCCGCGGCCTCCGTGGCCGAGGCATTGAAACTTGGCATACCCATGGCGGTCGCGGTGGTTGACTCCGAGGGCGGAGCGCAAGCGTTTACGCGCATGGATGGAACCTTGCCGGTGAGCAGCGAGCTTGCCGTTTCCAAGGCGTACACGGCGGCGATCCTGCGCATGACCTCGGCGCAGGTAGGAGTCCTGGCTCAGCCCGGAGCGGCGCTCTATGGGATCGAGAGTACCCACAACGGGAGAATCGTTCTCTTCGGCGGGGGGCTTCCTCTGTGCCTGGATGGGGAAGTGGCAGGAGCCATCGGCGTCAGCGGCGGCAGCGTGGAGGAAGACGTCAAGGTCGCAACGCCGGCCGTGGAATTGCTGCGGGACATGGAGTGCTGGGCAGAGACATTCAGAAAATTGCTTCCGGGTGTAACCGTTGCAGCACTGGCCCTGGAGCGGCTGGCAGACGAATTGTCAAAGGTATTGCAGGCAAGTCCGGAGATTTCACCCGGCAGGATTTCAACCCTGGTGGGTGCGGTGTGCCTGGCGTTGTCGTGAACCAGTTCTGATTTGCGAGTGATTGAGTGGCATGGGGAAGGTCGAAATCATTTACGTCGCGCAGTGTTCGCCACAGGCAAGGCTGCCGAGATGCGGAATGGAGGAACGGTGATGGGTAGTCAGGAAGATATGGTTGCAACCCTGGTCAAAAAAGTGCTGGAGGATCTGTCCGGCAAGTGCGAGGAACAGGCCGACGGTGGAGATGGTCTGTTTAACACGGTAGCCGAAGCCGTGGAAGCGGCCGTGGCGGCGCAGAAAAAACTGCTCCAGATGTCGCTGGAACGGCGCCGGGAAATCATCGCGTCCATCCGCACTGCCATACTCGCCCAAAACGAAAGGCTGGCAAAGCTGGCGGTCTCGGAAACCAGGCTGGGTCGAGTCGAGGACAAGATTCGCGAGAACATTCTCTGCGCCACCAAGACTCCCGGAGTGGAAGACATTCAGCCTTTCGCTCTGAGTGGAGACAACGGCCTGACCTTGTTGGAGTACGCCCCCGTGGGCGTGATTGGCGCGCTGACCCCGATCACAAATCCTACCGGAACGCTGATCAACAACAGCATCAGCATGATCGCGGCTGGAAATGCGGTGGTGTTTAATCCGCATCCGAATGCGAAGCAGACCAGCGCGGAGGTGGTTCTGGTCCTGCACAAGGCGATCGTCGATGCTGGCGGACCTCCGGGACTGGTCGGGTTGGTCCGGGTGCCGACGCTTGATACCGCCAAGGAACTGATCGAGCATCCCAAGGTCAATATGCTGGTGGCAACCGGTGGCAAGCCGGTGGTCAAGGTAGTGCTCAGCTCCGGCAAGAAGGCGATTGGCGCCGGCGCGGGAAATCCCCCGGTGCTGGTCGATGAGACGGCCAACATCCGCAAAGCCGCGCAATGCATCGTGGATGGCGCCAGCGTGAACAACAACATCTTCTGCATCTGCGAGAAAGAAGCGATCGTGGTGGCGGAAGTCTACGAAACGCTGATCAAGTTCATGCAGGAAACCGGCAAGGCCTACCTGCTGACTCCGGAAGAGGCGGACCGGGTTACCGCGCTGGTGGTAAAGGACGACCATATCAACGCTCCGTACATCGGGAAAGATGTCCAGATCATTCTGCGCGACGCCGGTATCCAGGTAAATGACGAGTGCAGGCTGGCCTTCTTCCGGGCACAGCCGGATCACCCGCTGGTTTGGAAAGAGCAGATGATGCCGGTGCTTCCGCTGGTGTGCGTGAAGGACTTTGAAGCGGCGGTTGAATTTGCCGTGAAGGTCGAAGCCGGCAACCGGCATACCGCGATCATGCACTCGACCAACGTGGAGCACATGACGAAGTTTGCCCGCGCCATCCAGACCACGATTTTTGTGAAGAATGCGCCTTGCTATGCGGGCATCGGCCTGGGTGGCGAGGGACATACTTCGTTTACCATTGCCGGTCCCACGGGCGAGGGATTGACCTCGGCGCGCAGCTTCACCAGACAGCGCCGCTGCACCCTGGTCGACTCGTTCCGGATTATCTAACGGGGTTACATTTGGAGTCACGAGAGAGGCCGACTGCGGCTCCGGACGAATGGCGGTACGCGACAAGAAAAGGGTGTTTTCTTGAAGCAATTCGTCCGGGCAGTCGGCCTGTTTTCCCTCATGGCAGCACGTGCAGCCGATCGAATGCGGATCATGGCCGGCATCTGAAGTTTTTACTGGGGCCAGCGACAGGGTGAACTCTCTGGCGGCTTGATTGAAATGAACCGATCCTACTGGTTGCCGGCCTTATTGCTTTCATTGTCGAGTAATCTCGACAATGTCGGAGTGGGTGTCGTCTATGGGATCCGTAAAATCAGCGTTCCATTTTCCTCCAACCTGGTCATTGCGCTGATTACCGGCACGGGTACCCTGGCTGCGATCCTGGCTGGCCATACCATCGGAAGCTTTCTGGAGCCGCGTGTCGCCAGCCTTGCCGGAGGATCTCTGCTGATCGGGTTGGGAACGTGGGTTGTGTTTCAGGAGTCCCACGCGGTTCCGCAGCGCGAGACCGTGGCGAGAGTGGAGATAAACGGGTGCGCCCGGGAGTCCAACCTGGCGAGCCGGGTGCTGACCCTGCTGGACAATCCATTCAGCGCTGATCAAGACTTCTCCCGCCACATCGATCGCCGGGAGGCGTTGCTGCTGGGAGTCGCCCTCTCGCTGAACAACGTGGTGAACGGGGTGGCCGCGGGCATCGCAGGCTTGGATCCGATGAAGGTGACGCTTCTGGTTTGTATTTTCAGCGTCCTTACCATTTGGGCCGGCCTGGGCGCGGGGATTCGTTTTGGCTCACGTGTGGCAGGCCGCAGCACCGGCGTGGTTTCGGGATTGCTTCTGATCTTTATTGGAGTTTACCAGGCGTTTCTCCAGGCGCATTAGCTGGCGCGTGCGACCCGTGAAAGCGGTGTCCACGTGGCCATGTCTCAAGGAGTTGCTTTATGCAGAGAACGATGAAAGCAGCAGTCGTACAGGAATTCGGCAAGCCCTTGGTGATCGAGGAAGTTCCGATTCCAGAGCCAAGCAGAGGCGAGGTGCAAGTCAGGATCCACGCCACCGGAGTTTGCCACACGGATCTGCATGCGGCCGACGGGGACTGGCCGGTGAAGCCGATTCTGCCGTTCATCCCCGGGCATGAAGGCGCCGGGTATGTTTCCGCAGTGGGGCCGGGTGTGAGCCACGTGAAGGTGGGCGATTGCGTTGGAGTTCCCTGGTTGCATAGCGCCTGCGGTGTCTGCGAATACTGTACTTCCGGGAGAGAGACCCTATGTGAATCGCAACAGAGCACCGGTTACTCGGTGAACGGCACCTTTGCTGAATATGTTGTGGCAGATGCCGATTTTGTCGCGCGCATTCCGGAGGGCTCCAACCTGGCGGAGATTGCGCCGGTGTTGTGTGCCGGGGTGACGGTCTACAAAGGGCTCAAGATGACCGAGGCCAAGCCTGGCAACTGGGTCGTGATCTCCGGCATTGGCGGGCTCGGGCACCTGGCAGTGCAGTACGGCAAGCAAATGGGATTCCACGTTGCAGCCGTCGACGTGGACGATGAAAAACTGGAGCTGGCCGCGCAACTTGGCGCTTCGCTCAAGATCAACGCCCGCAAAGTCGATCCGGGTGCGTTCATCAAAAAAGAGATCGGCGGCGCCCACGGGGTGCTGGTAACGGCGGCTGCGCTCAAGGCATTCGAGCAGGGACTCACCATGCTGCGCCGGGGCGGCACCATGACCCTGATCGGACTGTTGCCCGGAAACATAAAGCTCAACGTCTATGACACGGTGATCAACGCGCTCACGGTGCGCGGCTCCGTGGTGGGCACCAGGAAGGATCTGGCGGAAGCGCTGGCCCTCGCCGGCACGGGTGGAGTCAAGGCCACGATAACGGTTGAGAAGCTGGAAGATATCAACACGGTCTTCGCGCGCCTGCGCAAAGGAGAGGTTGAAGGCAGAATTGTGCTGGATCTAAGCAGCGTGCACAATGCGTTCAAAGCTCACATCGTCTCTCCATTTCCCTTCGGTTGACGCGGCGCAGAGGTCCATCAATGCCTGGGGATGGGACGACGCGGGCGGGGCTACGCTCTCTCGCCGCCACTGTTTTGTCCCCTGCGAGGTGGGGCGCGCGGGATGAAAAAGCGGAGATTATTGGTTACACTCGGAAGCCGAGGGGCTGGTTCCCACTTGGTCCGCCGGACCGCTTGCCGTTACAACCCTTCGACAAAACAGAATTCCGGATTGGAAAGGCACTCACGGTCTTATGCAGGATGAACTGATTCGCAATACAATTCTTGGCATTCGCGCCGGCAATGATGAATACCATGCCCAGGCAAAGCGCCATATCGACTCGCTGACCAAGCCGATCGGCAGTCTGGGCGTACTGGAGGAAGTTGCCGCGCAGTATGTTGCCTGGCGGGAAGAGAAGACGCCGGTGATTTCCCGCAAAGCGGTGTATGTCTTTGCGGCCGATCATGGCATCACGGCCGAAGGCATCAGCGCGTATCCGCGCGACGTCACTCCGCAGATGGTCTACAACTTTCTGAACGGAGGAGCCGCCATCAATGTTCTGGCGCGCCAGGCTCACAGCGACGTTGTCATCGTGGATGTGGGCGTGGATGCTGATTTTCAAGACGCCGAAGGCCTGGTGAAACGGAAAATCCGGCGCGGCACAAGGAATTTCGCCAAGGAAGCAGCCATGACGGTGGAAGAACTACAGGCTGCGCTGAAGGTGGGCATAGAGACGGCCGAACAAGCGAAGCAGCGTGGCCGCACGCTGGTCGCCCTGGGCGAGATGGGAATTGGCAACACGACCTCGGCCAGCGCCATTGCCGCGGCCCTGACTGGTTTGCCGGCGGCGCAACTCACCGGACAAGGGACTGGCCTGGACGCCGAGCGTTGTGCGCGCAAGGCACAGGTGATCGATCAGGCGCTCGCCATGCATTTTCCGGAACGTCCCGCGGTGGTGCCCGACGCGCTGGAAGTGCTGCGCCGGGTGGGCGGCCTTGAAATTGCCGCCATCGCAGGCATGGTGCTGGGCGCGGCGGCGCGCCGCATTGCGGTTGTCATCGACGGATTCATCTGTACGGCGGGCGCTGCCGTTGCCTGCGCCCTGGCTCCCAATGCCCGCGCGGCAATCTTTGCCGGGCATCTCTCCGAGGAACCCGGACATCGCGTTCTGCTGGATCGCATGAATCTGTCGCCGCTGTTGCAACTAAAGATGCGCCTGGGCGAGGGAAGTGGTGCGGCCCTGGCTTTCCATGTGATTGAAGCTTCGGTGCGCATCTATAACGAGATGGCAACTTTCGAGTCGGCGGGCATCAGTAAGGCGGATCAGTAGTGCGTCCATGGCGAGAGCTGCTTGCGGGGATCCAGTTCCTCACCCGGCTCCCGGTGCCCGCCTACCGGTTTGAGCCGGACATGGTGATGGGCGCGGCCAAGTTTTACCCCATCGTGGGCGTACTGGTTGGGCTGCCGGCGGTGGCCATCGAGCGCTTGCTGCGCGCCCATCTGCCGGCAACCGTGGTCGCAGCCGTGGTCCTCGTGTCCTTCGTGGTCATCACCGGGGGGATGCACGAGGACGGTTTGGCCGATACCGCGGATGGGCTGGGCGCGGGCGGCGAGCGCAAGCGGGTTCTGGATATCATGCGCGACAGCCGCATCGGCAGCTTTGGCACTCTGGCAATTGTCTTCTCGGTGCTTTGCCGCTGGGCGTTGCTGTCGGCGATCGCGCCCGGCAGGTTTGCGTTCTATGTGCTGTCGGCGCAGGTTCTCTGCCGCTGGACGGCGCTGCCATTGGCCCACTTCCTGCCTTCCGCGCGCAAGGATGGTCTCGGCGAAAAGCTCGCTCACAAGATTTCACTCAGTGCGCTGGCCATTGGTTCGGCGCTGGCGCTGGCAATCGTTGGTCTCTGTCTGAGGACCCGGATGCTAGCTCCCGTCGCTGCCGTTCTCGCGGTCACCATCGCCAGCGGTCTGTGGTATCGGGCCAAGCTCGGCGGCATCACGGGAGATTGCTTCGGCGCCTCCAACCAACTGGCGGAGATCGCCGTGTATTTGTGTGCGGTGTGGATGTAACGATGCCGGCGGGGCCCATGGCACAGTCGAATTGCACCCTCCTGCTGGTGCGGCATGCTCACAACGGCATGGCAGGGCGCTTCTGCGGACAGCTGGACCCTCCGCTAAGCGAGCTGGGGCGGCGGCAGAGTGCGAAGCTGGCGGAAGAACTCGGGCCGCGCCGCTTGACTCACATCTTCAGCAGCGACCTGCTGCGCGCCCGCGAGACAGCGGCCTTCCTTGCTGCAACATCAGGGCTGGAGATCGAGCTTTTACCGGGGCTGCGTGAAATGCGCTTTGGCGAGTGGGAAGGCCTCACCTGGGACGAGGTAGACGCAAGAGATGCCGCCTATGCCGCGCGCTGGATGGCGGAGTATCCGTGGCTTCCCGCACCCGGCGGCGAGGAGTTTGGCGGCTTCCGCAAGCGGGTGCAGGGAGTGCTTGCCCAGGTGGCCGCGCGGATTCCGGGTGGCTGTGCGGCGGTCGTGACCCATGGTGGCGTCATCCGAACTTTTCTGCTCGATGTTTTGGATTTACCGGGGAGCGAACTGAGTGTTCTCTCCTGTGACTTCGCCTCGTGCATTGAAGTTCAGCGTCGTGATGGGCGATGGTGTGCGACAGTCTGAGCGGTTTTGCATCATGTGCAAATGAGATCGTTGAACAACAATGTTTTTGATTGACTTGATTTAACAGGGAAGATATACATTTTCATGTCTGGCCAAGGGAAGGCGGTGAGAATCCGCCACTGTCCCGCAACTGTAAGCGCCGAGGTTCGAACTTCTTAGCCACTGGGGTTGTCATCACTGGGAAGGCGGTTCGAAACCCAAGACGTGCAAGTCAGGAGACCTGACCAGACGCTGATCTACGGCAAGTTTGGCTTCGATGGGAGAGCCGGCGTGCGTCCTGAAATGACTCGTTCTGGGTCGAAATAGGAAGCTGCCTTACAGACATCCCGCCTGGCGCCCATGAGCGTCTGGATGAGGTATGCAAGAAAATTCCAACAAGTGTGTGACCCTTGTTCTGGGTGGGGCGCGGAGCGGCAAGAGCCATTATGCCCAGAACCTGGCCATGGGCAGGGAGCGCGTCGCATTTATCGCCACGGCGGAGGCGCTGGACGCGGAGATGGAGCAGCGCATCGCCCGCCACCGCGAGGAGCGTCCCGCCAACTGGACGACCCTGGAAACTCCGCTCGCGCTCGAGGATGCAATTCTTGAGTGCAGCGGCAAGTACGACATCCTCCTCGTCGACTGCCTGACTCTTTGGACCTCGAACCTGATGGCTGCCGAGGACTCGAGTAGCGAGCGTATTTTTGCCCGCGCCGCCTGCCTCTGCGAAGCATTGCGCCAAGTCAAGTCATCGGTGGTCCTGGTTTCCAACGAGGTTGGCAGCGGCCTTGTGCCTGACAACGAAGCCGGCCGCCTTTACCGGGACCTTCTGGGCGGAGTGAATCGGCAGGTGGCAGCCGTGGCTGACCGTGTCCTGTTGCTGGTTGCCGGATACCCACTGACCGTGAAGGACCGGACGGTGAGCAGCCTATGACGCCCCAGCGCCAGCAACCGGAGCGGCGTCATCGCACGATGCGTGGCGCGGCCGCCTGCGCTCTCCTTGTGCTGCTGCTGTCCCTGCAGGCTACGGCGTTGCGCGTTGTGTTCGATGAAACGGGGCGCAAGGTGGCGCTGCCCGACAAGATCCACCGTATTGTCTGCCTTTCCCCGAGCGTAACCGACACGGTCTTTGCCCTCGGCGCTGGAGCCGATGTTGTCGGCATCACCGACTACACGCTCTACCCGCCGCAAGCGCGGCAGAAGCCGAGCATCGGGGACATTCTGCGTCCATCGCTGGAGCGAATCGCAGTCCTGCATCCGGACATCGTGATCGGAATTGCGCCGCTGAATGAAGCGGAAACCATCCACGGAATCGAGCGTATGGGGATTCCGGTCTTCCTGGTAAACGCCACTGGCCTGGAGGGACTCTACAACTCGATTGCAAACATCGGCAAGGCGGTTGGACGCGAGGCGGAAGCCATCGCGCTGGTCGCCCAACTGCGAAGCCGCGAGCGCCGGGTGCGGGCTCAAGTACCGGCCGGAGCCCGGCCATCGGTTTTTTTTGCGCTCTCGATTGACCCCTGTATTACCGCCGGGCATCGGGCGTTTATCACCGAGTTGCTCACCGCCGCCGGCGCGCGCTCGGTGACCGAAGATCTGGCGCAGGAATGGATCAACGTAAATATCGAAGCGATCATTCCGAGAAAACCGGATTTTATCTTGCTTCTGAAAGATTCGCCATTCGGGTTGAACCAGATGCGCGAGCACCCGGGATGGAAAGCGCTGGAGGCGGTACGGATGGGACGCGTGATCCGCATCGATGACCGCCTGCAATACCCCAGCCCAGTTGCCTTCGACGCATTGGAAGATTTTGCACGTCAATTACATGCGGCGGCACTTCGCTGAGGCTGTACTTGCCTGCGCTGCTAGGGCGGCCGGGGCGCACTGTAACACTTGAGGGAGTCTGTTATGAGGTCTTTTGTCCGAGTCGCACTGCTTTTACTCATATTTGCTTTATCGGCGCAGATGCTTGCAGCCAAGACAACAACGGTAAGCGGAACCATTACAGACTCACTCGGAGCGGTGATTCAAAACGCCAAGGTCGAACTGCTGGACATCGACGGCGACAAGGTTGCGCAGAGCACAACCACGGATGCCGGCGGGCGCTATTCGTTCGCGGTCACCAATGGAGGCCGCTTCCGCATTCGCGCCGGGGCTGCCTCGTTCCAGCCCGCGGTGAGTGACCAGAAATTTGCCGGCGGAACGTATTCGGCGGAAATCAATCTCACGCTTTCCCCATCGCTGGTGGCGCAGGAGATTGTGGTCTCGGCCACCGGTGTTCCAACTCCGGAGGTGCAGACCGGAGCTTCCATCAGCGTGGTCGATGAGGAAAACCTCGCCACCCGGCGCGCCGTCGAAGAGGAGATTCGCCTTCAGCCCGGCGGGCAGATCTCCAACGCAGGCCAGATTGGCGGGCAATCCTCGCTCTATCTTCGTGGGGGCACGTCGGACTCAACCAAAGTGTTGATTGATGGCGTTCCGGTAAACGACATTGGAGGCACCCTGGATTTTTCGAACCTAAGCGCTTCGGGTTTTGAAAAAATGGAACTGTTCCGCGGACCCAACAGCGCGCTCTACGGCTCCGACGCGCTTGCCGGGGTCATCAATCTCACCACCCGGCGCGGAGTCACTCCGCTGCCTGAGCTGAGCTATGCAGCCGATGGTGGCAGCTATGGCACCATGCGCCAGGACAGCAACCTGGGAGGCGCCTGGAATCGCTTCGATTACTTTACCGATGTCTCCCGCTTTGACACCCAGAACAGTACGCCGAACAGCGAGTTCCACAACGGCAGTGCTCTTGCCAACCTGGGATGGATCATCCTTCCCGGCACGGAGCTGCGCGCCACGGCGCGGCGCGCGGTCTCCGCGTTCAACGCGGCCAGCGCCCTTGATCTGTACGGCATCCCGGATGACGGCGTCAGCCGCGCGGAGGAGACCTCGTTTGGCGTAACCCTGGAAAATCGCGCCAGTGAGCGCTGGCACAACCTGGTGCGTTACGCCGGCCTCCGCCTTCGCTCCCAGTACACCAACTTTGGACCCACCGGAATCTGCTACGACCCGGGTGACCCTGCCTGTGACGATGGCTATCAGGTCTATCTCGGAAAGGTCATGACCATTCGAGGCGCGAACGGATACCAGGTGACCGGGCAGGGAATCCTGCAGTACGGCCCCGGCGCCTATGAGACCACCGTCCTCAGCAATCGCGACTCCATCTATGCGCAGTCGGATTACCGCTTCAACAGCATGCTGTCCGCTCTGTTTGGCTTCCGCTACGAGGCCGAGGGTGGATTTACCACCTATGGCAATTCGATCTCGCCAACCTCGCGCGGCAATTACAGCTACATGATGCAGTTGAACGGCGGCTTCTGGAACCGGCTCTACTACACGGCGGGAAGCGGATTGGAGAACAACTCCGTCTTTGGTTTCGCGGCCACCCCGCGCGCCTCGCTGGCCTACTATCTTGCCAAACCTCACGAGCACGGCATTTTCAGCGGAACGCGGCTGGTATTCAACTTCGGCAAGGGCATCAAGGAGCCCAGCATTTATTACCAGTTGAATTCGCTCTACTATCTGTTGCAGGGCGTGCCCGGCGGTCAGCAATTGATCGCGAGCAATGGAATTCATCCCTTCCGCGCAGAGCTTTCCCGCACCTACGACGGCGGCCTCCAGCAGACCCTGATGCACGGCAGGGCCCGCGTATCGCTCACTTACTTCCACAACGAATTTGGCGATCAGGCGGAATTCGTCCCGTTCCAGGGGCTGTTGGAGTTCGGGATACCGCAGGCGGTGATCACCGCCCTGGAGAATGAAAGCGGCGCCTACCTGTCCGGTGCTGCCTTGAACACTCTGTCGTTTAGCGCGCAAGGCAGCGAGTTGGAAGCTGAATATCACATCACGCGCAATCTCGCCGTGCGTAGCGGCTGGACCTACACGAACGCCGTGGTGCAGCACTCGTACTCTGGGATGCTTGCCAACGCGGCCTTCAATCCGTTGTTTCCCACCGTTCCAATCGGTGCTTTTTCGCCGTTGAATGGAGCGCGCCCGTTCCGCGTCGCTCCCAACACCGGCTATTTTTCGGTGGATTGGAATGCCTCCCGCTACTCGCTGCGCTTGACCGGAACCATGGTTTCACGGCGCGATGACAGCACCTTCCTCTTCGACCAGAACTACGGCAATACATTGCTGCTTCCCAATCGCAACCTCGACCCGTCCTATCAGAAACTGGATTTGTACGGCAGCTTCCGGATCAACAAGCGGGTGAGCGCCTTTGCGTCCATGGGCAACCTGCTCAACCAGCGCTACTACGAAGCCTTTGGATATCCGGCGTTGCCCTTCACCATCCGCTCCGGAATGGAATTCAGATTTGGAGGCGAAAGCTGGAAACTGCAATAACAACACGAGCGCGCCCGAAGGCGTTTTCGACCCTTGCGATTCCGGCAATGCTCCTGCTGGTGGTGATCATTGTCTCGGCCGGAATGGGTGCGGTGAGGCTGTCCTTTGGCGAAGTGCTGCGCGCCCTGTTGCACCCATCCGCTGCCGGAGATGCAGGCGTCATCCTGTACACTCTGCGGCTGCCGCGGGTGCTTGCCGCCGGACTGGTGGGCGCGGGACTGTCTGCAACCGGAGTGCTTTTCCAAGGCCTGTTCCGCAACCCTCTGGCTGACCCGTTCGTTCTCGGCGCCTCGGGCGGCGCGGCCCTTGGCGGGGCCATTGCCGTGTTTCTTGTTCCGTCGCTGACGTTTGCCGGGTTCGGGGCCATTGAGGTGCTTGCCTTTGGAGGTTCGCTGCTGGCGATGGCCATCGTCTGGAGTCTGGCAAAATCGAGCGGAAACTTTGCCATGGAAAACATGCTGCTGGCCGGATTTGCAATCGGCACCATGTTGAACGCGGCCACCGCGGCACTGGCGCTGCGGCAGGAGGAAACCAATCCGGGCATGCGCATCCTGACGGCCTGGTTGCACGGAGAAGTCACCGTGCCCTCATGGCCGCAGCTTGCCTTTGTGGCAATCGTCGAAGTTGCCGCCCTCCTGTTTGCCATGCCGTTGGCCCGGAAGCTGAACACGCTCGCCTTGTCCGAGGAGTACGCCGCGCAACTCGGGGTGCGGGTGGAGCGCTTGCAGGTGATAGTGATTGTCACCGGCTCGATCCTCACCGGGCTGGCGGTTTCCCTGGGCGGTCTGATTGGCTTTGTCGGATTGCTGGTGCCGCATTTTCTGCGCCTGATATTCGGGCCCGATCATTTTCGTCTTCTTCCCTCGGCGGCCTTGAGCGGCGCTGTCTTTCTTATTCTTGCGGACACCATTGCCCGCACGGCATTTGCACCCTCTGAAATTCCCGTGGGCCTGCTGACGGCATTTCTTGGCGGTCCCGCGTTTTTATATCTCCTGAACCACAGGCAAAGGAGTTCTTCCCTCTAATGTCGGCAATTTTGGAATTTCGCAACGTCGCTTTCGCCCACGGAGCGCGACCTATTTTCGACAATCTTTGTATCTCGGTTGAGCACGGCGAAACCGTTGCCCTGGTGGGTCCGAACGGGGTCGGCAAGACCACCCTGCTGCGCCTGGCAGCCGGGCTGCTGTGCCCATCCTCGGGTGAGGTCCTGGTGCGGGGACAGGAGCTCGAGCGCTGGAGCCGGCGTCAGCTCTCCTGCGCCGTGGCGCTGGTTCCGCAGTACCTGGAGGTTCCCTTCGCCTTTCGCGTCGAGGAGATCGTAGCCCAGGGCCGGGTTCCGCATCTCGGTTTTTTCGGGCGGCTTACGAAAAACGATATTGAGGCGGTGGAAACCGCGATGGATGCTGTGGACCTCCTGGGAATGCGCCGGCGCGTTTTCTCGGAGCTCTCCGGAGGCGAACGGCAGCGGGTGAAAATCGCCATTGGACTGGCGCAGCAGGCCCGGCTCATGTTGCTGGATGAGCCGACCCAGCACCTGGACTTGGGACGCCAGATCGAACTGATGGGTTTGCTGCGGAAACTGGTGCAGCGGGGCATAACGATTGTGGCCGCCATGCACGATCTCGCGTTGGTCCGCGAGCATTGTTCTTCGGCAATTCTGCTGACTCCTCAAGCCCCGGCCATGGCGGGGCCGGTAAAGGAATTATTGCGCGCCGATCTGCTGGAGCGCGCCTTCTGCGTGGCGCGTCCCAGCCTCGAACGCTATCTCGCCAACGAAGCCTCGCTGGGGGCCGCCGGCGACGGTTTGCCGACTGCGCCCCCGGACGCGGACTTGACGAACGACGAAGCCACCGGCCAGCGCCGGAAAAATGAGCCGCAAGAATATCGTGAAAGATTGTGGCGAAAGGACGAACTGCTGCGCTGCCGCGAATACAGATACTATTCCCGGCATCCGCGAAGCGGGCACAACTGGGACCATGATTAGGGCCGCCACGATCTGGCTGGGGCGCGAAGCGCCTTGCGCAATGTACAAACAGGGACAGTTGGCCGTAATCCTCTGGCTGTTCTTTTCCGCCGCCATCTTGTGCGGCCAGAATTCCGTCTCCTCGCTGCGGGGAAGCGTCACCGATCCAACTGGCGTCCCGGTGGCGGGAGCCCAGGTGGAATTGCAGAACAAGCAGACGGGTTTTGCGAACTCGCGCCTCACCAACTCCCAGGGCGAATATCAGTTCCAGCAAATTCCCGCGGGCGATTACACAATTGCAGCCGGAGGAAAAGGATTCGCCCGCGAGTTGAAGCGTGCCGAACTGCTGGTGAATCAGCCCGCAACCGTCAATTTTGCTCTCAGCGTGCAGAGCGTGGACACCGTGGTCGAGGTCAGCGCCCAAGCCCAGACCTTGAACCTGGTGGACGCCAGCATGGGGGATGCGGTCAACAACCGGACCATCCAGGCTCTTCCCATGGAGGGCCGCAATGTTCCTGAACTCCTCAGTCTGCAGCCCGGCGTAGTGTACCTGGGTTCGGGAATCGATCAGACTCACGACAGCCGCAGCGGCGCCTCTGGCGGTGGCCGCTCTGACCAGGGAAACATCACTCTGGACGGTGTGGACAACAATGACCAGGTGAACGGCTATGCCTTCACCGGCGTGCTCCGCTCCACCCTGGACTCGGTGCAGGAGTTCCGCGTCACCACGGTTGGCTTTGGAGCCGATACCGGGCGCTCGTCCGGAGCCCAGGTCAGCCTGGTCACCAAGAGCGGAAGCAACCAGTTCCACGGAGGTCTCTACGAGTACAACCGCAACTCGCTCGGCGAGGCCAATGACTGGTTCAACAAGCAGGCGCAGTTGTCCGAGGGACTGCCGAATGTGCCGGGCAAGCTGATCCGCAACACTTTCGGAGCCTCGCTGGGCGCGCCGCTCAAAAAAGACAAAATCTTCTTCTTCATGAATTACGAAGGCCAGCGGACGGCGGAAGATCAGCAGGAGACCATGACGGTTCCCACCGCTTCCATGCGTGCCGGGAACATTCAGTATCCCAGCGCCACCAACGGTGGGACTGGAACCACCACTCTCAGTCCCGCTCAGATTGCCTCGATGGACAAGCTCTGTTCGGGCAACGGCACCTGTCCGTGGGGGCCGGGCGTCGATCCCAACGTGCTCGCCGTGCTGAACCAGTATCCAATGCCCAACGGCTATGCCGCCGGCGACAGCCTGAACACGGCATCCTACACCTGGCCGGCGCCCAATCCGGCGTCGTTGAACACCTACATTGCACGCTTCGACTACATCGTCACGCGCCGCAATTGGCTCTTCGTCCGGGGCAATTTGCAGAATGACAAGCAGTCCGGGGTACCGGAGTTTCCCGGCCAGCCCGCCAGCTTTACCAACTGGGACAACAGCAAGGGATTTGTCGTGGGAGATACCTGGAACGTATCTTCCAATCTCGTCAACAATCTGCATTACGGATTCACCCGGCAGGGAACCGCCAGCCGCGGCATTGGCCAGGGTCAGTACGCAAACTTCTACAACATCAGTCCACTCTATGCCGAGACCAGGACAACGCTGATCGACGTTCCGGTGCACAATTTTACCGACGATGTAACGTGGATACATAAGTCGCATACGATTCAGTTCGGCGCCAATTACCGGCTCATCTATAATCACCGCCGCTCTGACGCCCTGTCCTATGACTACGGCTACACCAATTCCTATGCCCTGGCCGATGCCGGCATCGCGGGCACCGGGCAAAGTCTGGATCCGGCGGCCTTCGGCTTCCCAGCGGTCAGCCCCAGCTTCGCGAGCTCGTACAACTTCGCCATGGGAAACCTGGCGGGACTGCTGGACCTGGTGACCACCCAGGCCAATTATCAGGTTACCGGCAATGGCGCGGGAGCAAACTTGCTGCCCACTGGCGCCATGCTCGACCGCGAGTTCAAGAGCAACGAGTTTGAATATTACCTGCAGGATTCCTGGCGCGTGCGCCCCAGGTTGACACTGACCTTTGGCCTGCGCCACACGCTGTTGCAGACGCCCTATGAGATGCACGGGCAGCAGGTGCAGCCCACCGTCGATATCGACCAGTGGTTCAAGACCCGCGCCCAACAGGCGGCGCTGGGCAATAGCGTGCAGCCCGATCTTTACTTCGCCCCGTCGGGCCAGGCGCGGGGACTGAAGTCGTACTGGCCGATGCAGTGGGGAAATGTCGCGCCGCGAATCGCCGTCGCCTTCTCACCCTCGGCGGAGAGCGGCTTCTGGCGCAAGTTTTTTGGCGGAGCGGAAAAGAGCGCGATCCGCGCCGGTTACGGCATCTACTACGACCACTATGGCGAGGGAATCGTAAACCTCTTTGACCAGTACGGTTCGTTTGGACTGAGCCAAAGCATCACCAATCCAACCAACGTGCTGACGCCCGACAACTCGCCGCGCTTTACCGGCATCCACGATCTGCCGGATATCACCGGGGTGCCTTCGCCCACCATCACCTACCCGGCGCTGGCGCCGAACAACCCGTTGTGGACGGGCTTTGAAATTACCCACGGTCTCGACGACCACATGAAGACGCCGTACTCGCACGTGGTCAATCTTTCGCTGCAACGCGAACTGCCCAGCCAGTTTGTCGTCGAGGTCGCATACATCGGCCGCTTCGGACGCCACCAGTTGCAGCAGATTGACCTGGCGCAGCCGCTGGACCTGGTGGATTCGAAATCCGGCTCGGATTATTTCGCGGCGGCCACCCAGCTTTCCAAGCAGAAGTACGCCGGGGCGGTGAACGTTGCTCCCATTCCATACTTTGAACACATGTTTCCTGACGCAGCCGTCGGCGGGCAGAGCGCGACCCAGAATATCTACAACATCTGGCTGCCGGGAAACGAAACCGGGTCGCTCTACATGCTGGACGTTTTGGATGTGTTCTGCACGCCGCCTTCCCCGTGCGATCACACCAATCGCTTCTGGCCGCGCCAGTACGCCAGCATGTATGCGTGGTCTTCGATTGGCGCCAGCAACTACAACGCGGCCCAGGTTACGCTCCAGCACAAGATGAGCCGCGGGGTTCAGATGGAACTCAGCTACACGTTTTCCAAGTCGCTCGACATGGGCTCAGACGCCGAGCGCACCATGTTTTCTTCCAGCACGGGAACCACTGCGGGCAGCAGCTTCGGAGCCATCCTCAACGCCTGGAAGCCGCGCTTGAACTACGCCGTATCGGACTTCGACGTGCGCCACCTGGTCACCGGAAGCTGGGTCTGGGAGTTGCCCGTGGGCAGGGGAAAATCGCTGCTGGGCGGCTCCAGCACGGAGATGGATCGCGTCATCGGAAACTGGCAGATCTCGGGAGTGGCGCGCTGGACCAGCGGGCTGCCGTTCAGCGTGATCAGCGGAGCCGGATGGGGAACCAATTGGGATGAAAAGAGCAGCATGATCGCGACCGGACCCATTCGGACCCACACCCACATCGAGCCTTGTCCCGACAACCCGAATAGCAGTTGCGTCCAGGCCTTCGCCAATTCGGCAACCGCCCTTGGCAACATGCGCAATCCTTATCCAGGCGAAGCAGGCGAGCGCAACAACTTCCGTGGCGATGGCTACTTTGGCATCGATGCCAGCCTGGCAAAGAGCTGGAAAATCAGCGAGCGCAGCGGGCTCAGGTTTGCCTGGGAAGTTTTCAACGTTACGAATTCGGTGCGCTTTGACGTGAATCCGCTTACGTCCCTGCAGAACATGACCAGCAGCGGCGAGTTTGGAGTGTATGGAGCGACGCTTACAAGGCCACGGCTACAGCAGTTCTCTCTGCGCTACTCGTTCTAACCGGCACTGGCGACGCGGATTTTGGACGCCGCCATTACGGGCGCGGGGCAACCGTCGATGGGACGGATGCGGCGGCCGAGGCCATGGCAGCCAATGCAAGTGTCATGAATCCGCAACGATGTACTCTTTAGGTAATGGTTTGCGCTCTGAAGTTTATTACCATGCCAATCCTTTGCAACCCTTCGCAACGATTGCCAAAGCAGTCAACTTCGCTGCGAAAACGATTATCCTATCGGTTCATGGTTGTTCGGCCGGCTGCCCTTGGCGCAACCATTTGTCGTTCTTGTCGCGTCATCGATGGGAACGCATCGTGCCGGCTGCTTCACGGTCAGAAAAAAACTCACGGCCGCCGGAGCCATGTTCACTCTTGCACACACCGGCGGTGGATTTCTCCATCCGGTAAAATGCGCGCATGACCATTGGCGTGATTAGCGATACGCATGGAGTGCTTCGAAGCGAAGCCAGAGAAGCGCTGCGCGGCAGCGAACTGATTCTGCACGCGGGAGACCTGGGGTCTCCGGAGGTGCTGCGCGATTTGCAGCGCATTGCTCCAGTGGTGGCCGTGCGCGGCAACGTGGACGTGGAGGCGTGGGCCAGGCAGTTGCGCACCGTGGAGATCGCAGAGTGCGCCGGAAAAACTTTCTACCTTCTGCACCGGGTCGCCGATCTGAAGTTGAAGCCGGAAGTGGCGGGATTGGCCGCGGTGATCTTTGGACACTCGCACCAGCCGGCGATTGGCTGGCTGGACAGCGTGCTTTATTTCAATCCCGGCAGTGCGGGCCCGCGCCGTTTCTCGTTGCCGGTGACGGTGGGCAAGATTGAGATCGTGGATGGCACGCTGTGCCCGGAGATTATTCGGCTGCTGTAACGGAAGCAGGCAACGGATACCCTTGCTGCTGCCGGTAACCGAGCTGTAAAAGGCTGACCGCGCCGCGCGCAGCTCCTGCTGACAGGATGGGCGGGAGCGTTATTGCGCGGTGTGCGCCGACGCTGGGCGCGATTTGAGCGCGCCCAGTTTCTTCAGGCGTTCGCGCGCCTGGGTCGCTTCGATGGCGTGGGGATAACGCTGGATGAGAGCAGTCAATTCGCGGACGCCCGCGTCCTTGCGCCCGAGTTCCAGCAGCGAGTAGCCCTTCTTGAGTTGGGCGGCCGCAGCCTTGTTGCCGCCGGGAAACTGCTCGATCACCTTGTCGTAGTCGGTGACGGCGGCGGCAAAATTTCCGGAACGGTATTCCACGTCGGCAATGTAAAACTGGGCGTTGCCCGCCAAATCCGTGGTGGGGTAGTACTTCAGGTAATCCTGAAACTGCGAGAGCGCCAAGTCATAGCGGGCGGCATTGTAGTCGCGCAGCGCGTTGTTGTAGAGGACATCGGCTGGCGGCGCCTGCAGGGCTGCGCCACCGGGCGCCGCGGTTGGTCCGGCGGCCGGAGGCTGAGTCAGGTTCTGCTGTTGAGTCTGGATGTCCTCGAGCTGTTTGCTGGTCTTGGCCAGGCGTGACTTGAGTTCGTCTATGGAATCGTTCAGCGTCTGGATCTGGCCCGAGACCTGGTCCATCTTGGCCTGGGAGTCGGAGCTCTGCTGCTGCAGGCTCTTCTGCATGGCCTGGAACGACTGCGAGAGCTTGTTCACGTTGTCGGTACTCTGCTCCACCAGACTGCGCATGACGCCCATGCGCTCATCGAAAGACTGTTGCATGCGAGCGATGCGGTCGGATAGATCCTGCACCTGGGTCTGGAGCTGAATCATTTCCTTGGAGACCGCAAACGCTGGAGTTGCGGGCACTGCTACCATCATGGCCAGGAAGGCCAGAGCGGTTATTTTTCTCAGGATCATCTTTTTCTCCGGGCGCCCTGGCGCCGGACTCCGTTCGCAATGGTCAGGAGGGAGTAACAACCAGGCGAAATCGATTCTAATACAGCCGACTTATAAAGTCTTCGAACCCGGCAAATTCCACAACAGTGAATCCGTGCCAGCGGGGCATCCGGGAAGACGCCCCGCTGGCCTGGAAGCAGACGGGAGGCTTAGTTGTGGCCGTAAACGAAGTGATCGCGGCGGTTCTCCTGCCAGCAGGACTCGTTGCTCTCGGTGCAGAACGGCTTCTCCTTGCCGTAACTGATCACCTTGATCTGGTCGGCGGCCACGCCGGCCGCAACCAAGGCAGAGCGAGCTGCGTTGGCGCGATTGTCGCCGAGCGCGAGGTTGTAGTCAGTGGAGCCGCGTTCGTCGCAGTGTCCCTCGATGGTGAAACGAATCGAGGCATGGGCCTTGAGGAATGCCGCATCGGCATTGATCACGGCCTGATCGTCCGGGCGCAGGTCGAAGCGATCGTAGTCGAAGTAAATGTCCTTCACGTTCTGCGCGAACAGCTCCGCTTCGCTCGCTTCGGGAACCGGGGACGGCGGCGGCGGAGGTGGCTCAACAACGGTCAGGCGGGCGGTTGCTTCGGCGGTGCCGCCGGGGCCTTGCGCGGTGAGGTGGTAGGTGGTGGAAGCATTCGGCGAAACCGCCTGCGATCCGCTTGACTGCACGCTTCCGATGGCGTCGATGCTAACGGTGGCTGCATCCTGCGTGGACCAGGTCAGGACTGCCGAACTACCGCGCTGAACGCTGTCAGGGCTGACGCTAAGGGTTGCCTTGGGTTGCGGCGGGGGCGGCGCGGCGGGCGGGGCCGGCGGTACCTGTTTCTTGGCGCAGCCGCCCACGACGAGGATCGCCGCCACGGCCAGCATCAAAAGAGTCCACTTCATCTTTTTGTGATTCAATTCATCCTCCAGAGCGAGACAGCTCGCATTTGCCTGGCGCGGAAAACTCGCCGGACCGGTTAAATGGGTTAAATCTCCAAAACTCGACCGCTGCTTGTGAAAAAATCTGTACTGCCTGTTACTTCCAGCTCCAATTGGGCTGCGAATTGGAGCCGCCGAAAGTTAACTGGGTCTGTTGGCTGCCGTCGGCCAGCATGGACCAAATCTGTTCACTGCCGCTGCGGGTGGACTGATAGACAAGGTGGCGGCCATCCGGCGACCAGGATGGAAAATCGTTGCGTCCACCGTCGTGAGTGAGTTGCACCCACTGCCGGCTGGCCACGTCCATGATGTAAATGTCAGAGGCTCCGGGCGCTCCGGGGCCGTAATGGCGAACCCAGGCGAAGGCGAGGAACTGCCCGTTTGGAGACCAGGATGGCGACACTGCATAGCCCTGATCGGTGAGCCGCTGCAGGTTGCTGCCATCGGCGTCCATGGTATAGATCTGCGGCAGTCCGGTTCGTCCACTGACCCAGGCGATCTGGGCGTTGGTCTTGGGATTCCAGACCGGCGAGACGTCAGGTCCGTGGGTTGCCGTCAGACGTTTGAGGTTGTTTCCATTCTGGTCGCAAACATAGATCTCCGGGTCTCCGGTGCGCGAAGAGGAGAAAGCGATGCGGGCGCCGTCCGAACTCCAGGCAGGGGAGATGGTAGTTCCGCCGAAAACCGGGAACTTGACCAGCCGTCCCAGCTCCAGCGACCACATGGCGACGCTGGGTCCGCCCTTGAAGAACGAGGTAAAAGCGATGCGGGAATTATCGGGCGAGATGCGCGGCGACAGCGCGATGGAGCCCAGGCTGGTGACCGCGTGTTGCGCTGCGCCGTCGTAATCCATTGCCCAAATTTCCTTGTGCCCGGTACGGCTGCTGACGAAATAGAGCTTGGTCTCGGCGATTCCTGTGATCCCGCCGCCTAATCGAAAGATGATTTCGTCGGCAAAACGATGCGCGATAATGCGGGCATTGGCGTCGGTCGCGCTCTCGCGATACTGCTTGGCCAGCACCTGCGGATTCTGTACATTCTTGACGTCGAACAGCCAGCCCTGCACCTGCAGCGAACCGGCGCTGACGCCCAGGCTGCCGAACGCCAACATTGCGGCATTGGGCGGAGGCGCAGCCCAGACGTCGAGATGGGCGTCGGCCGGAGCGCCGATCTCGCCCAGCGGATAGAAGCTCCTGGAAACCATGTCAAAGATGCCGGCCTGGGAGAGATCGTTAAAAAGCACCGCATTGAAGGTTTTCGCGAGCGGCGCGGACTGCGGGTCGGCGCTGCTGAGCTTGAAGTCCGGCACCGCGATACGAATCTTTTCACCACCGACTCCGGTGCCCGTGCGAATCCAGTCCTGCGAGAGAGCGGGTAGCACAAGCGTGAACAAAACGGCCAATTGGACTGCGAATCGCTTCATTCCGATTTCTCCCAACCGATTTCTAACAACGTTTGGTGGCGCCTTGCTTAGCGCCGGTAATCAAACCAGAATTCCACCGAAACATAGCTTCCGTTATATCCTTGCGGCAGCGGGCCGAAGGTGTCGATGCGCTGCAGAGCGCGAACCGCTGACAGGTCCAGTGACGGTACTCCGGACGACTGCTCGATGCGAACATTGGATGGCGTTCCGCTGCGTGAAATGTCAAATAATATGTAAACTCGCTTGGCTGAACTTACGCTCGGATTCACTTCGGCTTCCCACGCCTGGTGAACCTTGCGGGCGACGACGTCGGTGTACCATCCAAAGCGGCTGCCAAAGCTGCCCGTGCCGCCTTCTCCGAACTTCAACCCGCCTGCCGTATTGCCGTTCTGGAAGGTGGTGTAGGGGCCGGCGACGGGACCGCCGGCGCCGAATGGAACGGTGTTATCCACCTTGGCCATCTCGCGCGGCTGCTCGCGGCTTGGCGTAGCCACGGTGGGCTTGCGCCGGGCAATATCCCGGTCCTGATTGGCAACCGCGGCTTTTTCCCTGGCGGCCTTCACCTTGCTCTGCCTGTCGGGAATGGCGATGGCATGCTCGTCTTCTTTTGCGGCTGGCGCCGGAATCGATTGCGACAGCCCCTTGCTTTCATTCGCCAGCACGTTTTCCGGCTTGGCGTGGGCATGGGGAGGCAAGGGAATTCCACCCACCAGGTGAGCGCTGATCGCCTCTCCGGAGGCTCCGCCATTGCCGTTGCTACCCCAGTCTTCTCCGCTGCGCGAAAGCACCGCCGGAAGAAAGACCAGGCAGGCCAGCAGCGCGGCGTGCATGGTGGCCGAGACCGCCAGCGACGGCGCAACCGCTTCCTTGTAACCGTAGATGTCAGCGTTCAGCGGCATTGGTCTTGGTATTCAGGGGTTGCGTAACAATGCTCACATTGGTGATCCCCGTCTGCTTCACCGCATCCATCACGGTAGCGAAGGTGCCAAAAGGCACGTTTTCATCGGAGCGGATGAAGATGCTCTGGCCTTGCGGGTCGCGAATCTTTTCATGCAGGCGGTCGGCAATTTCGTTGATGTTGATGGGATCGTTGCCGAGAAAAACGCGCTGATCCTTGTCAATGGTGATGACCAGCCGCTCCTCGGTGATCTCCTTGACCGTCTTGGTCTTGGGAACTTCGACCTCGATGCCGGATTGAAGGATGGGAGCAGTCACCATGAACATCACCAGCAGCACCAGGACGACATCGACAAACGGAGTGACGTTGATCTCCGAGAGCGAGGATTGGGTGCGTCCCTTGTTATTTGTAAACGCCACCACGGTCTCCTATCGTGCGTCGCCGTTGCGGTCAATGATGTTGAGCAACTCGAGGCTGAAGTCGTCCATGCGTGCGGCAAATTCACGAATCTGCTGTAGAAAATAGTTGTAGGCGATCACGGCCGGCACGGCGGCAAACAGCCCGGCGGCGGTGGTAATCAGCGCCTCGGAAATACCGGGTGCAACCGCGCGCAATGTGGCGGAGCCGGCATTGCCGAGTCCGTGGAAGGCGTCAATGATGCCCCAGACGGTGCCGAACAAGCCGATGAAGGGAGCAATGGAGCCGGTGGTGGCCAACCAGGTGAGGCGGCTCTCCAGGCGGGTCAACTCCTCGGAAGAGGCAATCTGGGTGGCACGCTGCACGGAAAGCGTACGGGGATTGGCGCCGCAGCGCTTCAACTCTTCCACGGCGCCATCAAAGACGGCCACCAGGGGCGAAGGCTTGAACTGCTCGGACACGGCGGTGATTTCCTGCATACGGGCGGCCCGGCGGAATACCCGCACGAAGCGTCCGCTCTGTACCTCCGCGCGGCGGAAAAGGTTGTACTTGGCGAAAATGATCGCCCAGGAAAGAAGACTGAAGGCAAGCAGAATCACGAGCACGAGCTTGGCAACCATGCCGGTATTGGAAACCATTTCCAATACCTCACCGCCAAGTGCGAAAGCTAACAGGGTTGTAATCGGCATCCTTTTCTCATTGACGCAAGCGCTGAAGTTGCTGCACGGCCACGGGAGACTCCGGGTCAGTGAGACAACATGAGTTCATTATAGTCAGCTTGGTGGCCCTTTGTGGGAACGCTTCGCTGAGAACCGCACCATATGAGCAAATCAGAACACGACCGAATAGATTGCGGGCACAATTCGAGGGCCATGCGGTGCTGGGATGGCATCGATCCGGAATGGTCCGAAATCACCCGGCAGTTCGGCTCTCGAAGCCGCTTTACCCTTGCGGATCATCGCAGGGTTGATACAATTTCGGCGGATTGATCTCTCGGAAGAATCGCAATAAGGAGATTCCAGTTGAAGATAAGATTTGCAGCTCTCATCGCATTTTTGACGTTGTCCCTCGGCGCCCTGTCTGTGGCCCAAACTCCTGACGCCATCACATCCCCATACAATGCCGCCCTCAAGGGCACCTACACCTTTGCCATCTCCAGCGTGGATTTGTACTGGGTGCTGGTAAACCAGAGCAATCTGGAGGTTGGCTTCTGCCGCAACATCTCTCAAATGCCCTATGGCTATGGCTGTAACGGCCCTGAGGTTGGGCAGGACGTAATCACCGGATCGTTCATCGCCGACGGGACAGGAAAGATTACCAGCGGAACGCTTACGTATGTGGCTGACCCAAGCAGCTATGAGTGCGGTGGAAACTACACGGCTGCGCCGGTCTGCCCATACAAGGTTCCCGCGGGAACTACATGGAGCAGCGGCACCAACTATGCTGTCGGCGACGAGGTTGACTGGGAGGTCAACGGGGTGACCCACACCTATCAGGCGGCCAAGGCCAACGTGGATAAATCACCTGTGCTGGTAGTGAACGGCAGCAATCCACAAGTGGGCAACGCTTGCGCCAACGGTTCGTACCTGTCCAATGGCCAGTCACCCAACTGCACCTGGATTTTGCTTTACTCCAGTGCCGCGGGAAAGAACAATGGCGGTTCGGGTACATTTACCGGAACCTATGCCATTCAATCCAACGGACTCGGCACCATGACCATGAACGTGGATCTTGGCAGCAAGGAAGTTACGGGCCTCGAAGTCAGGCTTCTCGTTCCGCTTCACCTTGCTGGGCAGGAAGTTGTGATGATTGGCCAGCCAACACTCAGCAAGAACAGTATGACGGGCACCGGCACGGCTGTTCTGCAATAAGCCTGGCATCGCCGGTTTGGAAGCGCCGGATGGCCGCTATGGGCGGCGGGCTTCACTTTATGGTGAAGCCGGGCCGCCCTGCCGTGGTATGCTCGCCGGGAAAACTCCAAGCGAACGGGTGCCAAGTGCTCAGGGAATTGCGCGTTGAAAACTACGCCGTCATCGACAATGTGGTGGTTGAGTTTGGATCTGGACTGAACCTGCTGACCGGGGAGACCGGCGCGGGCAAATCCATCCTCATCGACGCCCTGGCGCTGTTGCTGGGCGAAAAGGCCTACAGCGACGTGGTGCGCCACGGCGCGGAAAAGGCTACGGTTGCCGCCGTATATGAGAGTGACGATCCCGCCATCGCCCAGGTACTGGAAGAAAATGGGATCGACGCCGCAGGAACCGAAATCATCCTGCGCCGCGACATCGCGTTGAATGGCAAGAGCCGTGTTTTCATCAATAACCAGCCGGCAACCGTGGCCGTGCTCAAGGCGCTGGCACCGCGCCTTGCCATTGTCCACGCCCAGAATCAAGCCATCCTGATGTTTGATCCTCCGGAGCGTCTGGCGCTGCTGGATGCTGCCGCGGGCGCAAATCTGGGCGATGTTGCCCAGGCTTACGCCGCCTGGAAAGAGGTCGCGCAGCGGATTGCGGAGTTGGAAAAGGATGAGCAGGAGAAGCTCCGGCTTGTCGATCTCTGGAGATTCCAGCTCAAGGAAATTCAGGAGGCCAATCCGGCGGCTGAAGAGGACCACAAACTCGAATCCGAGAAGCGGGTCCTGGCAAACTCCGAGCGTGTGTATGGCGCGGCCATCGGTGCTTTCGACGTGCTGTACGAGGTGGAGGAGTCGGCCACGGCGCGCCTGCGGGCGGCGGCCAAGCACCTGGAAGAGCTGTCACGCTTCGATGAGTCGTTCAAAGAAGCTCTCAGCCAGTTGGAGAGCGCCCGGATTACAGTGGAGGACGTGGCCACAACCCTGCGAGACTTTGCCGATGGCATGGATGCCTCACCCGAGCGCCTGGCGGAGGTGGAAGACCGCCTGGCCGTGCTGGATAAACTGCGCCGCAAGTACGGCAAGACCTTGGCTGACGTGCTGGCCTATCAACAGGAGGTCGCCGGCAAACTCAGCGACATCGAGAATAAGGACGAATTGCTGGCCGGGCTGCGCAAGGAGCTTGCCGCCGCGGCTGCGAAATACCTGGATGAGGCTCGCGCTTTGAGCAAGCGCCGCTATGAGATGGCGCGAAAACTTGAGAAAACGGTTGAGAGCGAAATTAACGACCTGGCGATGAAGGCGAAGTTCAAGATCGAGGTTTCGGGCTCGGACGAGGAGTCAAACTGGAGAGCCTCGGGCTTTGACCATGTCGCCTACCTGGTCTCCACCAATCCTGGTGAACCGATGGGGCCGATCGAACACATCGCCTCGGGCGGCGAGCTCTCACGGGTGATGCTGGCGCTGAAGGCCAGCGTTGAGGCCGGACGCCTGCGCAGTAAAGGTTCAGACGCGCAACGGTCCCTGGTATTCGACGAAATCGATGCTGGAATCGGCGGCCGCGCCGCCGACGCGGTGGGCAAGAAGCTGAAGGCTCTCTCCAGGACCAAGCAGGTCCTCTGCATCACCCACCTGCCGCAGATTGCATCCTTTGCCGACCGCCATTTCCTGATCGAAAAGCGCGAGAACCTGGGGCGCACGAAGACGACGGTCCGGGCCCTGACTCCCGAGGAGCGGCGCGGTGAGATCGCCCGGATGCTGAGCGGAGCCAAGGTCACCGAGGCGAGTCTGCAGAACGCCGAGCAACTGCTCCGCAGCAACGCCTGAGAGGTTGATTCCGGTTACCGAAAGATTACCGGCAGCTATCTTCGAGGCGTCTCGCCTGCTAGAATTGCAACAGATCAGGAGCGGAAACCGGCACGCCCGGCCTGGGTGCTATTCGCCCATGCTTTTGGGCTGTCCGATGCCGCTGGCCGCACTTCTACGGGTTATGGTGGTTGGGGAACTACGCGACGTCATAGACTGAGGAGTAACCTGTGGCGCGTAGAGCACACGGAGCCCTGCGCTGCGCATCGGAAAACAACTGGATGACAAATACGACTGAAGCCAAAACTCTTCTCCTTTTGAAGCCTCGTGGATTCTGCGCGGGCGTGGTTCGCGCCATTGATATTGTGCGCATCGCCCTGGAAACCTTTGGCCCGCCGATCTACGTCCGCAAAGAGATTGTGCATAACAAATATGTGGTCGAGGACCTGAAGGGCAAAGGCGCCATCTTTGTGGATGACGTGGAGGAAGTGCCCAACGGCGAGCGTGTGATCTATAGCGCTCATGGCGTAGCGCCGTCGGTGCGGGAGGCTTCCAAGCTCAGGATGTTGCGCGTGATTGACGCGACTTGCCCGCTGGTTACGAAGGTGCATGTGGAAGCCATCCGTTTTGCCAAGGACGGCTACTCGCTGATCCTGATCGGGCACTTGAATCACGATGAGATCGTTGGCACCCTGGGCGAAGCTCCCGCGGTGACCCAGGTGGTCAGCAACGCGGAACAAGTGGCGTCCATCGTGGTGCCGGACCCGAACCGGGTCGCGTATCTGACACAAACTACGCTATCTCTGGACGAGGCTACCGACATTATCGAGGCGCTCAAGGCCAGGTTTCCCCATATCCGCGGCCCGCATGCGCAAGACATTTGTTATGCCACGGAGAACCGCCAGGTCGCGGTGAAAAACGTCGCCGAGCAGGCCGACCTTGTTCTTGTGGTGGGTTCGCCGAACAGCTCCAACTCGAACCGGCTGGTCGAAGTTGCTGGAAATCTGGGCACTCACGCGTTTCTAATTGACACCTGCCGGGACATCGACGAGAAATGGTTGGACGGCGTCAAGACCCTGGCTCTTACGGCAGGAGCTTCCGCACCGGAAATCCTGGTGCAGGAGGTGATTACCTTCCTTGGGAAAAAGGGTTTCTCCAATGTGCAGGAAGTGGAAGTGATGCCGGAGCATGTGCGTTTCGGACTGCCACCGGAGATCGTAGCCGCAATCGGGGCCGCTCCGGAAGTACCAAGGGTGGAGTAGGAATCCATGGAAGCAGGTTCAACGCGATCGACCGCGATTCGCTTCGGAAAAATTTCAGGCCTGGGCGCGCGGCTGCGGACTTCGATCCTGGCGGCGCAGAGGTTTCTGTTCGCCAGGCAGAACGAAGATAGCTGGTGGTGCGGCGAACTGGAGGCCGACACCACCCTGGAATCCGATTACATTTTTCTGCACACCGTTCTCGGAACGCGCGACGAGCACCGCTTCCAGCAGTGCGCGGACGAAATTCTGCGCCACCAGAACCAGGACGGCGGCTGGCCAATCTACCAGGGTGGACCCTCGAATGTAACGGCTAGCGTGAAGGCGTACTTTGCACTGAAGATTTGCGGCTATCTGCCCGGTGAGGAGCGCATGGCGCGCGCCCGCGAGCGCATTCTTGCCATGGGCGGCGTGCCCGCCTGCAACACCTTCAGCAAGATCTATCTCTGCGCCCTGGGACAATTTGATTACGAGGCGGTTCCGGCGATTCCGCCGGAGATTGTGCTGTTTCCCAACTGGTTCTGGTTCAACATCTACGAGATCTCCTCCTGGTCGCGGGCAATCCTGATTCCGCTTTCCATCTGCTACGCCAAGAAACCGTTCAAGAAAATTCCCGAGGAGTGGAACATCGATGAACTTTTTCCAGCCGGACGGCAGCTCAGTTCGCTGCGGCTGAAATGGGAAAAGAAACGGATCGGCTGGCGGAATTTCTTCCTCGTGCTTGACATTCTCTGCCACGCTTTCGAGCGCGTGCACGTGCGTCCGCTGCGCTCGATTGCGCTGAAAGCGGCTGAGAAGTGGATGCTGGAGCGCTTGGAATTGAGCGACGGGCTGGGGGCGATCTATCCCTCGATTCTGAATTCGATTATCGCCATGCGTTGTCTCGGCTACTCGCTCGACGATCCGCAAGTGATTCGCGCCCTCGATGAGTTTGAAAAGCTGGGCATCGAGGAAGGCGACACGTTCCGCATGCAGCCCTGCATGTCGCCGGTATGGGACACCGCCTACGCCCTGTTTGCCCTGGGCGAGAGCGGCGTCGATGCCGAGGACCCGCGCATGGTGAAGGCCGCCGAATGGATGCTCAAGAAGCAGAACCGCCGCAAGGGCGACTGGTCCGTCAAGGTTCCCAACGCGGAGCCCGGCGGCTGGTACTTCGAATACAACAATGAGTTCTATCCGGACGTGGACGACACCGCGCAGGTGCTGCTTGCTCTGAACCACATTGAAACCAAGGATGCGCGCTTCCAGGCCGAATCGGTGCAACGCGGCATTGACTGGGTGCTGGCCATGCAGTGCAAGAATGGCGGCTGGGCGTCATTCGATAAAGACAATAACCGCATGGTTTTCCAATACGTTCCCTTCGCCGATCACAACGCCATGCTCGATCCGGCCACGGTGGATATTACCGGCCGGGTGCTGGAGTGCCTGGCGGCGCACGGCTTTACGCTGAAGGACAAGGCGGTGGAGCGCGCCATTGAGTTTATCCGCAGGGAGCAGGAGCCGGATGGTTCCTGGTTCGGGCGCTGGGGCGTCAACTACATCTACGGCACCATGTGCGTGTTGCGCGGACTGGAAGCCATCGGCTTTGATAATCACGAGGCGATGGTTCAGCAGGCAACCGAATGGCTGCGCATGATGCAGAATCCCGACGGCGGCTGGGGCGAAACTATCGGCTCCTACGACGACGTGAACCAGAAGGGTGTGGGTCCCAGCACCAGTTCGCAGACAGCCTGGGCGGTGCTTGGCTTGATGGCTGGCGGCGACTTCCGCTCGGATTCGCTGGCGCGCGGCATCGCTTTTCTGCTCGACCACCAGCAGGCCGACGGCGGCTGGAGCGAGGTGCCTTACACCGGCACTGGATTCCCCCGCGTCTTCTATCTGAAGTACCACTCCTATCCGTGGTATTTCCCGCTGATGGCGCTGGCAAAGTACTCTCGCTGTCCTGCCCAGGGAGCCTAGCGCGGGAGGCGACGAGTGCGGCACGGCACTTGAGCGCAGCCTGGAAGGGCTGCGTTTATGTTTTGAGGAGATCGAGGGTGAAGGTTTTTGTAACCGGAGCAACGGGATTTGTGGGCAGTCACGTGGCGCGCCTGCTGGCAGAGCAGGGTGCCGACCTCCGCCTGTTGGTACGAGCCGGCAGCCGCCGCGATAACCTTGCCGGATTGCGCGCGGACCTGGTCGTGGGCGAGCTGACCGATCCGGATTCGCTGCGCAAGGGGATGCAGGGCTGCGAAGCCGTTTTCCATCTGGCCGCGGACTACCGCCTCTGGATTCGCGACCCGCGGCCGATGTATGCCACGAATGTGGACGGCACCGCCGCCGTGCTCGAGGCGGCACAGGCAGCCGGCGTGCGCCGCACCGTCTACTGCTCCTCGGTGGCCACGCTCGGATTTGGCTACGACCGCCGCTCCGTGAACGAGGATACTCCCGTCCATGAGGCCGATATGATTGGCCACTACAAACGCTCCAAATACCTTGCCGAGCGAAAAGCCGTGGAGTTTGCCGCGAAAGGCGCGGAGGTCGTGATTGTCAATCCCAGCACTCCGATCGGAGAGCAGGACATCAAGCCCACGCCGACCGGGCGCATCGTGCTGGATTTTCTGCGCGGCAACTTTCCCGCCTACATGGAAACCGGGATGAACCTGGTCGATGTTCGAGATGTAGCTCGCGGACATCTGCTGGCCTTCGAGCGGGGACGCCGCGGCGAACGTTACATCCTGGGCGGAGAAAACCTCACCCTGAAACAGATTCTCGACATATTGGGGGACCTGACCGGGTTGCCGTCGCCCACGATGAAGGTGCCGCACTCGGTGGCTTTGGCCTTTGCGGCCTTCGATCAAACCTTCAACGGATACTTGAGGAATCGCGAGCCAAGAGCGACAATGGAAGAAGTTCGCATGGGTAAAAAATTCATGTGGGTGGACTCCACCAAGGCCGAGCGCGAGCTGGGATACAAGCACGGCGAAGTGCGCGAGGCGCTTGCGCGGGCCGCCGCCTGGTTTGTCGCCCATGGTTACGCGTCAGCCTACGAAGCGGTGTGTCCAAGCGCATGAGCGCCCCTCGGATGGAGTTCGGATTTGTGGCGGCGCTGGAGCGGGAAGTTTCCGGCCTGGTGCGGGACTGGAGCCGGACGAAGGCGCAGAGCGCGGATGCATCCTGGCCAATCTATTGCAGTCAGCAGGCTGCGCTGATCGCGGCCGGTACCGGGGCGGAACGGGCGTGCGCGGCGGCGAAACTACTGATTGAGAAGTTTGCGCCGAGGGTGTTAATTTCGATAGGATTTGCCGGTTCGTGCAGGCCGGATCTATGCCCCGGCGCGGTGCTGGTTCCCGAAAGCCTGGTGGAGGCTGCCACCGGCAGGACGTTCCACTGTGCGTTTGGGCAGGGGCAGTTGGTGACCCTGGATCGAGTGGCAGGGAAGGCGCTGAAGCAGCAGGCGGCGGCACAGTTTGGCGCCTGGGCCGTTGATATGGAGGCAGCCGGGGTTGCCGCTGCCGCCGCTGGGAGCGGCACAGAGTTTGCGGCGATCAAGGTGATTTCAGACGGTGCAGGAGAGGATCTCGGTTTTCTTTCCAGCTTCGTCCAGCCAGGGGGCTTCGAGACTGGGCGCTTCATGGCGTTCATTGCCTTGCGGCCCAGCTTGTGGCCGGCGGTTGCGGCCTTGCGTCGAAACAGCAAACTGGCGGCCACGGCTTTGCAGTATGCGGCTGGCGACTGCATGCGCGACTGGCCGGTCTTTGCGGCTCGGCATGCGTCTGCCGCCTCACAGGTTTGAAGAAAGAGAGTTGTGGAAAGCAATGGCAGTGATTCCCGATCCTCGGCCCTTAGCTCTGGCACTGGCATCGATCCCCGACCGGATGCTGGCCGTTATCTATCACGGACAGAATGACATGCGACTGGAGACGGTTCCTGTGCCCGGAATCGGCGCGGGCGAACTCCTGGTACGTATTCATACTTGCGGAATTTGCGGCACGGATCTCAAAAAGATTTCGACCGGATCTCATTCGGCACCGCGTGTTTTTGGGCATGAGATGTCTGGCGTGGTGGTGGCCTGTGGGGCGGGTGTCCGCAAATTCGCGGAAGGCGACCGCGTCATGGTTTTCCATCATATTCCCTGCGGCCACTGCTATTACTGCGAGCGCAAGGTGTTTTCGCAATGCCCGGTGTACAAGCGCGTGGGCACCACGGCGGGCTTTGGCGAGCCGTCCGGCGGCGGCTTTGCCGAATACATCCGGGTGATGGATTGGATTGTCGACCGGGGAGTGATCGCGATCCCGGATGCGGTGAGCTTTGAGCAAGCCTCCTACATCGAACCGGTCAATACCGTATCGAAGGGAATCCAGACGCTTGCCGTGCAGAAGGGCGAAACCATCCTGGTGATTGGGCAGGGACCGATCGGGTTGATGCTGGGTGTGCTGGCCCAACGCGCGGGAGCAAACGTAATTACTTCCGATTTGTTCCCGCAGCGGCTTACAATTGGGCAGCACTACGGGTTGACAGAGTCGGTAGACGCGTCCCAGCGGGATGTGGTGCAGGCAATCCGCGAAAAGACCGGGGGCCGTGGCGCGGACGCGGTGATTCTTGCGGTCGGAGGCAGCTCATTGATCGGGACTGCCATCGATGCGGCGCGGTTCGGCGGGCGGATTCTTTTGTTTGCGCAGACGGTTCGCGGTGAGGTTCGCATCGACCCCGCCTCAGTCTGTGTCGATGAGAAAACATTGCTGGGTTCCTACAGCGCATCCGTGGAACTGAATGAAGAAGTGGCTGAGTTTGTCTTCAGCGGTGCAATGGATCTGGCGGGACTTTTCAGTCACCGGTTCCCGCTGGCCCAGTCACTTGAAGCTTTGAAATTAGCTGCACATCCGCAGCCGGACACGATGAAAATCGCGATTCAGCCTGGCAGCGTCTGGGAAGGATAGCAGAGTGAACGGACAAATGACGGCAGCGGTCCTTTATGGCAAAGAGGACGTCAAGATCGAACGGGTACCGATTCCGGAACTGGAGAAGGGCGAAGTACTCATTCGGGTTCAAGCTGCCCTGACCTGCGGCACCGATCTGAAGGTGTATCGCCGTGGGTACCATGCCAAGATGATCGTTCCCCCGGCGCTGTTCGGCCATGAATTCGCCGGAGTGATCGAGGAAACAGGTCCGGGAGTCAAGAACTTCAAGGTTGGCCAGCGCGTGGTCGCGCTCAACTCGGCTCCCTGTGGCCAATGTTTCTATTGCAAGAAGCACCAGGAGAATCTCTGCGAAGACCTTCTATTCAACAACGGCGCATATGCGGAGTTCATCCGTATCCCGCGGCGCATTGTTGAAAACAACATGCTGGTGGTACCCAAAGATATCAGCATTGAAACCGCCGCCCTCACCGAACCCCTGGCTTGCGTCTTGCGCGGCCTGCACGAAACCGGGGTGGAGATCGGTGAAACCGTGACCGTGATCGGAGCCGGTCCCATCGGGTTGATGTTCATGCAGGTGGCCCACATCATGGGCTGCGACGTGATTGCCGTGGTGAAGCACGACCGGCAGGTGCTCGCGGCGAAACATGCGGGCGCCAGCAAGGTCGTGCAGTTTCCCAAGGTCGCCAACCCGATTGAGACCGTGCGTGATCTGACGCCGGAACGCCGCGGCTCGGATGTCGTCATTGAGGCCGTAGGCCGTCCCGAAGCCTGGGAGTGGGCGATCGACATGGTGCGCAAGGGTGGCACGGTGAATCTGTTCGGCGGATGCGCCAAGGGAACGCGGGTGCAGTTGAACACCGAACGTCTGCATTACTCGGAGATCACGGTGAAAGCCACCTTCCACCACACTCCAGACACGGTGCGCCGGGCTTTTGCGCTGATCGTCGAACGCAAGATCAAAGGCGCCGACTACATCACCGGGGAAGCGCCGCTCTCCAAGCTGCAAACCGTGTTGCGGGATATGCTGACGCGCGGCGGCGAGATCAAGACTGCTATCATTCCCGGACACTGATAAAGGAAGACGATTGACTTTATTTGTGCCCAGCACCCGTTCGGACCCCGCCGGCGCTCCCGGTACGGGTCAAGACTCCAGCGGCAGTGAGGATCTGCTGGCTCGTGGCTGGGCCAGTTTGCCTCCGGAGTACGCCATCCCCGCCGTGGCGCCCTCGCTTGCCGAGGCGCGCGCTTACTGCAAGCGGCTGGCAACCTCGCATTACGAAAACTTCTCGGTCGCGACCTGGTTTCTGCCCCGGCATCTGCATCAGCATTTTTTTAATGTCTACGCCTATTGCCGCATCTCCGACGACCTGGGCGATGAGGTTGGGGACGCGCGGGTTTCGCTGGCTTTGCTGGACCGCTGGGAGCAGGAACTGGACGCCACCTACGACGCGCTGACAGGCGGCGCCGGCGCGGTGCGCCATCCGGTCTTCGTCGCGCTGGCGGAAACCATCCAGGCTTGCGCGATTCCCCGGCATGAATTCAGCGATCTGCTCACGGCATTCCGGCAGGACCAGGTGGTTGGGCGCTACGAAACCTTCCAGGACCTGCTGGGCTACTGCAGGAATTCCGCGAATCCTGTGGGCCACCTGGTGCTCTATGTCTGCCAATACACGGACGCAGCGCGCCAACAGCTTTCCGACTATACCTGCACCGCGCTGCAACTGGCGAACTTCTGGCAGGACGTGGCGGTGGATTTGAAAAAGGGACGGATCTACCTGCCGCTGGAAGACCTTCGCCGCTTCGGGGTGGGCGAAGCCCAGATTGCCGAAGGCAGCTTTAACCGCCAGTTTGGTGAATTGATGCGCTTTGAGGTGGAGCGGGCTCGCCAGTGGTTTGAGCTGGGACTGCCACTGGTGAAGATGGTAAACCGCTCCCTGGCCCTGGACCTGGAACTGTTCAGCCGGGGAGGTCTGGCGATTCTTCAGACGATTGAAAAACAGGGGTACAACGTGCTGGCGCGACGCCCCAGTCTGAGCAGGTTCCAGAAGGCTGGGCTGGCGTTGCGCGCCGTGGCCGGCCGCGCTGCCCTGGGTGGTGCGAAATGAGCACGACCCTGCAACATGCCGCGCTGCGGATGAACACCGCCTACAGCGTATGCCGCCACATCGCGCGATCATCGGCAAAGAATTTCTATTACGGCTTTATGTTATTGCCGGCTCGAAGGCGCAATGCGCTGAGCGCCGTGTACGCGTTCATGCGCCACGCCGACGACCTGAGCGATGATCCGGGCATGGCGGCCAGCGAGCGCCGCCGCAAGCTTGCCGAGTTCCTCGGATCCTATCATCGCTCGATCGAGAGCGGCAGCACTGACGACCCGGTCTTTCTTGCCCTGCGGGATTCGCAGCAGCGTTATGAAATTCCCATGGAACTGCTGGATCAACTGGTCGAAGGAACCGGCATGGACGTGCGCGAAGGAAGCGTACAGGACGACGGCCCCCTGGTGGTTTACCGCAGCTTCGATGAGCTGTACAACTATTGCTACCACGTTGCTTCGGTGGTGGGCCTGGTCTGCATCCGCATCTTCGGCTATCGCGATCCCATCGCCGAGAAGTATGCCGAACAGCTTGGCATTGCATTCCAGCTCACCAACATTCTGCGCGATGTGAAAGAAGATGCAGGCATGGCTCGCATCTATCTTCCGCAGCAGGATCTGGAGCAGTTCGGCGTGACTGCCGAAGAGCTTGGCCGCGGCGCGCCGCTGGAGAAACTGCGCCCGCTGCTGGCGTTTGAGGCGGCCCGCGCGCGCGAGTTCTATGGGTCCGCCGAGCGTCTGCTTCCCCTCGTTGACGAGGTCAGCCAGCCTGCTCTGTGGGCAATGGTGGAGATCTATCGCGGCATCCTCGACCGCATCGAACTGCGGCAGTTCGACGTGTACACGGAGCGCGTGCGCCTCTCCTCGGGCGAGAAGCTCAAGATTCTGGCCAGAGGATTCTGGAAGAGACTCCTGTGAGCAGCCCGCCGGCGCAGCGCGGAGCGGATACAAAGCGCCCCAGCGTAGGGATTGTCGGTGGCGGACTCGCCGGGCTCGCGGCGGCCTGCGCCCTGGCCGATGCCGGCTACAAGGTTACGCTGTTCGAGCGCAGGGCATTCCTCGGTGGCCGCGCTTCTTCCTATGAGCACTCCGGTACAGGTGAGGTTGTGGATAACTGCCAGCACATCATGCTGGGTTGCTGCACCAACCTGCGCGATTTTTACCACCGTCTCGGCGTCGAGGACAAATTGCGCTGGTACAAGCGCATTACATTCATCGAGCCGGGCGGCCGTTCCAGCTTCATCGAAGCATCCTGGCTGCCTGCTCCCTTCCACACCGCGATCTCGTTTCTGCGCTACAAGTTGCTCTCGATGGGCGACAAGCTTGCGATCATGCGCGCCTTGCTGGGATTGCTCGCCGGAATTCCCCAGGACAGTAGCGAGGACTTTCTCTCCTGGCTGCGCCGCAAGTGCCAGACGCAGGCAGCAATTGACCGGTTCTGGGCCCCGGTGCTGATCAGCAGCCTGAACGAAGACCTGGACAAGTGTTCGGTAAAGTACGCCGCGATGGTGTTCCGCGATGCCTTCCTGAAGTCTGCCGAGGCTGGCAGGATGGGTGTGCCCACGGTGCCGCTCTCCGAACTCTACGGAGTGGCCGCCGACTACATTCGCGCCCGCGGCGGCGAAGTGCTGCTGCGCAGTGGAGTCGAGACTGTCTCCTTTGACGGCCCGGCGGCCGTGCTGCGCTCGAATGGCCGCGACTTCACCTTTGACTACGCCATCAGCGCGATTCCTTTTCATCTTCTCGGACGTCTCCTGCCTGTATCCCCAGCCAGCCGGGAGCTTGAGGAAAAGGTGGGGCATCTGCGGACAGTGCCGATCACTGGAATTCACCTCTGGCTTGATCGCGAGATTACGGAACTGGAACACGCCGCGCTGCTGGACCGGAACATCCAATGGATGTTTCAGAAGTCGAAGATCCTGGCGCGCCCGGCGGCGGGGAGCGCCACGGCTTCGGGCAGCTACCTGGAACTGGTCGTCAGCTCGTCGAAAAGCCTGCTGGAGATGGGACGCGCGGAAATCATTGAGCTTGCACTCAAAGAGCTAAAGGAATTCTTCCCCGGCGCGGGCCAGGCCCGGCTGCTAAAGGCGACGGTGATCAAGGAAGTACACGCAACCTTTGCTCCCGCGCCCCTCAGCGACCGGTTCCGTTTACCGCCAGCCAGTCCGTGGCCGCCGCTGTTTCTGAGTGGCGACTGGACGGCGACGGGCTGGCCTTCCACAATGGAGGGAGCGGTGCGAGCGGGGTATCTCACGGCAGAGGCCGTCTCCAGAGCCTCTGGAGAGGCGCATCAGTTCCTCGTTCCGGACCTGCCGCCGCAGGGATTGATGCGCTTATTCCGGCCATAGGTTCCAGGCGCTGGTTGTCCGCCTCACCGTCGGCTCGGTCGCAGGGCTTTCCCAAGGTTTCCCGGTAGCGCTCCTTCAAGCATGATGAAAGCGCGCAGGCGCGATTCTGAACTGCTCTCCCGGGCAATCCAGCACAGGTTTTGACTTGCACCCCACTTCAGGAAAGACAGGAGCCCAACTCTCCACCGCCGGGCCCGCGATATCGGCTCACACCGTCAGGACACCTTCATCACATTGCCGGCCTGAGGTCCCTTTTGCCCCTCGACGATTTCGAACTCTACCTGGTCGCCTTCCTGAAGACTCTTATAGCCTTCACTGCTGATCGCACTGTAGTGCACGAAGACATCGGGGCCATCCTCGCGCCCGATGAATCCGAATCCTTTTGCATTGTTGAACCATTTGACGGTTCCCTTGAGACTAGACACTTACCTTACCTCCGAGCATCTTGCTATCGGCAACCTTGCCGACGGCCTCAAACGGCGCCAACCTTGCGAAGTTCAGATTTCGTTCTTGCCCTGCTGAACCGCGTTGGTCAACCCTGTTGTTGACCTGATTGCGACGATTGTCTGCCAGTTCCTCGGAGCTGTCAATATGGTGCATAGCTGGAAGGCCCGGTTTTACGAGGGTTCCAGCGGGTCTTGCCGGATACCGTGAGCGCCAGTTACTTTCGCTTGCTAACTTCACCATTGCCTGAGATGTGAAATTTCTGAGCCGCCCACAAAATCCCCGCGATGGCCTTCCCGTCTTCTATTTTTCCGCTCATCACCCATCGGACGGCCTTACTCAGCGGAAGCATTCTGGGGGTGATGAACTCGTCTTCTTCCGGGCACGCCTTGCCCTTGCGCAAGTCGCGGGCCGCGAAGATGGACATGGTCTCACTTAGAAAGCCGGGACTTGGGTAGTAATACAGTGCTCGTTTCCATTCCGACGCGGAGTAACCGGTCTCCTCTAGGAGCTCGCGCTTGGCCGCCGTCAATGCATCTTCTCCCTCGTCGATGCGTCCCGCGGGCAGTTCCCACAAATCCTGGTTTGCGGCATAACGGAATTGCCGGATGAGCAGAACGGCAGGCTCCGCCGTGCGTTCATCGAGGGCCAGGATCACCACCGAGCCGGAGTGGCGGACGATATCGCGCCGGACTCTTGCGCCGGAGGGTTCGACCACTTCATCGCTGGTCACCTGAAACAGCGGCGCCGCATAAGCCAGCTTGGTGGAAAGTATCTGCACCGTGGCCTGCTTGCGGGCCGCCGACGCATGGTTCTTTTTCGTTATGGATGTTTTCACGGGTTTCTTGCGAGAGGTTTTATTGCTTACGTTCGCCATGCCGACACTATACACAAATCAGGAGCCTGTCGTGCTAACCTGCTGTCGTGAATCAAACGAAAACCATCTCCTTTGCCGGCGCCGGAGCGCTCGCCAGCGGTCTCGCGAAATTGCTCCGCGGACAAGGCTTCCTCATCTCTGAGATCATTGCGCGCCCATCCGCCCGCTCTCAGCGCAAGGCCAGCGCACTGGCGCAAGAGGTTGGCGCCGCCGCCGCCACGCTGCGGAATGCCAAACTTACCTGTGGCGTGTTGTGGCTGGCCGTGCCCGACCGAGCGGTGGAAGATGTGGCGCAGATCCTGGCCCAGCGGGACCAACTGCCACCAGTCATATTGCATCCCAGCGGCGTGCTGAGCAGCCAGGCGCTGGCGGCACTGTCTGGCCGCGGCGTGCACACCGGAAGCGCGCATCCGATGATGACCTTTGTGGATGGCGAGCCGCCAGATTTGAAGGATGCATGGTTTGCCCTGGAGGGAAGTCCCATGGCGATTCGGGCGGCGCGCCGGATGGCGAGCGCGCTGGGCGCCAGGAGCTTTACCATCAAGCCCGCCAGCAAGGTGCTGTATCACGCATTCGGAGCCATGCTCTCACCCATGCTGGCGACCGAGCTTGAAGCCGCCGAACGGGTTGGCCTGCGCTCCGGAATCAGGGCCAGGGATGTGCGCCGCATCATGGAACCGATTGTGCTGCGCACGGTGCGCAATGTTCTGCGCCAGGGAGCCGGAAGGTCTTTCAGTGGCCCCCTGGCTCGCGGCGATGTGGGCACGGTCCAGGCGCACCTGGAGGCCATGGCCGGCTCGCCGGAGTCTCCCGTGTATCGGGCGCTGATGGAGTATGCAACCGCGAACCTGCCGGTGAAGCGAGGCGATGAGATGAAAAAGCTCCTGCGCCAGTGAGGCGCACGGACCAGGAAAAACCTGAGCGCCCGGCTACTGAAACGGGATGAACAGGTGTCCCATCTTTTCGCGTTTGGTGCGGAGGTACCTGGCGTTACTGTCGTAGGCCTCCACGTCGGCTGGAACACGCTCCACCACTTCGATTCCCGCCGCCTGCACGGCTTCCACCTTTTCCGGATTGTTGGACAGCAACCGCAACCGGCGCACGCCCAACGCCTTCAGAATTTCCACGGGCAGAAGATAGCTGCGGCAATCGGCTTCATAGCCCAGCTTCAGGTTGGCTTCCACCGTATCCAGTCCCTGATCCTGCAACTCATAGGCCTGCAATTTCGCCATCAGGCCAATGCCGCGTCCTTCCTGGTCTTCATAGATGAGTATGCCCTTGCCGAGTTCGCTGATCATGGTCAGCGCCAGTTCCAGTTGTTGACGGCAGTCGCAGCGCATGGAATGGAACACGTCTCCAGTGAGGCACTGGGAGTGGATGCGCACCAGCGGCGCCTCGGAATGGATGTCTCCCATGACCAGCGCGATGGCCTCTTCCCTGCGGCGATCCATGTTGTCGGGAGATCCGGCCGCGGGAGTTCCGGCGATATAGCCTTCAAAGCCGAGTATTCGAAAATGCCCCCAGCGGGTCGGAAAATCGGCTTCTGCAATCTTTCTTATTGGCATTGGATTCACGTCTATAGTATAGACGCTGCGGTCGCGCCCGAGGATTCGGCCGAGCCCGGCCGGCGGGCTCAGTCGGCGGTTCGCACATGTTCTGCCGGGGGCACAAGCAGGCTCAGCAGGACCGAGCCAGCCAGCGCGGCAACAATCAGGCCGAGAGCGTACACGATGGGAACCTCGAAGTAATTTGCTCCAAGCATTCTTACGCCAATGAACATGAGAACGGTCGCCAACCCATAATGGAGGAGATGAAAGAGATCCATGAGGCCGGCAAGAGCAAAGTACAAGGCGCGCAGGCCGAGGATGGCGAAAACATTCGAGGTGAATACGATGTAGGGCTGGCGCGTGACCGCCAGCACGGCGGGGATCGAATCGACGGCAAAGATCAGGTCAGTGCTTTCGACCACGAGCAGCACCAGGGCCAGCCTGGTAAAGTAACGCACGCCATCGCGGCGGATGCTGAAGGCCCCGCCGGCAAAATCGTTGGTCAGGTTCAGATGGCGCTGCGCAAAACGCGTCATGAAGCTGTCGGCTGGATTCCTGGCGTCCTTATCCTGGAAAAGCAGCTTGAAGCCGGCATAGATCAGGAAGGCTCCAAATAGATACGTCACCCAGTGGAAGCGGTTCAGCAGGGTAACTCCCGTGGCGATGAAGATGGCGCGCATCAGGATGGCGCCGAGGATGCCCCAGAACAGTACCTTGCGCTGCAATTCGGATGGAACCTTGAAATAGCGGAAGATGAGCAGGAAGACGAACAGGTTATCCACGCTCAATGCCTCTTCCACCAGGTAGGCGGTAATGAACTCGAGCGAGAGCTGACGATTCGCGCTCGCCGGATCACCCGTCATGCGGTGCCCGTGGAAGTACAGCAAGACCGCAAATCCGGCGGCCAGACCAACCCAGAGCGCGCCCCAGCCCAGTGCCTCGCCCAGGCTCACCGTACGTGCCTTGCGGTTGAATACTCCGAGATCCAGGATCAGCATGAGGATCACGAAAGCAAGGAACAGGATCCAGAACGTCAGGTTGGTAGGAGTCTGCATGGTAAAGCATTGTCTGCCTTCGGGTGCTGCCAATCCGAAGGAACTCTTAAGCCTAACATACGGTTTGCGGGGCCAGGCATCGGGCGCAAACAGGGAAGGTGGAACGGCACTGCCGGGGATGGGCGCGACGAAACCTAGCGCGTGTTCAGGGCGCGAATCGTTTCCATCACGATGTCGCCGACCACCTGCAGGCTGGCGGCGCTGCACTTGTCGGGCGTGTCCTGGGTGGTGTGATGATAAAGGTTGTCAAAGCCATAGTTCAGATCGATGAGGTCGTCCACCGGAATTCCCACCGCGCGGAAGGGAAGATGATCGTCCTGAATCGCGTTGCTGCGCGCGGAAAAATGTGACGCCTGCCCAATCCGCTGCGCCGCGCGGTAGACGACATCCCGCAGCCAGGGCGTGGAATTCGTATCGAAGTCCATGTCCAGGTCCTTGTCGCCGATCATGTCGAGGAGCAGGAAAGCCTTGATCCTGGAGGCTGTGCCATCCCCGGACCACTGCTTCGCCAGTTGCTTGCTGCCATATACACTGTCCTCGTCCGTCCACTCCACGGTGGCTTCCTCGCCGTCGGTAAACAGCAGCCAGATGCTGTAGCCCTCCGGCGGATGAACGCGGAGTTGGCTGGCGATTTCCAGCATCAACCCCACATTGGAGCCGCCGTCATTGGCGCCCACAAAGGTTGTGTTCCGGAGCGGATAGTTCGTATCGTAATGGCCGGCGATGACAATGATCCCGTCCTTGCGTCCCGGGAACTTTGCAATGATATTGTTCATGGGAAACGCCCCGGCCGTGGTCTGCGCGTTGAACCTGTCCTGCTCGATGTGCGCCCCGTCCAAATGCCCCAGGATGAATTCTTCGGCCTTCCTGTGTCCGCTGCTACCCAGGAAACGCGGTCCCAGTTCAACGAAGTCCTTCAGATTCTGGTACGCTTTCTGCCCGCTGATCTTAAAGGCCGCCGGCGTCTCCGGCTTGGGATCGAAATCCTCGGCGTGCATCTCCGGCCGCGCTGCCAGCTGGGACTGAGCGGCTGCGCTGCCAACGCCGGTGGTGGATTCACGGCAACTTCCGGCCAGCAATGCCGAGGCAGCCAACAGCAGGGCAAGAATGACCCGGCCGGAGCGGCTCATTGGTCCGGATTGGAGCAAGGTTCGATACCCGTTCCTCATTGCCGGTTCAACTCCCGCTTCTTGCGCTGCTTGGGATGCACCAGGTAGGCGATGCCGATGCTGAGCAGGTAAAGAACGATCATGGGCGCGGCGAAAATGCACATGTTCATGATGTCGGGCGTGGGTGTGATGATGGCCGCGATCACGAAAATTCCCAGAATCGAGTAGCGGAAATTACGCCACATCCAGCCTGGGCTGATCAGACCGAACAGGGCCAGAAAAAACACCAGGATGGGCATCTCAAAGACCGCGCCAAGTCCGAGCACAATCGTCATGAACAGCTCGATGTACTCGTTGATCGTGATCATCGGCGTGAACTGGCGGCTGAATTCCACCAGGAAGGTCAATGCCTGCGGATACACAACTTTATAGGCGAAAAAACCACCGGCCACAAACAGCCCCACGGTGCTGATCATGAACGGCCCCACGTACCTGCGTTCCGACTTGTAGAGGCCGGGAGCGATAAAGCCCCACACCTGGTAGAGCACAAACGGCGACGCTACGAAGATCCCGGCGATCAGGCTGATCTTCAGGTACATGTTGAAGGGATCGATCGGGTTGGTGTAGACAAGCTGGGTGCTCAGCTTGTGGCTGCTGAGAACCTGAACAATGGGCTTCTGGATCCAGCCGAAAATCCTCTCATGCCAAATCCAGCAGACACCGAATCCTCCGACGATGAACGCCATGCTGCGGATAATGCGTTTGCGGAGTTCCTCGAGGTGCTCGATGAAACCCATGGACGACAGTTCCGATCTGTCTTTCAAACCGCCGGTAGAGGTAGCTGTGTCTGCCATCAGAACCTTTGTGGGATCGCCAGTTAGCTGCCCTGCGGGGCAGAGTTGCCCGGGGCCGGCGCCAATTCAGACGTGGGTGGAGCGGTCGCGGCTTCAACCGGAGATGATTCATGGGCTGCGGAAATCGCCGTGGCCGGTGCGGCGGGCGCGCCCGTATCCGCTGCAATTGCCGCGGAATCTTCGGTTTCGGTCGCGGCAACCACCGGCGCCTCGGGCGGGCGCAGGGTGAAGTTCTGGGCGTCAAATGCCAATCGGGCCGTCTTCATCAGGCGCTCGTGGGCGTTGTCAATTTCGGAAATCGCCGACTTCACCGACGGAGGCAGCAGGGTTTGGGTGAACGAGGTGGTCTGCTGCGCTGCCGGCTCTCCCGCGGGAGTGCTGTCGGTTCCCGCCTTTTCAATCTCAGACTGCAACTGGTACTTGAAATCATTCGATGCGCGTTTGAACTCGGCGACGAACTTGCCGACCTCTCGTGCTATCTCGGGTAACTTCTTGGGGCCAAATAGGATCAAGGCCAGCAAGAAGATGAAAATCATCTCAATCCCCATATAATGCAATCATACACGGCAATTCCTTCCGCCGGTAAGAAGGCGGCCGGTCCCGGACGGGGAAAAATATCCTGCCGCCGGCGCTTCCGTGTGCCATTACAAGAAGAACGGCCGGAGCTGCCGAATTCCGAAGCCAGCATCTTCGCGGCGCTAACCGATTTCGCGCGAAACTGCTATACTCTTGCCAAATCGGGGGATATGCCTGCCCCGTCTCCAAGCGCAGCTCACATCCGTGCAGCGCTCAAGCGCAGGCAAAAGAAGGAAGTATTCATGGCCGGACGTTCCCGTCGTTCACTGGTTTTGGTTTTTCTCGTGATTCTGACTTGCGGTTTCCTCGGCGTCGTCTTCGGACGGACCGGGGCGGTGCCTGCTGGCAGCGACGATGAGATGCGCGATTCCGTGCACAACTTCGCCCAGGTTTACAGCGTCATTGAACAGAACTATGCGGAAAAACTGGACGCCGACAAGGCTATCTATGACGGTGCCATTCCTGGCATGCTGCGGGTGCTGGATCCGCACTCGAACTTCTTCGACCCCAAGCAGTACTCGGCTCTGCAGGAAGAGCAGCGCGGCCGTTATTACGGCGTAGGCATGCAGGTTGGGCCGCGCAACAATAAGGTCATTGTCATTGCGCCTTTCGCCGGCGCGCCTGCCTACCGCGCCGGGATCCGCCCCGGCGATATCATTGTGGCCATTGACGGCAAGCCTACCGACAACATGACGACCAGCGACGTGGCCGATCTGCTCAAGGGGCCCAAGGGCACCACCGTGCGCATCGCCATTCTGCGTGAGGGCAGCGACAAGCCGTTGGAGTTTTCCGTGGTGCGCGATGAAATTCCGCGCTACTCGGTGGACCTGCACTTCCTGATCCGTCCCGGCATTGGTTATCTGCACATCAGCGGCTTCCAGGAAACCACCGAGGCCGAGACAGCCTCGGCGCTGGATGAGATGGGCGAACTCAAGGGTCTGATCCTGGACTTGCGCAACAATCCCGGAGGCCTGTTGAGCGAAGGCGTGGGCGTGGCCGACAAGTTCCTCAAGAAAGGACAGGTCATCGTCAGCCATCATGGCCGCAATTCACCCGAGAAGGTTTATCGCGCGGCCCACGGCAGCACCCGGGACTACCCGATTGTTGTGCTGGTGAATCACGGCACGGCCTCGGCGGCCGAGATTGTCTCCGGCGCAATTCAGGATCATGATCGCGGCCTGATCGCGGGAGAGACGACCTTCGGCAAAGGACTGGTGCAGACCGTCTATCGCCTGAGCGAAAACACCGGCCTGGCATTGACCACCGCCAAGTACTACACTCCCAGCGGGCGGCTGATTCAGCGCGACTATAGCGGGGTTTCGCTCTACGACTACTACTACAACCGCAATGCGGACGATAACTCCATCAATGGCGTGAAGCAGGATGACGCCAACCGCGAAGTGAAGCTTACGGACAGCGGACGCACCGTGTACGGCGGTGGAGGAATCACCCCAGACGTCAAGATTCCGCCGGTCAAGGCCAACAAGCTCCAGGAAGATTTGCTGCGCAAGTACGCCTTTTTCAACTTTGCCAAACATTATTCGATCAGCCACAAGATCGAGAAGAATTTCCAGGTGGATGACGGCGTCTTGCAGGAGTTCCGCAATTTCCTGGCTGATGGCAAAATTCCCTACACCGAAAAGGACTTGCTGGAAAACAATGACTGGGTCCGCGCCAGCATCAAGAGCGAGCTCTTTGTGGGTGCGTTCGGGCAGCAGGAGGGAATGCGGGTGCAGGCCGAGGCCGATCCCAACGTGCTCAAAGCACTGGAACTGATGCCCAAGGCCAAGGACCTGGCCGACAACGCGCGCAAGACCATCGCCGAGCACAACCAGGCACGGTTGGCTGCAACCTCCAACTAGCAAGGAAAGTATCCGGAAACGAGAGGGCGCCACACGGGCGCCCTTTTCTGTGTTCGTTCAGCCCGGCCCTGCCGGACTCTACCGGTAGAGGTAGTCCTTCGTGACCGGTGTGAGTTCCGGATAGGCGCCCGCGCCCAGTTCGCACATATCCAGTCCCTGCCGCTCGCCATCCTTGTGGACGCGCTGCGGATAGATGCGGTGCAGGAGGAGATTCAAACCGTAGGTCAGCGGCAGAACAAAGCCTAGCAGCGCGGAGACCATTGCCAACTGCGCCAGCCATTGTCCTGGACTGGTCCGCACGAACACCCCGGTGGCGATCACGCCCCACAAGCCACCTACCCCGTGGACCGAGATGGCGCCGCTGGGATCATCGAATCCGCACCGGTCCAGCCATTCCACCGAAAATGGCACCAGAACCCCGGCCAGCAGTCCGATGGCGGCCGCCGCCGCCGGTGAGACCAGCGAGCAGGCTCCGGAAATGGAAACCAGGCCAATGACAAATCCGTTGGCACTGATGGAGGCGTCCGGCTTGCCGAAGCGGATTCCGGTCACAAGCAAGGCCGTCAACAGGGCGACGCTGGACGCCACGACATTGTTTACCGCAATCAGCGCGATGCTCTGGACGCCCGCTCCGGCAAACAGCATGGCGCCGGCCGTATCCAGTCCGAGCCACCCGGTAAGGGTCAGCATGCAGCCAAATAAAACAAAGACCATGTTGTGTCCGGGGATTGCCATTCCGCTCGCTTCGTACTTGCCATGGCGCGGTCCCAGAATCCAGGTGATGGACAGCGCCGTCAATCCTCCGACTGCCTGGATTACGCCCGCGCCGCCGGCGTCGATGGCGCCGTTACCGCATCCTGCCAATCTGCCCAATTGCGCCAGCCAGCCTCCGCCCCACACCCAGTGGGCAAAGATCGGGTAGGTAATACCGGCCAGCAGAGCCGTCGATGCGCAACTGGCTCCCAGGCGCCAGCGGTCGGAACCGGCGCCGAGAGGAATCATGGCCGCAATGCCGACGCTGAATATTTGCAGGCAGGCCACCAGCGACAGGGTTGAGCCGTTGAAAACCACGCCGCGCATCATCAATCGGCTAGCTCCCAGCAGGTTCCATTGCAGTCCGCGAAAACCCAGCAGGCGCGCGGGTCCGGCGGCGAACCCCTGGAAGCCGAAGCCGATGAATAAATATACAAGCGCCGCCACTGCAAAAACGCACATCGCGCTCAGCATGGAGTGGGCGGCGCTGCGTCCGCGCCCGAATCCTGAATTGACCAGCGCTAGACCCGCTCCGGCCAGCGGCACCAAAAACACGCAAACCATGCAGAGGGCCGTTCCCGCCTCGCTCAGTGCTGGTGGCTGTATCTGCATCAGTGTGCCTCGTCCGGGGTGAGATGGGAACGGAAGGTGAGCACCAGGCCGAGAATCTGAACCGCCATCCCAGCCAGCACGAACGCACCGCGGGGAGCGTTTGTGGGCAGTACCACGAATGCGCTCAGCACAATCAAAAATCCCGCAAACAGCAGAAGTATCCCGGCAATTTTCATGAAGATTTCCCCGTATAAAATTTTAGTCAACGCATCTTCAGTCAACGCAGCGCGCTCGTGCACGGCACTCGCCGAAGCGGCGGAATCCTAAACCGAACCCGTCGCCGTGGCGGCAGCCAGCCAGGCTCACGCGTGCCGCGCAACGTAGAACAGCAGGCCAAAGATGATCACGGGCACCAGCGCCAGGGCGACGTACATCAGGATCCGGCGCGCCCACGGGGAGCGCCGCTTCTTCCAGTTGGTCAGCTCGGGCCGGTCCTCCACGCCCACCTGGTCCAGGTGTTCCAGGTCATGGGCAAAGTCTCGCGCGCTGCCGTAACGGTTGTGCGGATTGCGCTCCAGGGCGCGATACAAAACCTCCTGCAGTTGCGGCGACAGCTCCGGGTTCAACTCGCGTGGCGGCACCGGATCGTTAAGCAGGCGGTCGTTCATGATGACGAAGGCGTTGGAGCCGGTGAAGGGAACCGAGCCCGTCAACATCTCATACAGCATCACGCCCACGGCGTAAACGTCGCTGCGCGCGTCACCCCGGCCGCCCTTCACCTGCTCCGGCGAAATGTAGTCCGGAGTCCCCATGGTATCGGTCAATTTTGCGAACGTGATGCGCCGGGCACCGCTGTTGGCGGAGATACCAAAATCGATGATCTTGATGTTGTCATTCTCATCGACCATGATGTTTTCCGGCTTCAGGTCGCGATGAATCACGCCATGGCTGTGAATATGGTCGAGCGCCTTGCAGATCTGCACCACGATCCTGATCGCACGATCCACTGGCATCTTGCGGTGTTCAGCGAGGATCTGGCGAAGCAGCCGTCCCGGTACCCATTCCATCACGATATAGGGATCATGGCGGCCCTCGTTGGCGATCACCTTCATCACGCCGGGGTGATCGAGCTTCTTGCCGATCTCCTCCTCACGCTGGAAGCGCTCAAAGAAGATCGGATCGCTCTCCATTTCCGGGTGCGGAATCTTAATGGCAACGGTCTGGCCCGTGCGCAGGTCCCTGGCCTCGAAGATGGAGGCCATGCCGCTCCGGGCAACCAGCCGTTCGATCTGAAAATGGTCGAGTTTTTCGCCAGCGTGGACAGATATCATAGGGAGAAACTTTGCATCCGAAAAATTTGCACAGCAGTTCTTCAGTGCAACCGGTAGGGTCGTCCACGATACATTCCCACGGCCTCGACTTCCTTCACCCGGATGAGTTGGACGCTCACATTATCTCCACCATCGCTCTCGTTGGCAATCGTGATCAGTTGCTGCGCCCGATCCTTCAGGCTCGCGCCCGAGGTTGCAATGCGTCCGATCTTCTCGTCCGGAACCGCTCCGTGCAGCCCATCGGAGCAGAGCAGCAACAGGTCTCCCGCCCGGACGCTGTGCTCAGTAACCTCAGCCGCCACAAAAAGATTGATGCCGATCGAGCGGCTCAGGATATTCCGGGTGATGGCCCTCCGGGCCTCCTGTTCAGAGAACAGACCGAGGCGAACCTGATCGTTGCTTACGGTGTGATCGCGGGTCAGCAAGTGGGGCCGTCCGTGCCGGATCAGGTAGCAGCGCGAATCGCCCACATGGGCGATTGTTGCCCGATCATAGCGCAACGCACAGGCGACCAGGGTGGTGGCAATGGTCCCATGACCTGCCTCGTAGACGCGGGTGTTCGCGGTTTGAATCGCCCGCCCCAGCAGGGCCGCGGAGTTTTCTCCCGGAGGCGCCTTGGTGCACTCGTCGAGCACGGTTTCCACCGTCAATTGCGAGGCAACCTCGCCGCGGTCCTGACCGCCGACGCCGTCGGCCAAGGTAAAGATCCATCCGCGATTGCGGATTTGTTCCGGATTTGAAGGTAGCGAGTGGCCAACGAAATCTTCGTTGTGCCCACGGACGGGACCGCAGTCGGTTATTTCGGCAAACTCAATGTCTAGCATGGCCGATCTTGATCCCAGCTCCTGGGTACTTTCGAACGCATTGGTTCCGCGATCACTCCTCACAGTGCCGCCTCCGGGAATGGATACAGACGGGCAGTGAGCCCGTCTGCATCTGGTTTACAATTTCGCGCCCGGCTCGCTTCATGCGCGGCTGCCGACCAGAGTGGACCTCCCGGTGCTGCGCGAGGTTGTGACAAAGTATATCCCGCCGTAGACGGCCCAGACCAGCGCGATGCCCAGCGCCAGCAGCGGTTCCGCCTTGGTGCCAATGCCAAGGAACGGACCCACCAGATAAGTCAGCATGCAGGCAAGGTTGGCCACTAACCCAAACGTCGGAATCAGGAAGTGCCGCAGGACGCTGAACTTCGGGTGCTTATGGTAAGCCACCATGCAGATGATGCAGCTCAGCGCATACAACAGAAACGTCCCGAAGTTCGAAGCCAGCGTGACCGTCAGCAGAGAGTTCGGCATCGCCGCCATCTTGTCATGAGTGGTGTAGCCAAAGCTCGACCAGAATCCGTGCGGCAGGGCCTGGATCACCGAGTCGGCGGGAGCGCCCGCATTCCCGAACGGCATGATCACGGCAATGACGCCGATTACGGCCGAGATTGCAGCCAGCGTCCAGATGGCGCGATGAGGAGTCAGGTTGTCGCCATGCAGGAGACCAAAGTGCTCTGGAACTTCACGATCCTTACCCATCGCGTAGGTGACCCGCGCGCCGGTGTTCATGCAGGAGAGCGTGGTTCCAACCAGGGCCAGGAATACGGTCGAGGCTTCCACCAGCATGAAGATGCGTCCGCGCCCTACGCCAAACAGCGAGTCGCCAACGATGATCATCATGTCGCCGATTGGAGCCGCCGATCCTGATGCGCTCTGCATCGTGTACCCGCTGTTGAGAAAGTAGTTGGCCGCAAAATATTCAAAGAGATAGCAGAACAGGCCCTGTACCAGCAATGAAACAATCACCGCAATCGGTATGTCGCGCTTTGCATTCTTGGCTTCTCCGCCCATCGCGGTCACGGACTCAAATCCTACCAGGATCAGAATTGCAACCGTGGCCTGCAGGAACATCCAGCTGAACTTATGCGGACTGATGACCGAGCGGGCCTTGTCATGGGTGAGGAAATTGCCCTGTGCGTCGGTCGCCGGATAGCTGACGAGGTAGGGAACCGGCTTGCCTGCCGCGTCCAGCTTCGGCTGCGGAACCTGATTGGCATCGCGGACAATGTTTTCGGTTTCGACCCCGGCGGCCGTCGTCTTGGTGGTCGCAAACTCGTAGTTATAGGAGGCGCCGGAGGTGGAGTCGAACTGGAATCCCTGACTGCCCGCGGGATGGTTGGCGCGATAGCCGAGAGCCAACACTGCGAACACAATCAGCGCCGAGATCTGGATGACGTTGATCCCGATGTTCACCGCGGTTGAGCCGGTCACGCCGCGATAGCCGATGTAGGCGATGGCGAAAGCGAACACCACCGCGACTGCTGCCATGAATGCCGGTCCGGGATTGGAGGCGCTCATGAAGTTTGGCCAGATCGTCCCCACCAGGTATCCGCAAAGGATTCCCATGACGCCTACCATCACGCCTGGGTAGATCCAGTAGTAAAGATGCGAACCCCAGCCCACGATGAACTTTGACAAGCGGGCAAAGCGCCAGACCTTATCGTGATTCAGAAAGGATTGCTCGGCGAAGTAGTACGAGCTTCCCGTGCCGGGGTAAAGCTTTGCCATCTCCGCATAACAGACTGCGGTCGCCAGGCAGAGCAACAGGGCAAGGACAATCCCCGCCCACATGGCAGGCCCCGTGGCGCCGGTCGTCGCCTGGATATAGAAGGTGAGCCACAGAAATGCACCGGGAGCGATGAGCGCCATGGCATTCATCGTAAGCCCGGTCAGGCCCAGAGTTTTCTGCATTTGAACGGTTCCGGAAGTCGTTTCCTCGGCCATGCGAATCTCCTCGTCGTACGTCGTCTGCTAGGGGTTGGCATCTGCGGTCCCGCACCGGCTGGCAATGGTTCCAGCCGGTGCGAGACCGTATGGGATTTTGGAGAAACGGCTCAGAACTCGCCGCCCGCTCCGGTCTTACTTTCCTGGTTCGATCACAAATACCAAGCCGGCATCGACCGTGTCCTGGCTGCTTACGAACGAGGGACTTCCTTTTCCGCCGCCGCTCTCAAAGATGTTCTGATTCGATTCGTCATGGCGGTATTCAAGCCTGGAGGTCAGATGGCCGGCGAACTTGCGTTCGAGGGTCGCGGTGAACTCCTGCGGGTGGTTGTGAAGTCTAGGGGTGGGGGCGCCACCGGCAAAGAAGGCCAGGCCGTCGTGATCATTCATATATTCGTAGCGTGCTGCCACGGCCACCTTTGGATTGAAGGCGTATCTTATGTAGGCGCCGGCGCCGGTGTAATCCGTGCCTGTCTTAGCGGTGCCGAGCGCGGCCGCCAACTGACTGTCGATGCCTTGATGGTCGTAGTCCAATATCGCCTGCAGAGACAGCTTTGTAGTGGGATTGTAGGCCAGTACGGTATCCGACAGATTGTTCCACGAACCGTTATCCCCGATCCCGGCGAGATCCCGGGGACCGACCAGATAGGTTTCGGTAAGGGTAACCTTCTTGGTCGCATTCCAGGCAAGGCTAAAGCCGCCTGTCTTTCCGGAGTTGCTGGCGACAACGTTGTTCCAGCCGTTAACCGCAATCCCCGTGATCGACCATTTGTCGTTGAAGGTGTACTTGGCGCGGGCTCCAAAGTGGTAGTAAGGGATTGCGTAGTAGAACAGCAGACCCCGGGTGTAGTTCCAGTTTTGGTTGGTCTCAATAACCTCGGCGCCGGCCGGAGTGACAAACTTGCCAAAATCAAGCTGCAGACCCTTGCCAACGGGAGCGAAGTAGGAAAGATAGCCCTCTTTGAGATACTGGGTCGAAGAGTTGGTACCGTCGCCCGCAGTATTGCTGGCGCCGTTGGTCGCATTCATGGTGTCGCCGAAACCCAATGCCAAGCGGAAGCCGAGCGCGGTGGACTTATCGACAGGCTTGTCCAACTGCAACTCGAACAGGTTTAGCCCGAAACGGTCAACGCGATTGGTGAAGGGTTCCGTGTAGGTACCCGCCGCTGGATGGTTGGCGTTGTATCCGTAATAGACATCAACCAGCCCGGTCAGGTTCACGCCACCGAGAACGCTTTCGATTCCGGCCAGCGGCCCCGGCGCTGCTTCCGGAGTGGCTACCGCCGCTGCCGCGGGAGCCGCTGCTACGGGCTTGGGTTTCAGTGCATCCAACTCCGCGCGAACATCCTCAAGCTGCTTCTCAAGATCAGCAATCTTCTTATCCGTATCGGCACTCGAGGTTTGAGCTGCAAGTCCAGCAGGCAATGTGATTGCCAGGAGTACCAGTCCCAGCGCCATTCTAAAGAGGCGAGTCATGCGCATTTAGCTTCTCCTTTTGAAGTCAGTTCCGCTCAGCAAGAATCCTTGGTGATCAAAACACTTAGCTGATTATTGTTGCCGAGAGTAGCGGTACTTCTTTCGCGAAGCCAATTCCTTTTATTTATCGCTGCGATAACAGAAGGCTCTACGAGTGCTGGCCGGAGGGCAGGCACAGTATGCAAAGCGATGTATTTTTATGCATCGCCGCGTCCGGTGGGAGCGCTTTCGTTGAAAAGAAAAGCAGTTACGATCCGATTCGGAACTTCCGCTGGGCCGGTCGAACGCCAGCCGCATCCTCATCCGCGCTCGGGATAAAAGAAAGCGTTATGGGACCCATAGAAAGTTTTTACGATGGAGGCTGTTTTCTTCAGGCTTATTACGGCCTCTTTTTTCGTGGCGGCGTCTTGGGGGACGCGACGCTTTGCATTGGTCTGCCGTATTTCGAATCGCCGGAGGCCGTTCTTCCGGGGTGGCTGGCGTGGTGCGCCTGGCAGGAGTTGAACCTGCAACCGCGAGTTCCGAAGACTCGTGCTCTATCCAGTTGAGCTACAGGCGCGCGACTCAATTCTAGCCCGGCGGAATCCCGTTCGAACAAGAATCCGCGGGCAACATCAAAACTTCGCTGCAAGCTGCCGGTCCGTTCATTGCATTGTGATCAGTTCGGTTACCTGATTCGTAACCACGGCTCCGGGATTATCGGTGACCAGTCTGTCGGCAGCCACCGGGCCAATAATCTTGGCCGCTGCATCGCGCGCCAGCGAAAGACGCGGATTTCGGCTCCTCACGCCGTGAGCATCACTCGCGATGAAGTGAACCAGATCTTTCTTGAGCAGCCCCTCGCACATTTTTTGCGACGATTTTCCCCAAAAACCAGTGAGCGAGTTTGCCGTGATCTGAATCAGGCAACCCACGTCGACGATTTGATGCAGCAGTTTGGGATTCTTCAAAATGACCGGATTGCGCTCCGGATGGGTAAGAATCGCTACCAGGCCGGTGGTCTGCAACTGAAAGAGCGTTTTAGGAATGTCGAACACGCTGAATTCGGACAGTTCCACCAGGAGGTAGCGGGTGTCTCCGATCGCATATCGTTCCGGATGCTTCATCGCGTCCGCAATGTTTTCGTAGGAGAGGTGAAAGTCACATCCCAGCGAAAAGCTCATCCCCGGAACGCGGGAGCGGAGTTCCTCGATCCGTTCCAGGTGAGCAGCGCGGTCATAACGGTATTCGTAATTCGCATGCGGAGTCGCGACAATGTGCGTCACGCCATCCTCTTCTGCCAGGCGGCACATCTCAAGTGTGACCTCCCATGACTTTGCGCCATCGTCGACGCAGGGCAGAAGGTGGCAATGAATATCAATCATTTCTCTCCCTCGGTGAACATGCTTCACGCGCTCGGTTCGCGTCTTTCTGCATCGAGCGGCTCATGGCGATTCAGTATCTTCAGGTTCCTCTGCAGCGCCCCGTGGATGACGCCGTGCACGCTGCGCAGTTGTCCGAGTTCTAGCTGTCTACCGGAGCACGAGCCAACCCCGGAGGCTCTGGCCATGGAACGGCCCTTCCACTACCGCCCTTTAGGTTTTATGGTGGAGAATCGGGCATCTGCATCGGCTCTGGCCCGAATCTGTGCGGCATCCAACTACCTTGCTGCGTCTGCTCCTGCCTGCGGCTGCCATGCAAAAAGCATATCAGCTTCTCCGCAAGGAAGAAATATGACCGTCCAAGGTTCCCGGGCCTCCGCCCCGGGCGCCGTTCCCCGTGGATAGACTGCAATACCCGGGAGGCGAGCCAAGGCGCATCCGGTTTGTGCGCCTCCTGCCGCCACTGCACCCATCCCCAAGCTGGATGGATCATACTTAGCCTATGCACATCGCCGGTTCTTGGATTCTGTTAATTTTCGTCAGCGTACTAACTGCTGTGGCACTTTTGCTACTGCACTTGACCAAACTTGGCCTGCTGATCCATCAGCAGATTCCCGACCGGCCTCACCGGCGGCTGTTCCTTGCGTCGGTCAGTTTCTTTGTCACCTTTCTGGCGGTGCGCCTGCTGGTCGCCTCCATCACGCATCACGTTGGGCCATTCGGCTACGTAGAGATGGGTGGCCGCCATATTCACCACCTGGTCTGGGGCATCTTTCTCCTGCTCATCAACGGCTATGTGGAGCTGACGGAAGCCGACATCGGCGCCAGCGCACTGGCAGTTCTCCTGAGCCGGTTTGTGGCCCTGAGTTACGGCATTGGCGCAGCCCTGACCCTGGACGAATTTGCACTCTGGTTGAACCTGGACGCAGCCGCCTACTGGTCCCGGCAAGGGCGGGAGAGCATTGATGCCGTCGTGCTGTTTGGGGCTTTGTTGGCGATCGGAACATGGGGTGCTCCGCTGTTTCGCCGGCAGGCTTCACCGGGCGCCAAGGCAGGCTCGTAACCATTCGCTGCGAAGGTACGAAGAACCGGAGGCGTGCGTAGCGCCGGATTGCCGCAGGGAGCCACACTCCGCCGGATTGCCACTGGCATTCCCCATTCACCGTGTGCAGCAGGCGTGTTCTGCGGCGATGCCGGCGAGGATACCGGCTATGGTGAATCGGTTGCCCGCTGCGGATTCCTGTGCAATCAGGGTATACTAGGGATGTGCCTAAGTATTCAATCGTCGTTCCTTTTCACAACGAGCAGGAGAGTGTTACCGAACTCTACGACCGCCTGAAAGCGGTGATGGAGCAGGTTGGCGACACCTTTGAGCTGGTCTTCGTTGACGATGGTTCGCGCGACTCCACTTTCACTTTGCTCAGCCAGATTGCGGCCGTCGATAGTCGCGTGGTTGTCATCAAGTTGCGCCGCAATTTCGGGCAGACGTCGGCTCTCGCGGCTGGCTTCGATCATGCCCAGGGCGAGTTCATCATCGCCATGGACGGCGATCTGCAGCACGATCCGGCGGAGATTCCGAAGTTCGTGGCCAAGCTCAACGAGGGATACGACATCGTCAGCGGATGGCGCGAAAAGCGCGTTGACAACCTCTGGTTGCGCCGCATTCCTTCGCGCTGCGCCAACTGGGCGATGTCCAAGTTGAGCGGTGTGGATCTGCACGATTTCGGCACCACCTACAAGGCGTATACGCGCGAACTGATCGAAGATATTCCGCTCTACGGCGAGGGCTTACACCGCTTTATCCCGGCCCTGGCTTCCTGGTATGGCGCCAAGATTTGCGAGGTGCCCATTGCCAACATCGAGCGCCCGGGCGGTGCCTCCCACTACGGAATTTCGCGTACCATTCGCGTCTTTTTTGATTTGATCACCATTCGCTTCCTGCTCAAGTACATGATGCGCCCACTGCATTTCTTCGGCGGCATCGGCATGAGCGGCATCGGCATCGGGTCGCTGGTGGCCCTGTGGATGGTATTTGAGAAAGTGGTCCGCCACGTCAATGTGATGGACGCTCACGGCCCGCTGCTTGTCTTCGGCGCGGTCATGATCGTTTCCGGTGTGCAGATGCTGGCACTCGGACTGCTGGGCGAGTTGCAGGTGCGCCACTTCCACGAACCTCACTCCGGCCAGCCCTATCGCGTTGCCAAGGTGATTCGCAGCGAGACCGGCGAAGAGAGTGAGATTCACGGATAGGCCGGTTTTCCTATTGCGGTACGGCCTGCCTTCGCGGCAGGCTTTTTCTTTTGGCAGGGTGGTGCGCTGTCCTGGAGGGGGATACAATAGGCGGTTTGGCTGGATGGGGCAACGCCCGCCCGGCCAAAATGGTCGAACCCCGGATCTGCCGCATTGGAGCTTCCTATGAGCAAAGCAATGCATACTGAATTGCGTTTGGCCCAGCGCATGTCACGCCTGGGCACGGAGACTGCGTTCGAGGTGCTGGCAAAGGCGCGCGCCCTGGAAGCAAAGGGGCAAAACATCGTGCACCTTGAGATCGGTGAGCCTGATTTCGACACGCCTGCCCACATCGTGGATGCCGCCGTGGACGCGCTGCACCAAGGGTTCACTCACTACGGACCAAGCGCGGGACTGCCGGAACTGCGCAAGGCCATTGCCGACGAGGTCGGCGCGACCCGCCATACCAAGGTCTCTGCCGACGAGGTGGTCGTGGTACCCGGTGGCAAGCCAATCATCTTTTTCACCATGCTGGCGCTGGTCGAGCAAGGCGACGAGGTTATCTACCCGAATCCAGGCTTTCCCATTTACGAGTCGATGATTCAGTTTGTCGGCGCCACCGCGGTTCCGATTCAGCTCCGCGAGGAGATGGACTTCCGCCTGGATACCAGGGAACTGAAGAGCCTCATCACGCCTCGCACCAAGCTCATCATTCTTAACTCGCCGCAGAACCCCACCGGCGGCGTGATGACCCTCCAGGATGTCGAGGAGGTCGCGGCCATCGTGGCGGAAACCGGCGTCATGGTGCTGAGCGATGAAATTTATTCCCACCTCATTTTTGACGGCGATCATCATTCGTTGTTCAGCTATGACCATCTGCGCGACCAGGTTATCCTGCTGGATGGCTTCAGCAAGACCTACGCCATGACCGGATGGCGCATGGGTTACGGCGTGATGCGCACGGACCTGGCGCAACAGATCGCGCGCCTGGTGACCAATTCGAATTCCTGCACCGCCAGCTTCACCCAGAAGGCGGGGATTGAAGCCATCTGCGGACCGCAGGCGTCGGTGGCGGTCATGAATGACGAATTCAAGAAACGCCGCGACTATTTTGCGGGGCGCATCAACCGCATCCGTGGCTTCCACTGCCGCTTGCCCAAGGGAGCGTTTTACATGTTCCCCAGCATCGCCGGCACGGGATGGAAGTCCAAGCCGCTGGCTGATGCGCTGCTGGAAGAAGCTGGCGTCGCCGCGCTATCCGGCACCGCATTTGGCTCCTACGGCGAGGGCTACCTGCGTTTTTCGATCGCGAATTCACTCGACAATATCCGCATCGCGCTTGACCGCATTGAAGCCTGGGTCGAGAAGAACGTCGAGGAAAAAGCCGCCAAGAGCCTGGCGAGGAACCTGTAGCGCAGCAGGCATGGATCGGCCCGTTTCGAGGTGTGCGGCGCGACGCTCGCTGCCCGCATGGATCTGGAACGGCGAGGACAGAACGCCATGGAAGAGCAAAAGCCTCGTGTGTTTGCAACCTGCTCCATCGGTCCCGCGATCGAGCTGCTGCGCAGCCGCGGTTATGACGTGGAGGTGTTTCCCGGTCACGATGCGCCCCCGCGTGAGTTGCTGCTGGATAAGGTTCGCTCCGGCATCGACGGCCTGATCACGACAATACGCGACCGGATCGACGCCGAAGTCTTCGAAGCAGGCAAGGGAACCCTCCGGGGCGTGGCCCAGTTTGCAGTTGGTTTTGACAACATTAACCGCGCCGACGCCAACCGTTACCGGGTTCCCTTCACCAACACCGCCGATGTGCTTACCGACGCCACGGCGGAATTTGCCTTCGCAATCCTGATGGATCTTTCCCGCAAATTGTGGTCCAGCGAGCGCCTGGTGCGTGAGAACCGCTGGGGCTCCTGGCATCCGTACCTTCCCTTTCTTGGTGACGAAGTTACAGGCAAGACCATTGCCGTCATCGGCACCGGACGCATCGGCCAGGCGCTGATCGCCAAGTGCTCCGGCCTTGAGATGAACGTACTCTGCTATGACGCCGAGTATCGCAACGAGAAGTTTGCCGCTTCCATGCAGAAGGTGATGGAGCTGAAACACGAGCTCGGCATTGGGCGCCGCAGAAACTGGATCCGCTACGCAGAGTTCGACGAGTGTCTGCGTGAAGCCGACTACGTCAGCCTGCACGTGCCGCTGCTGCTTGAAGGCCAATCGGAGAGGCCGACCTGGCACCTCATCAACGAACAGGCCTTGCATTGGATGAAGAAGAGCGCCTACCTGGTGAACACCTCGCGCGGTCCTGTCGTGGACGAGCATGCCCTGGCGAAGGCTCTGCGCGAGGGCTGGATTGCAGGCGCGGCTCTTGACGTCTTTGAGCGCGAGCCCCTGCCGGCAGGCTCGCCTTTGCGCGATCCGGCGATCGAGGATCGTTGCCGGCTTTTCCATCACTTTGCCAGCGGCGGAGTGGCAACCCGCCTCTCGCCCGATCCAGACATAGGTATGGCGGGCCGCTGTGTGCAGGGAATGATCGAAATGCTGGAGGGCAGCGACTTTGCCAATATGCCCTACGTCGTGAACAAGGAAGCCTTCCGGAAGTAACCACCGCATGCTTGGCTGCCAAAGGTTCCGGCCCCGCAACTCGAGATGAGCCGCGGGGCCGGGGCCATGCGATTGCAAGGTAGAAAGCTATTTGCCAACCTTCCCCTTGGGGCTGCCGACGCCGGTGCAAAGATCGTATCCGGTGACGGCGTACGAACTCATATAGTAGTTGCAGGCACCGTAAGTGATGTCGTTGAAGTCGGCTGCTACACCCAGATTCTTGTAGATTTCGGTGAGTTCAGCGTTGCTGCTGGCATTGAAGCTGCCTGCATTGTTGACAATGCCGGCAAGGGTCGGACTGGAAACGCTAGTCCCGCCAACAATCCACCAGTTGCTGGGGTAGAATTCACCGTACTGCGGGAAGCTATCGTAGACCCAGACACCCGTGTTGGGGTTGGCGTCGGACGAGAGATCGGGCGCGCCGCGCTTGGTTCCAACAATGGCCTTCACCGCGGCGACGGCCGACTGATAGCTCGGAATGGCTTCGTATTCGCTGATGCCGCCGCCTGCATCCGACCAGCTAATTTCCTTGAGCAAATTACCGGTGGTCAAGCTACGTGACGTGCTGGTGCCACCGGCGCAGACAACGTTCGGCGAAACGCACGGGTAAATGGTGCCCGGCGAATCCCCGGCGGAGGCGAAAAAGACTACGCCGGTCTGGGCCATGTAGGAGTCCCAAGTGGTTTCGCCGGAAAACTCCGACTCGCCCCAGCTCATCGAGACTTCGCCCTTCGTCCAGGGATGGGTGGTGGTGGACGCCGGGCATGCGGTAACCTTTCCGCACTGAACCAGGTAGGTAGCTATCTGGACCGACGCGAAAAGATCCGAATCGGAGTTTGATTGAGCCTCCACAAGGTAAAGCATGGCATTGGGAGCCATGGCGTGGGCGTACTGGACGTCGAGCGATTCTTCAATCTCCCAGCCTCCCGTATAGTCCTGCAGTGGTTGTACCCCGCCCTGCCAAACCACCTCGAACTTTTCCGGACTGAATGGGAGACCAAATTGCGCCGAGAAGTAGGCCAGGTCGGAAGCTGCATCCGGATCGTCATAGGCATCGACGATGGCAATCGCCTGGCTGCCGCCACTTGGAGTATTTGTCACGGTATTCGGATTGCACCCTGTGACCGCCGTTACAGTCCCATAGATGCAGGCAAGCGAGGCCGGCGTCTCGTAGCCATAGCCGGTGTATGGCGGCGCTTCATCCGGTGAGGAGAACACTGGCTGGATATAGCGCACATTGGTGTGGGCGCGCTTGCCAAGGTCGGCGATCTTCACCTGGCTGGACGTGGGGATAACCACCGTTCCCCGCATGACGAGTGGCCTCTTGATGGGCGCCGTCGTATCCGGCGTCAACTGGTCCGGTTCGTGATTGTAGACCGCATCCTGGGCAAGTGCGAAGCTGAACGCAAACAGGAGGAACGCGGCAAGGGCGGACGCTTTGAACGTATGCGACACTCCCTTGTGAAGGCTCCGGTTCGTAGCGGCGACGCGAACAGACAAACACTCATGCATGTTCATAAAGCTCCTCTTATTACTTGGCTAAGGGCTGCGTGTAAGCAACCCGGGTCTAAACAGAAGCAAGATCGAAGATAAGCCGATCCGGGGCGGTGCTGGGATTAACCCGGACACTACGGAAAAAGCTGCCTGGACACAGCAAAACTCACACTGAGGAGCAAACGCGAATCCGCTCGCTCCCTGCAAATCAAATCCGGTTCATTGGTTCAGCAAAACGCTGATAGATATCGCAGTCCACACGGCTGCCTCAAACACATGACGGCTAAGGTACTCATTTGGCGGAGTAGCGTCAAGAGCTTTTGATAATATTTTGTAACTCCTCCGTTAAATTTCCGCCACTGACGGTACCCTCCTAGGGATGAAGGTCAACCAGCCCCGGCGCGACGGAAAGCGTCTGGTTTGCCCGACTCGAGGAGGCTTACCGCATGGCGAATGAACGCCCCCGGCTATGCTTTGTTTCCAATCCAAGGTAATGATGCGCAAGAAAATTCCTGCGCCCGGTATCCTGCTGCGGTAGAATTCCCTAATCTTCAGGAGAATAGCCATGAGATGGCTTCTAGGCGCGGTGGTCCTGCTCTGCACCGGTTCGCTGTTGGCGCAGTCGCTCGGAGACGTGGCGCGGCAGCAGCGGGCGGATACCACTGGCCCCAAGGCCACCCATGTCTACACCAACGCCGACTTGACTTCGGCCTCCGATCAGGGTCCGGCAACCTTGCCGGCGAAGCCGCCATCCGGGACGCAATCTTCGAACACGGCCGCACCGAACCAAACGGATCGCGCCATGGCGGCCACCGAGCAGCGCCGCCTCAATGAACTGGGCCAGCGGGTTCAGCTACTGGAGAACGAACTCAGGGATATGGAGTCGCAAGTAAGCACCTTGAATCACAATTCCATCTATGGCGATCCCAACCGGGCTCAGCAGAACGAGGAAATCAAGCGCATTTCGGGCGATATCGAGGAGAAGCGCAAGCAATTGACAAGCGCTCGCGAAGAGCTTGCCGAAGAGATCGAGCGCTCGCGGAGAACCAGCGTGGTGAAGTAGAGAGGTTGGGAGCCGGGAAAACCCAGGCCGGCAAACCGCCCCGCCCGTGGGCTGCTGAGCCGGCCGGATGGATTGGTTTGCTTGGATTTGTGACGGGTGGGCCAGGACTGCGGGCGCCTATGCGCCGAGCAGGGCAAAGGCAACGATCGTCTGGCCGCCTCCGTTGGCCCGCTCCGACTCCCGATTCAGCGCCGCTTCCAACTCATCCCCGTCCACCGGCACCTCTGCTGCGGCGATCTCTTGCGCGCTTGCCTTGGTGAAGCACAGCTCGCAGACTCCCAGCCCGCCCTCGGTTCGCACTGGAGGCCCAAAGACGCGGCAGGTCATGGGGCGATGCGCGTATAAATCGCAGGTCATCGTCGCCGGATCCAGGGCAGGGCAGGGTTCGTCATTCGCGAACTCCTCGAAAATTTCTTCGGCTTCAAGCGATTCATCCAGGATTCCGGTTTCCACGTCACCGGGGAAGTAATCCACCGTGCGCTCCAGGGACTCCGCTGCGCGCTGCAATACCCGCTGCGCCCGTTCCGGGTCACGATCCGCCAGTTGGTTGAGTCCGTGCTGCAGACGCAGAGCGTCCAGACGATCGATGGGGAAGACTCCGATACAACACTGGGCGCAGCCGGGACGGCAGACAATGTGTTCGCCGCCGCGCTCGTTGGCCCGCTCTAACCAGTTGTCGAGGATGTGGAGCAACTCCGCGTCGCGCCGGTGGAGCTCTGACTCGGCAATCAACCCTGGGCTGTTCACGGATTGTGGACTTCGTGGATTCATGGGATTACTGCGGCAACGGGGCGCTTCCCAGCAGTGAACGCATCAACTTGAGGCCATCCTTCATGCCGAGCACGTCCTCGCTGGCGCGCTCCGGATGCGGCATCATTCCCAGCACGTTGTGGCCTTCGCTGCAGATGCCGGCAATGTTTTCCAGGGAACCGTTCGGATTGGCCGCCGCGGTGATTTTCCCCTCCGCGGTTGCGTAGCGGAAGACCACCTGCTCCTGCCGGTGCAGTTGCTCGAGGGTGGGCTCATCGCAGTAGTAATTGCCTTCGCCGTGGCCAATCGGAATCTCGAGTACTTCGCCCGGCGTCAAGCCCTGGGTAAACGGATTTGCGGTGCTTTCCACCCGCACGTGAACCGGCTTGCAGATGTATTTCAGGCTCTTGTTGCGCAGTAGAACGCCGGGCAGCAGCTTCGCCTCGCAGAGAATCTGGAAGCCGTTGCAAATGCCAAGAACCAGCCCGCCTGAATCGGCAAAGCGCTTCACCGACTGCATGATGGGGGAAAAGCGCGCAATCGCCCCGGTGCGCAGGTAATCGCCGTAGGCAAAGCCGCCAGGCACAATGATGAGGTCGGAGTTCTCCAGGTCGTGCGAGTCATGCCAGAGCAGCGTCGCAGGTTGCTCGCAAACTTCCTTGAACGCCCAGTAGGCATCGTGGTCACAGTTGCTACCGGGAAATATAATGACGCCAATCTTCATCGTACCCTCGCGAATCCGCAGGATTAAAGACAGTGTAGCATTGGATGGACGAACATTGAGTGAAGGAATATGCGGTTTCAGTACCATGCAAACCTTACTTTAGTAGCACTGCGGCGGTGGTTCATCGCACAGTGTTATGACTCGCTTTTGGTCAGCGGATTGTGGCTGGTTGCGCTTTTTTGGCTCAAGGTGCCCTGGGCTCCGTTCTGGGCGCTGCTGGCCGGAACCTTGCAATTCATTCCGCACTTTGGTCCGCTCCTCGCCCTGGCCGGTCCAGCCATGGCGATGCTGGTCAGCGGCGCGCCAGTCCAGCGCTGGCTCTACTTTCTGGCCGCCTATGCGGCAATTGCCATGTTCGACGGACTCCTGCTCCAGCCCTACCTGATGCACCGCCAGAACCGCGTCCCCATGTGGGCATCGTTGCTTGTCCCGATTCTGTTGGGCATTCTACTTCCGTTCTGGGGAGTTCTGCTCGCCCCACCGCTGCTCGCCGTCCTCTACGCCTACCGCGCGGCTGCTCAACGGGCAGCACCGCCCGCCGGGCAGCAGGTTGCCGGCTCCAGCGAGGGTATTGTCCTGCCTCCCGAAAACCCTCCCGCCGGACCTGCGCGAGGCTGACAAGGCCTCGCCATGACCTGAGTGAACATGATGTTCGGAGCCAGAGCTGGCGGCGCGCTATGCCTGCAACCAGCAGGCGCAAACAAAAGACCCCGGCATTGCGCCGGGGTCTTTCTTACTCTGCGACCAAAGTTTAGAACTCGTTCCAGAGGTACTGGTTGTAAACCGCGTGACGGAACTGGGCTCCGGAGACCTTCGCCCTGGATTCCCGGCAGACATGGGAAAAAGAAGGCGTGCCCAAACCTGCCGTCTCCCGCGTTCTATAGGTCGAAGTACAGGTAGAACTCGTACGGCACGGGACGCAGGTTGACCGGTGCCAGTTCTTTTTCCCGCTTATACGTAATCCACGTCGAGATCAGATCCTCGGTGAACACATCGCCTTTGAGCAGGAAGTCGTGATCCTGCTCCAGAGCGTCCAGGACCTCGCCAAGCGAGCCCGGCGTGCTCTTGATCTTCGCGGCTTCCGCTGGTTCCAACTCGTACAGATCCTTCTCGAGCGGTTCGCCCGGATCGATCTTGTTCATAACTCCATCCAGGCCGGCCATAAGCAGGGCGGAGAAACAAAGGTACGGATTCGCCGTCGGGTCCGGGCAGCGGAATTCGAGACGCTTGCCCTTGGCACTCTTCGAGTACACCGGGATGCGTACGGCCGCCGAACGATTCCGCGCTGAATACGCCAGGTTTACCGGCGCTTCATATCCCGGCACGAGGCGGCGATAAGAGTTAGTCGTGGGAGCGCACAGCGCAAGCAGCGCCGGGGCATGCTTCAGCAGGCCGCCAATGTACCACAGGGCCGTCTGGCTCAGCAGGCTGTACCCTTTCGCGTCATAGAAGAGGTTGGTGTCGCCTGACCACAGGCTCTGGTGCACGTGCATGCCGGAACCGTTATCGCCGAACAGCGGCTTGGGCATGAACGTCGCCACCTTGCCGTGCTGCTTCGAAACGTTACGCACGATGTATTTGTAATACATCACGTTATCCGCCATTTTCTTCAGGGGCGAGAACCGCATGTCGATCTCGGCCTGGCCGGCGGTTCCTACTTCGTGATGGTGTACTTCCACGGGGATGCCGACTTCCATCATCTTCAGAATGATTTCAGAGCGGAGGTCCTGGAACTGATCGGCTGGCGGTACGGGGAAGTAGCCTTCTTTGTGCCGGAGTTTGTAGCCGAGGTTGGGTTTTTCATCCCGGCCCGTGTTCCATACGCCCTCATTCGAGTCGATGCGATAGAAGCCGGTGTAAGCCGTCTGGTCGTAGCGCACGTCATCAAAGATGTAAAACTCCAGTTCCGGTCCCCAGTAGCTGGTCTCCGCGATGCCGGTGGACTTCAGGTACGCTTCCGCCTTCTGCACGATGTAGCGTGGGTCGCGGCTGTACGGTTTCCCAGTGATCGGATCCTTCACGTCGCAGATAAGGCTGAGCGTGGGAACTTCCAGAATGGGGTCCAGTTGTGCCGTTTCCGGGTCAGGGAAGAGCAGCATGTCGCTTTCGTTGATCTGCTGGAACCCGCGGATGCTCGAGCCATCGAACCCAATGCCTTCGTTGAACAGGCTTTCATCCAGGTCACCGACCGGGATCGAGAAATGCTGCCAGACACCGGGCAGATCGATAAATCTCAGATCTACGATCTTTACTCCTCGGTCTTTGGCCAGCTTTATTACATCGTTTACGCTCTTGGGCATCGTTCATTCTCCTTAAGTTTGTCGTGGGGAAGCGTCAAATTGTTGCGTGGTGCGTTCGGCTTGAATCTCATCGAAACGGAGTAGCGCGGCTTGAAATCGAATCAACTATAGGGTAACGGTAGATGGCGGTATGGACAATTCAAAACAAAATTCAAGGCATTGAAAGTTTTGATAGGAGGCATAAACGAAAACAGGGGAGATGGCCGATCCGGGCGAAACTGCACCACTCCCGCAGCAGTAGCCTGCATTGCCCTGCCTGCAACCGGTGTGCCCAGGGAATCCGCGAGCCCACCCGCGCTTCTGCCGCGGACCAAGACCTGATGCCGGCTCGGTGGGACGCCGGGTTGGTTCGACTGTCCCAGGCAAGTCACAGTCGGATAGGATGAGTATGCCATCGCCGCGCGTCTGGCTCCTGCGGCGCACCGCTTCCCGATTGTGTTTGTGCCGGACAAAACTTTACGCAAAGAAACAAAACTCAACATTTTCCGGCCGTGCAGTGGGATACAAATAATTAACCACGTGATTAGAGTTCCACCAAGCCCCTTGGAGATGATCGCGCATGAACAACAACGTTTTCCAGAGGTTCGTCCTGGCGCTGTTGCTGGCGATCGCTTCGGTTCCGCTCGCCGCCCAGGCTATCGCACCGGAAACCGCGGCCACTGCGGTTGCGGTGAAGCAGCTTGGCGCCATCCGGAATATCGCCGGCTCAGGTTTCACACTGGCAACCGATCAGGGCACCACTCTCGCGGTGAAGGTGCAAGCTGGGGCGCGTGTCTATCGCCTGGCTCCCGGCCAGACCGATTTAAAAGGTGCATCCCAGATGCAATTCGCCGATCTGCAGGTGGGAGACCGCGTCCTTGTGCGCGGTAAAACCGACGCCGACGGCGTCTCGCTCGACGCCACTGCCGTGATCGTAATGAAGCAACAGGACATCGCACAGAAACAGCAGCAGGAACTGCTCGATTGGCAGCGCCGCAGCGTCGGCGGCCTGGTCAAACAAGTGGATTCCCAGGCCGGCACCATTGCGCTGACCGTCGGCAGCGCCGCCGGCAGCAGGTCCGTGGTCGTCAGCACAACTCCAAAAACCACCTTCAAGCGTTACGCTCCCGAGTCGGTCAAATGGGAGTATGCAAGCGCCGCCAAACTCGACGACATTCACCCCGGCGATCAACTCCGCGCCAAGGGCAACAAGAACGAGGATGGCTCCCAACTCGTCGCGGAAGAGATTGTGGCCGGAACCTTTCGCAACATTGCGGGGCTGGTCACCGCAATCGACGCCGGGCAAGGTACGCTGACGGTTGGGGATCTCGCGTCCAGGAAGCCTGTGACCGTCCGGATCACCGCAGACTCGCAAATGAAGAAACTTCCCCTGCAACTGGCCCAGGGACTGGCGCTGCGTCTGAAGGGCGCGACCGTTCCCGCCGCCACTGCATTGCAAGGGGCAGCGGCAGATGCCGGACACCAGCACGGCGGGGACCTGAACCAGATGCTGGCTCGTCTGCCCGCCATCACGCTCGCCGATATGCAGAAAGGCGAAGCCGTCATGATCGTCAGCACCGAGGGTTCGCCCCTCCAGCCGCCGGTTGCCATCACCCTGCTCGGAGGCGTCGAGCCGATTCTTACCGCCTCTCCAGCCGGCGCGGGCACGGAATCATTCTTGACCCCGTGGTCGCTCGCCAGCGCTCCTGGCGGCGATCAGCAGTAAACAGAAATCCAGAGGACGGTGCATGTTGGGTTTGCAGCAGTCGATGAAGTTGAGTACTTACTGGCGCTTTCAAGTCCTGGTTCTGGGGCTGGCCATGCTGGCGAGCTCGCTGTGGGCGCAAACGCCCAAGACGTCAGGCTCCCTGCGCGGCCAGGTGACGGATCCTTCGGGTGCCGTCGTGGTCGGCGCTGCCGTTGCCGTAACCACCTCCGAGGGCCAGGTGCAGAATACCGTCAGCGACAAGCTCGGCAACTATGCCGTGCATGGCCTGCCGACGGGAACTGTCACCGTCGACGCAACCGCCGGCGGCTTCACCCCTTACCACATGCCCAACGTCATCATCCTCAGCGGACAGACGCAGCAGTTGGATATTGGGTTCGGCATCGCGGTCAAGCAGGAGCAGGTCAACGTCCAGAGTGAGAACCTGTCCGTCGATGTCAACCCGGAAAACAACGCCAGCGCGACAATTCTAAAAGGCGAAGATCTCGAAGCACTCTCCGACGATCCGGACGAATTGGAGCAGGATCTGCTGGCTCTCGCCGGACCTTCGGTCGGCCCCAACGGCGGCCAGATCTACATCGACGGCTTCTCCAACGGAACCCTGCCACCAAAATCCGCCATCCGCGAGGTACGCATCAACCAGAACCCGTTTTCCGCCGAGTATGACCGTCCCGGCTTTGGCCGTGTCGAGGTCTTCACCAAGCCGGGCTCGGACAAGTGGCACGGACAGGCAATGTTCAATGAGAACAACTCCGTCTTCAACTCCCGCAACCCTTACGTGCTAAGCAGCGTCCCGCCTTATCACACCGAACTCTACAGTGGCAATGTCAGCGGTGCGCTCACCCGGAACCTCTCGGTCTTCTTCAATGCCGAGCTTCGCAAAATCCAGCAGATTGCAGCCATCAACGCCACCGTGCTCGATCCCGATGGAAACCCAACGCCGTTCACCGCGGCCGTGCTCACCCCGGCCAATCGCACCAACATCAGCCCGCGTCTGGATTGGCAGCTTACGCCCAGCAACACTCTGACCGCGCGCTACCAGTTGCTAGTGAATGACCAGCAGAACCAGGGGCTCAACGGTGGACTGGTTCTGGAGTCGCAGGGCTACACCTCGAACGAAACTCAGCACACCTTGCAGATCAGCGATACCCAGGTTCTAAGCTCCCGCATGGTCAATGAGACGCGCTTCCAGTTCATTCATGACGAGACTTCCCTTGGCGCCAATCAGCCCGGCGCCGCGCTCAGTGTGTTGGGCGAATTCAGCGGCGGCGGCAGCACGGTCGGCCAGAGCACGGATACCATCAACCGCTACGAGTTGCAGAACTATACCTCGTGGTCGGCCGGCAAACACTTTGTAAAGTTCGGCGGACGCCTGCGCGTATCGCAGGACAATAGCATTTCCTACACCAATGCAAACGGCACCATTACATTCAGTGGCAGCCCGGCGGTTGGCGACACCCCGGCGGTTACCCCGCTTCAGACCTACAGCAGCGGCACAGCGTCACAAATCTCCCTGGTCAGCGTGCAGAACGCGCATGTGTCGCTCCCCTTTGCCGATGTGGGACTCTACGCCGAGGACGATTGGAAACTGCGTCCCAACCTCACCTTCAGCTACGGGTTGCGCTTTGAATCCCAGAGCAACATCCGTGACAAGGCGGATTTTGCTCCGCGCCTCGGTCTCTCCTGGGGACTGGGCAGCACCAAGAGTGCTCCCAAGACCGTGCTGCGCCTGGGCTATGGCATCTTTTACGACCGCTTCAGCGAAGACCTGGTGTTGCAAACCGAGCACCTGAACGGCGTCGATGAGACCCAAACCATCTACCGCGCAACCGCTACCAATCCGATTCAATGCATCCCAGGGACATTCCCACCGCCGTCCATCACGGTGCAGAGTGACTGCAAATACTCAGGCGGCTCCGCTACCATTTACCAGGTCAATCCCAATCTGCGCGCCCCCTACACCATGCAGGCCGCCGCCAGCCTGGAGCGGCAATTAGGCTCGGTGGGCACCGTTTCCTTTACCTACCTGAACTCGCGCGGCCTCCATCAACTTATCCTGGAGAACGCCAACGCCCCCAGGGCTGACGGCTCGCGTCCGCTCGCCCAGTATGGGGATGACAACATCTACCAGTACAACTCGGAAGCCATCTTCAAGCAGAACCAGTTGATCACCAACGTGCAACTGAGGGTTTCGCAAAGGTTCTCGCTGATGGGCTTCTACGCACTCGGTTGGGCCAACAGCGACACCGGTGGTCCTTCCAGCAACCCGTCGAATTCCTACGACTTGACCCAGGATTACGGTCGTGCGCCGTTCGACATTCGGAACCGCCTCTTCCTCAGCGGAACCGCGTCGCTGGCCCATAATATCCGCATCAGTCCCTTTGTGATCGCCAACTCCGGCTTGCCCTTCAACATCACCACCGGGCAGGATAACAACGGCGACTCCTTCTACAACGACCGCCCCGCCTTTGCCACCCCGGGCACCATCAACCCCGTCCATACTGCATACGGCACCTTTGACCTCAACCCGTCGGCGGGCGAGCGGATCATTCCCGTCAATTACGGCAAGGGTTCGGCCAACGTGACCGTCAATCTCCGTCTCTCCAAAACCTTCGGCTTCGGTGCGGATACAAAGAAACCCGCTGCAACGCCGGATCGAGGTCCGGGTGGCGGAGGCGGAGGTGCTGGAGGTGGTGGTGGTCACGGCGGCCCTCCGGGAGGCGGTTTTGGCGGCCCGCGCGGCATGGGTGGAGTCTTTGGTCCATCCAACACCACGCGCCGCTACAACCTGACGCTCACGGTCATGGCGCGCAACTTGTTCAACACCTGGAATCCGGGCCTACCGATCGGCAACCTATCGTCCACTGCGTTCGGCAAGACGAACAGCCTGGCCGGCGGACCATTCTCCTCCGGGTCGGCCAATCGCCGGGTCGATTTTCAGGCGCTGTTTTCCTTCTGACGCGGCGCCGCCGGTGGCCCACATCCGCCATCTTTTGGCGAATGTGGGGATGGCCGCCTACATGCCTGGGGAGGCCAGCGCGTCGCCACTCAGCCGGGCGGCCCGCTTGTCCCGTTGCAGCCACAGTTGCAGTTTGTCCAGGTAGAGGTAGACCACCGGCGTCGTGTACAAAGTCAGCATCTGGCTGAACATCAATCCGCCTACAATGGCAATGCCCAGCGGCCGGCGCAACTCGGACCCGGTTCCGGTACCCAGCGCCAGCGGCACCGCGCCCAGCATCGCGGACATGGTGGTCATCATGATGGGACGAAAGCGCAGGATGCACGCCTGGAAGATGGCTTCTTCGCTGCTCTTGCCATGATTGCGTTCCTGGTCCAGGGCAAAGTCGATCATCATGATCGCGTTCTTTTTTACGATGCCGATGAGCAGGATCACGCCGATAATGGCGATCACGCTCAAGTCCGTGTGGAACAGCATCAGCGCCAGCATTGCGCCCACGCCTGCCGAGGGTAGCGTCGAAATGATGGTCAGGGGATGGATCAGGCTCTCATACAGAATTCCCAGGACCAGGTAGACCGACAGCAGCGCCGCCAGGATCAACCAAGGCTCATTCTTGAGCGAGTCCTGAAAGGCCGCCGCCGTGCCCTGGAAGCTGCCATGGATCACCGAAGGCATGCCAATGTCGCGTTGCGCCTGCTCGATGATGCGTGTCGCTTCGCCCAGTGAAATTCCCTGCGCCAGGTTGAACGACGCGGTAATCGCCGGGAACAATCCCTGGTGGTTCACGCTGAGCGGCGTGCTCGAGGGACCGAACTTGGCGAACGCCGCCAGTGGCACCGTCGCTCCGCTGCGCGATTTTACCCGCACCGTGTTCAGCACGTCCGGCGAATGGTTCAGCCGCGGGTCCATTTCCAGCACCACGCGATACTGGTTCAACGGCCGGTAGATGATCGAAATCAGCGACTGTCCGAAGGCCGAATACAGCGCGTTGTCCACCATTTCCGAGTTCACGCCCAGCCGCGCCGCCGCGTCGCGATCCACCGTCACATCCATCTGCAACCCGTGGACCTGCTGATCGCTGTTGACCTCCTTCAACTGCGGCAAGGTCTGCATCCTGGCCAGTAGCCGTGGCGCCCAGTCGTTCAGCAGCGCAAGGTTGTCGCTTTGCAGCGTGTACTGGTACTGTGCGTTGGACATGCGCCCACCAATCTGCAGCTCCTGTGAAGACTGCAGAAACAGCGATGCTCCCGGAACCTGCGCCAGCTTGGGACGCAGCCGCGCGATCATTCCGTCACTGCTCACATTGCGCTTGTCCAGCGGCTTCAGGGTCATGAACATGCGTCCCGCGTTGTTGGCCGTGGTCGAACTGCCGGCAAAGCTTATGATGTTTTCAAGCGCCGGGTCATTGCGGATGATGCGCACATAATCGTCCATCTTGTCGTGCAGCGCGTTGAAGGAAATATCCTGCTGCGCCACCAGGCCTCCGCCGATGCGCCCCGTATCCTGCTGCGGGAAGAATCCCTTCGGCACGATGATGAACAGGTACACGTTGAGTGCGATCGTGACCATCAGCGTCGCCAGCGTGATCCGCCGGTGTTGCAGAACAAAGTGCAGCGAGCGCCCGTAGCCGTGGTTCAGTCCCCGGAACATCCGCTCGCTCCACTGGAAGAGCCGTCCGTGCTTCTCCTCCTTTTCGCTGTGCAGCATGCGGGCGCAGAGCATGGGAGTGGTCGTCAGGGAGACCACCAGCGACACCAGGATCGCCGCCGAAAGCGTGACCGCGAATTCATGGAAAAGCCGTCCCACAATTCCGCCCATCAACAGAATCGGAATGAATACGGCGATCAGCGAAAAGCTGATGGTCATAACCGTGAATCCGATTTCGCTTGCTCCCTGCAGCGTCGCCTGCATCGGAGTCATGCCGGCTTCCACGTGACGCATGATGTTTTCAATGACCACGATGGCATCGTCCACCACGAAACCGGTCGAAATCGTCAACGCCATCAGGCTCAAATTATCCAGCGAGTAGTGGCACAGGTACATCACCCCAAACGTTCCCACAATCGACAGCGGAACCACCACGCTGGGAATAAACGTGGCGCGCAGGTTGCGCAGAAACAGAAACACGACCATCACCACCAGCGCCACGGAAATCATCAGGGTGTGTTCCACATCTTTCACGGATGCACGGATCGTAGTGGTGCGGTCCAGCATGATGCGCAGCCGCGCCGAGGCCGGAATGGCGGCCTGCAGCAGCGGCATCATCGCCACCACCCGGTCCACGGTGGCGATGATGTTGGCCCCAGGCTGCCGGAAGATGATCATCACCACGGCCGGCTTGCCGTTCAGGTTGCCGGCATTGTGCGTGTCCTGCACCGAATCCTGCACGTCGGCCACATCCTCCAGCCGCACCGGGGCCCCGTTCTGGTAGGCCACGATGACCGGCCGGTACTGTGCTGCCTTGGACATCTGATCGTTGGCCGTGATCGTCCAGTTGTGTTGCGCGTCGGAGATTGCGCCCTTGGGCCGGTTCGCATTCTGGTTGCCGATCATGGTCACAATCTGGTCCATGCCAACCCCGAGGTTGTTCATCAGCATCGGGTTTGCTTCAATGCGCACGGCGGGCGGCGAGGCGCCTCCTACGAACACCTGCCCCACACCCTCCACCTGGGCCAGTTTTTGCGACAGAATGGAGTCGCAAACGTCATACAGCCGGTCCAGCGTCAGCGCATCCGACTGCAATGCCAGGATCAGAATCGGCGCTTCGGCCGGATTCACCTTGCGGTATGTCGGATTGCTTGGCAGGTTGGACGGGAGTTGTCCCTTGGCGGCATTGATCGCCGCCTGCACGTCGCGCGCCGCCGCATCGATGTTGCGGTCCAGGTCAAATTGCAGGGTGATGCCGGTTGAGCCTTGCTGGCTCGTCGAGGTCATCTGGTTCACGCCCGCGATGCGGCCAAACTGCCGCTCCAGCGGAGTTGCCACCGACGAGGCCATCGTCTCCGGACTCGCGCCCGGCAGCGAAGCGCCGATCGAAATCACCGGAAAATCCACCTGGGGCAGGGAAGACACGGGAAGCTGAAAGTAGGCCAGTCCGCCGGCCAGCAGCAGCGCGATCGTCAGCAGCGTGGTCGCAATCGGCCGCGCGATGAACGGTTTGCTGATGTTGCTCATCCCTGGCTCTCCGCAACCGGCAGCGCCGTGGTCGCACCCGGCTCCCTGGAATCGCCGCGCAGCCGGTTCACTGCCGCTTGCAACCGTTCAAACCAGAGGTACACAACCGGCGTGGTGTACAGCGTGAGAATCTGGCTGAACAGCAATCCGCCAATGATGGTGACGCCCAGCGGACGCCGCAACTCCGAACCCGTACCGGTGCCGAAGGCCAGCGGAACCGCGCCGAACAACGCCGCCATCGTGGTCATCATGATCGGGCGGAAGCGCAGCAGGCACGCCTCGTAGATCGAATCGTAGGGCGACTTGCCCTCGTTGCGCTCGGCCTCCAGCGCAAAGTCGATCATCATGATCGCGTTCTTTTTTACAATGCCGATCAGCAAGATGATGCCAATCAGGCTGATTACGCTCAGATCCATGTGCAGCAGGTAGAGCGCGATGATCGCGCCCACGCCCGCCGAAGGTAGCGTCGACAGAATCGTAACCGGATGGATGTAGCTTTCATACAGCACCCCGAGCACGATATACACCGTGACGATGGCGGCCAGGATCAGCCAGCCCTCATTGGCCAGCGATCCCTGGAATGCCTTCGCCGTTCCCTGGAAACTTCCGTGCACGCCGACCGGCATGCCAATCTCGGACTGGGCCTGGTCCAGATCCTTCACCGCCTGTCCCAACGAGACTCCGTTGGCCACGTTGAAGGAAAGCGTCACGGCGGGAAACTGTCCCTGGTGGTTCAACGCCAGCGATGCCGGCACGGTTTCAAAGTGTGAAAACGCTCCCAGCGGGACCATCTGCCCGGTGGCGGACGCAACGTAGATCTGCTTCAATGCGTCGGGATCGTCGCGGAACTTCGGGTCGACCTCCAGTACCACGTGATACTGGTTCAACTGGGTGAAGATCGTCGAAACCTGGCGCTGTCCAAAAGCGTCGTACAAAGTGTTATCGATGGACGCCATGTCCACGCCCAGCCGCGAAGCCGAATCGCGGTCCACCACCAGTTGCGCGGCTAGCCCGGCATTCATCTGGTCGGTGGCAATGTCGCGGATCGCCGGAACGGTTTTCAACTTGGCCACCAGGTTGTCGGTCCAGCGCGCCAGTTCATGCGCGTCGGCCGACTCCAGGGTGTACTGGTACTGCGTCCGGCTCACCCGGTCTTCCACCGTCAAGTCCTGCACCGGCTGCAGGTACAGGGTAATGCCGGATACCGAGGCCAGGCTCTTCTGCAGTCGTGCCATGATCTCCGGCGCGCTCGCCTTGCGCTGCTCGCGCGGCTTCAGGTTGATCTGGATGCGCCCCGAGTTCGCCGTCGAATTCGTTCCATCGATGCCGATGAAAGACGACAAACTCTCCACGTCCGGGTCCTGCAGAATGTTCTTCGCCAGTTGCTGCTGCAATCCAGACATTGCCTCGAACGATACCGATTGCGCCGCCTCGGAGATGCCCAGGATCACGCCCGTGTCCTGCACCGGAAAAAATCCCTTGGGCACCGTGTAGGCCAGCACGAAGGTCAGCGCCAGGGTCGCCACGGTCACCACCAGGGTCGCCGTCTGGTGCCGCAGAACCCAGCGCAGGGTACGCCCATAGAACGCAATCGTCTTATTGAACGCGTCTTCCGTCCACTGGTAAACGCGTCCGTGGGTGTCGCTCTTTTTCTGCTTCAGCAGGCGCGAGCACATCATCGGCGTCAGGGTCAGCGAAATAAACGCAGACATCAGGATAGCCACGCTTAATGTCACCGCAAATTCCCGGAACAACCGTCCCACGATGTCGCCCATGAACAAAAGCGGGATGAGCACCGCGATCAGCGAAACCGTCAGCGACAGAATGGTAAAACCAATCTGTCCCGCGCCGCGCAGCGCTGCCTCCAGCGGAGGCAATCCCTGCTCAATGTAGCGGTCGATGTTCTCGATCATCACGATGGCATCGTCCACCACAAAGCCGGTCGAGATCGTCAGCGCCATCAGGGACAGATTGTCCAGCGAATACCCCAGCAGATACATCACCCCGAAGGTTCCCAGGATGGAGAGCGGCACCGCAATGCTGGGAATGATTGTGGCCTCCACGGTGCGCAGGAACAGGAAAATCACCATCACTACCAGGGCAATGGTCAGCATCATCGAGAACTGCACGTCATGCACCGAAGCCCGGATCGTCACCGTCCTGTCGGTCAGCACCCTCACCTTCACCGAGGCTGGCAGCGCCGCCTGCAGCCGCGGCAGCAATGCCTTGATGCTGTCGACGACCTTGATCGTGTTCGCGCCCGGCTGCCGCTGGATGTTCATGACCACTGCCGGTGTCCGGTTCATCCACGCCGCTTGGCCGGTGTTTTCCACGCCGTCTACGCTGGTGGCCACATCGGCGAGCCGGACCGGAGCGCCGTTCTTGTAGGCGATCACCTCATTGCGGTACTGTTCCGCCGAAAAAAGCTGGTCGTTCGAGTTAATCGTGTACGTCTGCCGCACACCGTCCAGTTGCCCCTTGGCAAGGTCCGTGTTGATTGCCCCAATCGAGGTGCGCAACTGTTCCAGGCTGATGCCATAGGACGCCAGAGCGGTAGGGTTTGCCTGGATTCGCACCGCCGGCTTCTGTCCGCCGCTCAGTGATACCAGTCCCACTCCCGGGAGCTGCGCAATCTTCTGCGCGAATGAAGTATCGGCCAGGTCCTGAACCTTCGACAGAGGCAGGCTGTCCGAACTCAGCGCCAGGGTCAGGATCGGCGGGTCTGCCGGATTCACCTTGTTGTAGATCGGAGGATTGGGCAGATCAACCGGAAGATAGGTTCCAGCCGCGTTGATCGCGGCCTGCACCTCCTGCTCCGCCACGTCGATGCTCTCGTCCAGGTTGAACTGCAGGGTGATGATCGAGCTGCCAAAGGTGCTGCTCGAGGTCATCTGGCTCAACCCTGGAAGCTGTCCAAACTGCCGCTCCAGCGGCGAAGTAATGCTGGAGCCAACCACGTCCGGGCTCGCTCCGGGATAGAACGTGGCAATCTGAATCGTCGGATAATCCACCTGCGGCAGCGCCGAAATGGGCAACTGCTCGTAGGCCACCATGCCCACCAGGAGCAGGCCAACCATCAAGAGGGAGGTGGCAATCGGCCGTAAAATGAACGGCCGCGACAACGTCATGGTTTGCCTCCAACCTTGTCTGCTGTGCGCTTGGCTGCCGGAGCGTCAGCCCCGGCCGGGTTCGTACCCGTTTCTTTTGCTGCGGCCGCTGCGTTGGCCGGAACACCGCCCTGGGCCAGACGCGGAGCCTTTGTCGTCACCAGGCTTCCCGCCTGCAGTTTGTCCTGCCCCTCGGTTACCACCTGGTCTCCATCCTGCAGCCCGCTGGAAATCAATGCGCTGTTACCCTGCGTCAGCGCAATGACCACCGGCTGGATCGAAATCTTCCTGTCCTGTCCCACCACGTAGGCCAGGTTTCCATCCGGCCCGCGCTGGATCGCCGCCATGGGAACCACCAGCGCATTCCTGGTCGTCGAGAGTTGCATGTGGATGTTGACAAACTGGTTCGGCCACAGCGCTCCATCCGCGTTATCGAACACGGCCTTCAACTTCGCCGTGCCCGTAGTCACGTCGATCTGGTTGTCCACCGTTTCCAGTTTGCCGGTGGCCAGCACGGTCTGGTCGTCGCGGCTGTAGGCCTGTACCTTGAGCGTGCCCTTACGGCTCTCGGCCAGCACCTCGGGCAGTTGGTCTTCCGGCAAGGTGAAGACTACTGCAATCGGCCGCATCTGCGTGACCACCAGCATTCCGGTGGTGTCGGTGGCGTGCACAATGTTCCCCGGGTCGATCAGGCGCAATCCGATGCGGCCGTCGATGGGAGTGGTAATGCGCGTGTACACCAGGTTCAGCTTGGCGCTGTTGATCGCTGCCTGGTCCGCCAGCACCGTGCCGGCAAACTGGCCTGCCGATGCCTCCTGCGTATCGTAATCCTGCTGTGCGACCACGCCATCGGCCAGCAGCGCCTTGGATCGCGCCAGGTTGGCCTTCGCCGTATTCAACTGCGCCTGGTCGCGCGCCAGGTTGGCCTTCGCCGTCTCCAGCGCAACTTCGTAGGGGCGCGGGTCGATCAGCGCCAGCAACTGGTTCTTGCGCACGTCCTGGCCTTCGCGGAAGTACACGGCCATGATCTCCCCGTCGACGCGCGTCTTCAGGGTTACCGTGTTGTAGGCCTGCACCGTTCCCAGTCCGGTCAGAATGATCTGAAAATCCTGGCGCACCACGGGCGCAACGCTCACCGGTACCGGCGCGCCCGCCGCATTACCGCCCGCACCCCCTTGGGGGCCACCCGCATTGGACTTGTTACAGGCGGCCATGCTCAAAAGCGATAAAATCAAAAGGATTAGGGTGGTGCGAAACCTCATCGTGCCTCCGTGCTGATTCGTGCGAAAAGATAGCCTCGGTCAGTGTCGCACTTTTTCTTCTTTATTAGCATGAACTCCCCCGGTCCAATGTGGGAGTAAAGACTCGGTGAAGGAACGTAAACTTTTGTGAACGATTCCAGACCAACTCGTAACAGTTCTTCACAGCCGCTGCCCCGTCTGTCACGCAGAATGGATGCCATGAGCCATGTACTCATCGTGGACGACGACCAGGAACTGGTCTCCCTTTTGCAGCGCTTTCTACTCAACGAGGGCTTCCAGGTTGCCGCCGTCTTCGATCATCGTTCCGGCCTCGACGCCGCCCTCAGCGGCGACTACGACGTCGTCATCCTCGATGTCATGCTCCCTGGCGGCTCCGGGTTCGAGCTGCTTAAGTCCTTGCGTGCCCAATCCCGCGTTCCCGTGATCCTGCTTACTGCCCGTGGCGAATCGGTGGACCGAATCCTCGGCCTCGAAATCGGCGCCGACGACTATGTCCCCAAGCCTTTCGATCCCCGCGAACTTGTCGCCCGCATCCGGGCCGTGTTGCGCCGCTCGCTCGGCAGCCATGGTGAGGCTGCCGCCGACGAATCCCTGACCGTGGGCGATATCTCCCTCGCCCTATTTTCCCGCACCGCCCATTGCAACGGCATTCCGGTCGAGTTGACCGGCGCGGAGTTCAACATGCTCGAGATTCTCCTGCGCCGTGTCGGCATGGTCGTAACCCGCGAGGAACTGGCCCAGGCCGCGCTCGGCCGCCCGCTCAGCGCCTTCGATCGCAGCGTGGATGTCCACGTCAGCCGCCTCCGCAAAAAGCTTGGCTGCGTCCCCAATGGCGAGGAGCGGATTCGTCCCGTGCGCGGCATCGGATACTTCTACGCCGTGGCGGTCAAGGTGGCGCCGTGAGGAGCCGCCTGTTCTGGAAGATTTTCCTGCCTTTCTTTATTTTGCAGACCGTCATCATGCTGTTACTCGCCTATCGGGTTCACTCCAGCTTTGCTCCCGACCGTCCCTGGTGGGTTCAACCAGAACGCCGCGCCATGCCCGTGCTCGCCCGCTATGCCACCTGGCGCTACTCCACCCGCGGCCAGGACGGGCTGCGCGAACTTCTCCATGACATCGCTCTCGACAAGCGCTCGGCCTACTGGCTGTTCGACGCCAGTATGAACGAGCTCAGCGGTCTCCCTTTGCCTCCCGATGCGCGCGAGGCGGTTCAGCGCGCCTTCCGGAACGCTGGCATCGCACGCGCCCACGATGGCACGATCATTGTCGAAAGGCTTGCCGGCCCCACCGGTAACGTCTTGATCTTTGCCGGTGAGTTTTTTGTTCCGCCGCTTTATCAATCCTTGCCCGCAAGTGTGCTGGCGGCGATTCTGTTCAGCTCTCTGTTGACCTCGCTGCTGTGTGCCGTGCTCGCGCAGTACCTCACCCGCCCCATTCTCCGCCTGCGCGATGCTGCCCATGCCATCGCGCGCGGTGACCTGGAGGCGCGCGCCGGTCTCTCCGGCAGCACCCGCCGCGACGAAATCGCCGACCTGGTAACGGACTTTGACACCATGGCAGACGAGATTCACGACCTGGTCGAAAGCAACAAACGCATGTTGATGGGAGCCTCGCACGATCTTCGCTCCCCCATCTCGCGCATTCGCGTCGCCCTTTCGCTGGCCTCCACCGCGCCCGAGCCTGAGCGCAACGAACTGCTGGACCGCATCGATTTAGAACTGCTTCGCCTGAATGGCATCATCGAGCAGATTCTGACCGTGTCCCGCCTGGAGAGCGGGCAGCTCAAGTCGGCTTCTGCGCCGCTCTCGCTCAACCAGGTCATCGGAGAAGCCGTCGAGGACGCCCGTTTTGAAGCCAGCCAGTCCAGCGTGGAGGTCGTCTATGACAACACCTGGCCGGAGATCACCATGACCGGCGAGGAAAATATGTTGCGCAGCGCCTTCGAGAATGTGCTGCGCAATGCCATCTTTTATTCCGGCGTGGATGGCCGCGTCGGACTCGACGTGGCCATCGCGGACGGGCTGGCGAAGATCGCCGTGCGCGACGATGGCCCTGGGGTGCCCGAGGCGGCTCTGCCCAAGCTTTTCAACCCCTTCTATCGCGTTGACGATGCGCGCGGCGCCGCTACCGGGGGCAGCGGCCTTGGACTTTCCATCGTCAGCGGAGCCGTCAAGTTTCACAATGGTTCGGTACGCGCCCGCAATCTCCTGCCCCACGGCCTTGAGATCATCATCGAGCTTCCCATTGATGGCGCTGTGCCTCCAGGCAACCGGCCCGGAGCTGGCCCGCGCGCCTGACCCTCGTCAGACTATGTCAGTCTGTGCCGACTTCAGCCTGCCCGGAAGCGTCACTGCCCTCGTTCATCCTGCGCGTTGCACCCAGAGTCCTCGAATGTAAAGAAAGGTGAAGCACACGTCACCCTGTGATAGTGCTCACCGCACCATGGACCCCACCAAAGGTACGATTGCGGCTCATTGGGTCATGTCTGTCTGGCCCACGTGTGGGGGGCCGTTTGCCTTGTCTCGGCAGCGGGCCGTGGGAGCATTCTTGGATACGCCAGGGACGGGCTCGAAGCAAATCCGGCAGGTATTCCGGGGCGAAACCCTGACCCGTCAGCTCAACCATGTGCTCATGTCAAAACCTGAGTATTTCTCAATTGCTGAAGCCAGGAATCCCTTTTCGTGCCACCATCCCGGTATCAATCCCGCCCTCGCCCTCGCCCAGTGGGAACAGCTTCGCGCCGCCTTCCAGCGCGTGGGTCTACAGGTATTTGCTCTTGATCCCCAGCCCGGCTTGGAGGAAATGTGCTTCACCGCCGACCAGGCTTTCGTCGGAATCGATCGCGAGGATCGTTCCTTCGCCATTCCGTCGCGCATGCTGCATCGCAGCCGCCGCGATGAAGTCGAGTTCTTTTCCCGCTGGTACGCCCAGCAGGCCTACCGGATCGTGGACCTTGGGCTCGAAGGGGAAGAGTTTCTCGAAGGCGCCGGCGACCTGCTATGGAATCCCGACTGGGAATCGGTCTGGGCCGGATTCGGCCACCGCTCCACCCTGGGCGCCGTAGACCAGTTCGCCACTCTCATGGAGTCGATGGGCTTCGAGGTGCGCAAGCTGGAACTGGTCGATCCCTACTTCTATCACCTCGATCTCTGTCTAGCTCCCATCACGCCGGAATCGTTGCTCCTCTATCCCGGCGCCTTTGCGCCGGAGACGCTGGCACGCATCCGCCTCTGGGCTCATACCTTTGAGGTCACCCGCGAAGAGGCGTTGCAATTCGTCTGCAATGGCGTCGCGGTCAACGGTGCCTACATCGCTCCCCGGCTGGGCCCGCGGCTGGAGCAGCTTCTACGCAAGGAAGGCATTGAGCCCGTCACCGTTGATCTCTCCGAGTTCCAGAAAGCCGGGGGCTCGGCCGCCTCGCTCAAGATGCTTCTGCCATAAGTTTTCTGAACTGCACCACTACCTGACCGGGCGGTCTTCCAAGGCCGCCCGATTTTTGTGCCTCAGCCTAGTTGAGGGGCTCGGCGAGGGACGCAGGAATCGATTGCGGCGTCTGCGGCAGCGGGTTGGCGGGCGTCTTCTCCTGGTTCTGATTCTTGGCGTATTTCAGCGTCTTGGCGTACCTCTCGGCGCTCACCTGCAAGTCCGCCATCTGGGACTTCATCCATCGCTGGATGACCGGCGTTGCCGCCTGCATGTACTCCGTCATAATGGCCGGCATTTCCGCGAGCAGCTTCTTGCCCAGCGGCGAGGAATAGAACTGAATCAACTCCTGCATCTCCCCGTGCGTAAAGTGATGCTGATAGGCCGGCATCGCCGCCGCCATCAGTTCGTCGAAGGGCATATTTTGAAACATCTTCTCCACCGAGTCATCCATAAATGCGTTGAGCTGCGCGGTCTGTTCCGCCGTCGCATTGGACAACTGCTTGCTCATCGCGGACTTGGTCATCACCGGTATCTGCTGCTTCATCGCGGTCATGATCGAATCGAACAGCTTCCGCGAATTCTGGATGTCGAACAGTTTTTGAACGTCTTCCTTCGTAGCCGGATCGCCGGGCTGCTGGGCAAACGCGGCGGCAACGGGCAAGCAAGCCAGGCAAAGAATTACAGCCAACCAGCGCTTCATGCGGATTCCTTCCTGTAGGCAAGAATGCGGAATCGTACCGCAGCCATAGCCTGAGCGCAATCGATTCGGCGATTACCGAAGTTTCTTCCTATCCTGGCGCCGTTGCCGCCAGCGCATTCGCCGTCAGGCGAACCTCTTCGCTGAACTCCCATAGTTGTTCCCGCAGCCGGTTCACCGTCGCCTCGCCCGGCGCCGCGGCCATCCTCTTCGTCAGCGCCGGCCAGTGCTGCTTCGCTTTCAGAATCCTCAGCGCCGCGGTCTCCACCTTCAGCCGGAAACGCCGGCTCCGTTCCGCCTCCTTCAGAATCGCCTCATAGGCGCGATGCACCAACTCCGCGCTGTGGCACACCAGGTACATATCCGAGCCCGCCTGCACGGTTTCCACGGCGGCCTCTTCGATGCCGGCCACCTTCAGCACTCCGCCCATCTCCAGGTCGTCGGATACCACCAGCCCGCCGTACCCAATCTTCTTCCGCAGGACCTCGCCAATCCATTTTCTTGAGATCGAGGCCGGCAGCACGTCGCCGGTCACCTCCGGGAACGAGCAATGCGCCACCATCACGAATGGCAACTGCCTGGCCAGCAGGCGGTAGGGAAGCAGGTCTTCGTTCCAAAGCGCCTTCCAGCTCTTGCGCACCACGGGCAGAGCCTCGTGCGAATCCACTTTCGCCTCGCCCAGTCCCGGAAAGTGCTTGCCGCACCCGGCAACGCCGGCCTCTTTCAGCCCACGCAGAAACCCCCTCGCATAGGCCGCCGTCGTCTTGGCGTCCTTGGACACCGTGCGCGAACCCATTACGCCCAGCGAAGCGTTGAAGCGCAGATCCAGTACGGGAGCAAAATCCACGTTAAAGCCAAGCGCCCGCACCTCATTGCCGATCAACCTTCCATGTTCGCGGCAATAGGCGCGGTGCTCCGCCTGCGCCACTTGTTCGACGCTTGGCGCCGGACCGATGACGTTCTTCAGCCGGTCCACTGCGCCCCCTTCCATATCCACGCAGCGGAACAACGGAATCTCAACTTTCTTTTGTACGGCCTTAAGCAGGGCGTGAGTCTGTTGCGGCGACTCGATATTTCGGGCAAACAGGATGACTCCGCCCGGCTTCAGTGTCTTGAGCGTCCCCTCGAGGCTGCTGGAAAGACTGGTTCCGTCAAAGCCAAAGGTGAGCAGTTGACCGGCCAGGGTGCGTAGGTCCTGCGATGTGCGTGCCATATGGCAAGGATTGTAGCCTGAATTATTTAATGCCGCTTTCGTTTGTTCCAATCGGTTTCCCGGTTTATGCTGGGGCGATGGGAGCGATCGCACTGTCGGATCTGTTGGGCCTGCCCGTATATGACTCCGAGTCCGGGAGGGTGGGACGGGTGCGCGAAGTGGCGCTCCTGCCGCAGGATGATCCCGTTAACATTGCCGCCCTCATTGTGCGTACCTCGCAGGGAGACCGCATCGTCGGCGCCAATCTTCTGCGCACCGTCAACGGTGGCGTGCACACCGCCGCCCGCATCTCCGATCTTCCCAAATATTCCAGCGGCGAAGGTATGTTGCTGCTCGAGCGCGATCTGCTCGACCAGCAGATCATCGACGTGCACGGCCGCAAGGTCGTTCGCGTCAATGACATTGAGTTGGCGCTCAACCGCGAGACCGCCGACTCTCCACTCGGTCTGCAGCTTCGCATCGCATTTGTCGATGCCGGTGCCCGCGGCGCCGTTCGCCGTCTGCTCAAGGGCATGGTGCCGCGCCACGCGCTCTCCAACTGGCTGGAGCGCATTCCCGCCCGCAACATTCCCTGGGAGTTCGTCAACCTGATCGAAACCGATCCGGCCCGCCGCGTCCGCCTCAAAATTTCCTCGGAACGGGTCGCCCGCCTCCATCCCGCCGACATCGCCGATATCATCGAAGAGCTCTCGCCCGCCGATCGCGACGCCGTCTTCCAGACCCTCGATGAGGACGTCGCCGCGCACGCTCTGGAAGAGATCGAGCCCAAGCTCCAGGTTTCCATCCTCAACGCCATGGAGTCCGAACGCGCCGCCGACATCATCGAGGAGATGAATCCCGACGCCGCCGCCGATCTTCTCGCCGACCTCACCGACGAACGCTCCGACGCCATCCTCCAGGAGATGGAGCCCGAGGAGCGCCAGGATGTGGAAGAGCTTCTCGAATTCGAGGAGGACACCGCCGCCGGCCGCATGACCACCGATTACATGGCGCTGGCTCCCACGGCGCGCGTGCATGATGCGGTGGAGATGCTGAAAAACTTCGATGGTGGCCTGGAAAGCCTGAGCACCATCTTCCTCATCGGCGAGGATGAGAAACTTCTCGGCGCCGTGCCTCTCGCCAAACTCATCGTCTCCCACTCGGACACACTTCTGTCAGAGCTGGCCGCCGAACCCCTGATCTCCTGCTCGCCCGAAGCCGACGAACGCGAGGTTGCCGAAATCTTCGACAAATACAACCTGCTCACCCTGCCGGTCGTGGATGAAGCCGGCGTGCTCACCGGCGTCATCACGGCCGACGACGTAATCTCCATGCTGCGCTCCGAGCTTTAACCGGACTTTTCGCAAATTTTTCAACATTTTAACTGCCTCGCCTTGAGCTTCCCCGCCATGCAATTTATGCTGAAATTTCCGATGTAATTCTCTATCCAAACCGGGCGCGCTGAATGACGAAAATGAAGCTGTGGAAAGTACGTCTCGTGATGTTCCTGGCCGTGGTTGGCCCGGGATTCATCACCGCCAATGTCGATAACGACGCTGGCGGCATCTGGACGTACTCCCAGGCAGGTGCGCAGTTCGGCTACGGGTTGCTCTGGGTCATGATTCCCATGACCCTGGCCCTGATCGTTGTCCAGGAGATGACTGCCCGCATGGGAGCCGTCACCGGCAAGGGTCTCAGCGATCTCATCCGCGAGGAGTTTGGCTTCCGCATCACGTTTCTCCTCATGGCTGGCCTCGTCATCACCAACTTCGGCAATGTCGTCGCCGAATTTGCCGGCATCGCAGGCAGCCTCGCGCTGTTTGGAATCCCCATCTGGGCAAGCGTGCCTTTCTGCGCCGCCCTGGTCTGGATCATGGTCGTCAAAGGCAGCTACAAGTCGGTCGAGAAGGTTTTCCTGGTCGCCTCGTGTATTTATCTCGCCTACATCGTGGCTGGAATTCTGGCTCATCCTGACTGGAAAGCCGCCGGCATGGCCACCCTGGTGCCGCCCGACCTGCGCCTTTTCCGCAGCTCCAGCTACATTTACATGGTCATCGGAGTCATCGGCACCACCATCGCTCCCTGGATGCAGTTCTACCTCCAGTCCTCCGTGGTGGAGAAGGGAATTACCGAAAAGCAATACGGAGCTTCGCGTCTGGATGTCATTGTCGGCTGCATTTTCACTGACGTAGTCGCCTGGTTCATCGTTGTCGCCTGCGCCGCCACGCTCTTCGTTGCCGGACACCACGACCTCAAGGACGGCGCCGAAGCCGCACAATCTCTCCGTCCCCTTGCCGGCAAGTTCGCCTACATCCTGTTCTCCGTCGGACTTTTCAACGCATCGCTTTTTGCCGCATCCATCCTTCCCATCTCCACCGCCTATGCCGTCTGCGAGGGACTCGGCCTGGAGTCCGGACTCGACAAGAAGTTCAGCGAAGCGCCCTTTTTCTACTGGCTCTACACCGGTCTCATCGTCGCCGGAGCCGGTGTGATCCTCTGGCCCAACCTGCCCCTGGTCAAGATCACCATCCTCTCGCAGGTGGTCAACGGCGCGGTGCTGCCCTTTGTGCTGATCGCCATGCTGCTGCTCATCAACAAGCGCGAACTCATGGGCCGCCACACCAACTCGCGATTCTTCAACATCGTCGCGTGGCTCACCACCATCATCATGATCGTCCTGACCGTCATGATGCTGTTCGGTAGCAACGCCAGCTAACTCTCATCCATCAACAAACACGAGGGTGCGGGCACTGGTGCCCCATATCTGCCGCGGTTTGCAGATGTGGGCAAGTTGACCTTGTCTTTGATTGTGTAGTTGACCTTGTCTTTGCTTGTGTAGTTGGCCTTGATCTTGCAGCAGCTCGTCGAATCAATCATCCCGAGCCGAGTGGCGGATTCCCGGTCAGCGAAAACATCCGGCGCGGTGTGGGAGGCTTCTCATTCAAGCCTCACCCCAGCTCCCCACTCTTGATCTTCCGCACCACTCCCCGGTCGGCCTCCAGAAAGCTCTCCGCATCCAGTTTCTCGCGCTCTTCCCAGCGCACCTCGCGAAAGATCCTGTTCTCGATCTTCCCGCTAAACTCCCGCACCAGGAAAAAGTGGACCTCGACCGCCAATCCCTCGGCGTACTCATGCCTCACAGTGGCAATTTCCTGCTCCACCACTGCGCCGATCCCCAATTCCTCACGCAGCTCGCGCCGCAGCGCGGCGTCCAGCTCTTCGCCGGTCTCCACCTTGCCTCCCGGAAACTCCCACTGCAAGGCAAACGCCTGCGTCTCCCGGCGCTGGCAGATGAGGACGCGGCCGGCGCCGGCGATCACCGCTGCCACCACCTGTTTCAGCCCGCTCGCCGCAGCCAATCTCTCACCCAACTTCCGGCCAGAACACCGTCCATCCCAGGGTCTCGGCCTTGGCGGCCAGGTCCGGGTTCGGGTTGACCGCATAGGCGCTCCGGGCCTTTTCCAGCATCGCAAAATCGTGCATCGAGTTGCCAAACACGGCGTCCACCGGACGCGCAATCACTTCTTCAATTGCTGTCTGCTTCAGTGCGTCGGTGGGCACCCGCAGCAGCCGGTCCGTCACCAGGCCATCTTCCACCGCCAGGGTAGCTGCCAGCACCCGCTCGGCGGGAATCCCAAATACCGCCGCGCCCGCCTCAACAATCCAGTTGTTGGTGCTGGAGACCGCCCAGAGTTCGCAGCCTTGCCCATGCAGTTGCCGCGTCAGTTCCAGCATGGCCGGAAAAATCCGGGGCGCCACAACCCGGCCGAAAAACTCGCGCGCCACCTGGCGCAGCCGTTCCTGCTCCACTCCCTTGTTAATCTGGATCGTCTCCCCGCAGATCGTCAGCTCATCCACCCGCCCTGCCAGGTATTCGTTGTAACGGTGCCTGACGGTCGGAAGAATTTCAGGCGCAACGTATCCCTGGTCAAGCTGCCAGTAGAAAAAGTCCGCGCCCGCATCGCCCGACCAAAGCGTGCCGTCGCAATCAAACACCGCAATCGCCGGACGCGCCGCAAGAACCTGTTGAACAAACTGGACCGCACTGAGACTGCCAGAGGTTTGGCTCAAAATAATTGCTCCCGTTTCTCGATATAGGTTGGAAATAAATTTTGTACCGTCGTACCGGGCTAATCCCAGGGCGCTTTCCATGCCGGGACCGAGCTCGTCGAGGCAGTCAGCGGATCGATGGCCTTCACCGAGCGCACATGCTCCAGGTTGGCAGCCAGAATCTCATCCGCCGCACTCCATTTCTGCCCGCGCAGAAACAACTCAATCATCCTGCGTCCCATCAGCACGGGATGCCCCTGCCGCATTTCCGTTTCCGGAACCACCGCCCAGGTCTCGTCGCCCGCCGCGCAGTAGACCGCCACCATCCGGTGTATCGTCTCCGCCGTCAGCCCGTAGCTATCCAGCGAGGTCACCAGGGCCGCGTCGCGGCCGCGATTCAAAACTTCCTGCAGCATTGCCCGCAGCGCATCCGCATCACTGGCGTTTTCCGGGAGTTGGACCATATACGCAGCCTTCGCCCAGATGACCGGGGCCAGCGCGTCGGCGCCTGCTCCCACGGCCACCAGCACCATCTCCGTATCGGTATTCAGTGCGCCGATCAGCTCGCTGATGCCTTCCGCTTTCGTCTTCAACCGCGCATCTCCAGCTCCCGCATCGGAGCCGGCTGCCAGGATTACTCCGCAAACGCCAGGGCTGTGCATATCCTAAAGGTAGCAGGAGCCGGGCCTCCTAGCCAGTGCTGTTCGTTGTCATCACTTCCGCAGTGGAATCCCCGCCCGCGCCGGGTTACAATCGTCGGAGGTGGGGAAGATGGAAAAGGAAGTCAGTGGGAGCGAACGATTTCAGGCTCTGGCGGGCGATCCGCAGAGTCCCGCCCGCATCGCGCAGGTCACCTATGGCGGCAGCCATGAGCAGGAAGGCCTGCTGCTTACAACCCTCGACTCGGCCGTAAACTGGGTTCGCAAGAATTCCATCTGGCCCATGACGTTCGGCCTTGCCTGTTGCGCCATCGAAATGATGGCCATGGGCGCGTCCCGCTTCGACATTGCCCGCTTCGGCGCCGAGGTCTTTCGTCCCTCGCCGCGCCAGTCCGATCTCATGATCATCGCCGGCCGAGTCTCGCAAAAGATGGCCCCGGTGATCCGCCAGCTCTACCTGCAGATGCCCGAACCCAAGTGGGTCATCTCCATGGGCGCCTGCGCCACCTCCGGCGGAGTCTTCAACAATTACGCCATCGTCCAGGGCGTCAACCAGTGGATTCCCGTCGATGTCTACGTCCCCGGATGCCCGCCGCGCCCCGAGCAGCTCATCTACGCCATCACCCTCCTGCAGGAGAAGATCAAGAACGAGCGCGGCTCCTTCAAGCGCGCCCTCAACATCGGCGCGTAGATCTCCCGGGATGCCGAAACGGCCAGCCAGAGCTTTCACCCGGCGGGCCGTTTTCTTGTGCCCAAAAAACCAACCCGCGCGATCCGCGTCAGCACCGTCGCCCGGGAATCACCGTCGGCGTTATCTCAAAATGTCTTGTGTGGAAGGGAAGCCCGCGAAGATTTCGGCAGGGCAAAAATCTGGCTGCCCCTCAGGGATTCGAACCCCGATACCCTGCTCCAGAGGCACCAATTGAGCAAGCGTTGGGCGGTCACTTGTTTTCAATAACTTAACTTGCCCGTCTCTCGTGTGGAAATATAAAGGCAGATTATGAATATGTCAAGCTAAGTTGATAACCTGCACGGGCTTATCCCGTTAATTGAGCCGTTTTAGAAGTCCATTTTGTATTGCACAGGCGGGGTGCCATGAGGGATTGCGGACGCGGCGCGGGTACTTTGCTTTGTTAGCCCTTTTGTTTAGGAATGGCTGCGATTAGGGCCATGCATCGCACGGTGTTAGACAGCGACATCAAACTATCTAGCCCAGGCCAACGTTGCGCCGCCGCGTCCTTGATGGCTGCGAGTTCGCCGGGCGTCATGCGAACGTTAATCAGCTTGGAACGCTTCTCTGTCTTCATACTGAAATTCTCCTAACTACGCGCTCATAAACCGCGTGCGGAATCCTGATCGAGCGGTAACGGCGCTTGTGCAGGGACTCGGGGCGCTCCACAATAAGAACGCCCTTTTCCTGCTCAAACATTCTTATGACCGTCCGCTCTGAAAACCCGGTAAGGGCTGAGACTTCGGCCACGGTGTAAGCCGGTTTATCTAGTAGCTGTATTTCATGCGGATAGTAGAGTCCCGCCGTTTCGTCCTCCAGGTCAAGAGAACTCAAGGTTTTGCCCGTTTTCGGCCAGAGCGTCCTTCATGGGCACCTCTAAACAAACGCTTGACAACACTTGGACGCTTGGCATATCCTCCTACGTGAAATGGCCATTAAATTCAAACACGGCGGAGTGCTATTCACAGCCGATACGCCTGAAGAGGCTGCACAAACGCGGGCACTTCTCAAGAAACAGGATGAGGAATCCGCACGGGGCCGGGCAACATCGCGTGTTTTGTCCGGGTTTGGGGGTCCGATGGGACAGTTAAGAGACTTCATAGCAGAACAAGCGGAGACGCTCTGGACGCCTGAAGTGTTTATCAGCTTCATAGAGCGCCTTGGTGCCCCGCAACACGCCGCTCTATCGCTGCTTGTTACGCATCACCACGTAACAGATGAAGAATTGAGAAAGGCGCTGAAGGTGTCTGGCAATCAAGCCCTCGCCGGAATCTTAAGCGGTATCTCGAAACAGGCGGCAACGCTCAATATCCCGGCCCGATCTATTTTCAGCTTCGAAAATCTTCGCAACGCCGGAAAGCGGCGGAGCACATACACCGTTGCAGATAAATTCCTGCAAATTGCAACGGACATGAACTGGCCCTTCCCCGTAGAATAATCCAAAAATAACGCTTGACAAACACTTGGCACGCTTGGTAAGGTTCTCGCATCGGACATGCTCCGGTGGAGGACCGCAAGTGGATGCACACGAACAGACGGTTTTTGAGAGTGAACTCGCCGCCGCTGTGATGGGCAAAGGCGAAGACTTCCGCCTCTTCTGGCTAGATGGTCCGCTGGATGACGCCACTACAAAAGACGCGCTAGACCGTGGCTACGAATACGCCGGTGTCCTAGCTGTCATAAACGGTCAGTGTCACGCCAAATGTGCGGAGCGTCCGGGCGCTGTGCAAACCATAGTGGCTGCGGCTGTGGACTTTGCTCAGCAAGTAGCGGAGAAATTGCAGCCTAAAGGGGATGAAGTCAAATTCCTGGAGCGGCTCTATCGGCTGCCAGACACACGGGAGAACTAGCAATGGATGACCTATTGAAAGAGATTGCCTCCCGTTTCTCATCCGGCAGATGGGATGACCTTGACGTGCAGTTCTTGCTCAAGATGGCACACATAGCGGCAAGTGAAGGCAATGTTTCGGCGGCTAAAGTCGCGTCCTCATACAAAGAATCACGTACTCGAAGAGCAATTACGAATCGCATACCGCAAGGAACGGGGAGACAAAAGCTATGAGCTACTGCAAATATGACGGGCTAGGGCGTCCTGAGACGCCGGTTGAAGTTCGGGGAAATACTTTTGTTATGACTCCCCGATTCTTTGCTGAGAAGCGTCCACGCCGCGCCCAGAGGCGCACAGCAAAGGGCACAGCACAGATTCTTAGATTTTTCCCGAGGTCGGAATCAGTGATTCAGAGCCATTGATTCCGGCGTGGTGGGTGCGATGCCTTGGCGGTCATCCGCGCCCACTTTTTAACAAGTTTAAAGTGCTGCCTGGTTAAAAAGGGCCGGGTCCTTCGCGTTAGCTGCCTCAATCCGGGAACGGTAGACGCGAAACGCAGCAAACCGCAAATGCCGTTGCGCCTTGATGGGCTCCAGCGCGGCGGCGTGCGGAACTCAAAATGGAGATTTCAAAGTGGCAAACCTTTTTGAACTTAAGAAGCAAAGACAGCACGCACTAGCTAAGGCTGACAACATCCTCAAGGCTGCTGAAGTTGCAGGCCGGGATTTTACCGCAGATGAAAACCTAGACCTCGAAACCTGCCAAGCCGCCGTTAACGCGCTCAATCCGAAGATTGCAGCGATTGAAAAAAATAACTCCTTGGCATCCGTGGCTCGTTTCAGCGGCGGTCTTTTAATCTCTGAAGGGGCGAGAGCGGGCGAAGGTGGCGTACGCGGCTTCTCTAAACCCCAGCCCGTCCACTTCACACAAGATTATGCGAATGATTTTTACGCATATATCGCGAGCGCGGGCAAGAACATGGGAGCCGCGCTTTATGAGGGCGCGAATGGTGCGGGCGGCTATACCGTGCCCATCATGGTTGATGACCAGATTGTCCCCTTGGCACCGTCTGAAATGGCTGTGCGCCGTTTGGCTAATGTTGTCCCGACTGTAATGGATTTGAAAGTCCCGCAGAAGGGCAGTTTTGGAACGGCTAACAGCAAGGCTGAAAACGCGGCTTTTGTTGAATCCGATCCGACCATCGGACAGTTCACTCTGTCCGCATTTATGAACGGAATTCAGCAAACTATTTCATGGGAGCTAGCACAGGACGTTCCGGCTTTCCAGCAGTTTGCCGTTACTGACATGCTGCTTGCCACGCAGTTACGTGAAGAGGGCTTGTATGTCACCGGCACCGGCACGGGGCAGCCTCAGGGCCTCATTGGCAACGTGGGCGCGGGCGTCACTGAGGAGCCGGACACGGCAGGTAACTTGGTTTCCATCTCAGGAACCTTGGACCTCACGGGAATGCTTAATGCCGTCTATCACCCTAACGCAAGTTGGTTGATGGCTCGGACTACTTCAATCATCATCCGTAAGGCGCAAGTCCAGGCCAATTTGTTTGAGCCGGTCTTTACCCGCGTGGGTAAACAGGACTTTCTCCACGGCTACCCCGTCGAGTACTCATCCAGTATGCCCGTTGCTGCACGCGGCGCGGCTCCGGTTCTCTTCGGGGACTTCAAGCAGGGTTACGTCATTGGCGACCGTGGCGGCTCGGGTATCAATGTCAAGGTCCTTGACCAGCCTCTAGCACAGCAAGGACAAATCGTGTTGCTTGCTTACCGCCGCACGGATGGCCGTGTGCGCCGTTCAGAAGCAATTCAGCAGTACAACGTAGCAGCTAGCTAACCGAATTTGGCGCGGAGCATCCCATCCCCGAGCTAGCCGGGTCCCGCACATGGCCGCGCCAAGGTTCAAAACCATGTGCGGGAGTTGCCAGCGGCGTGCTGACAGTGTGCCGCCTGGAGAAAACGCTGAATAGGGCCGCTGTTTTGAGCCAGGGAGACTCAGGCGGCGGCCCTAATTTTTTGCTCTTTGGAGAAACCACTATGGACGCAATTGACGAGCTAGCAGCACGCTCCCGGAAACACCCTGAGTTGCTAGCTTTCTGCAAATTTCATAGAGCGCACCCGGAGGTCTTGGACTTCCTTGTGCAAGAGATTCGGCTACGGATTGACCACGGCTTCAAGGCATTCTCGTACCACAGCCTGTGGGAATATGCGAGATGGAAACTTGAAATGCAGATAGGGCCGTGTGAAACGTTCCTGATGAATGACCACGCCGTCCCGTTCTACGCACGGGCAATCACCGTTCTGCATCCCGAGTTTAACGGGCGTGCCGAATTTAGGCAGTCCAAAGCGGATTCGATTTTTGGCACTCGCATTGAGCCTGTCCCAGACAGGCGGCCTAAGAATTATGCGCGGCGTCTGCAATGGGCTGACGGCACGCCAATTGAAAACGGATGGCGGTCCGAGAATCCGCATGTGGTCAATCACGCCGCCAATCGTAGGACAGACATTCACAAGCGATAAAACGAAGCACAAAATCTAAAGATGTAGAAAGGGGAACCAACGTGGCTCAACCAGTTTGGGTACTTTAGCGTCGATCTACAGACTAAGACCGCCGTGTTTCAAACGGGCATGGCGGACGCGGCTAGGGCGGCGCGTGGTAGCTTTACGGACATCAAAGAGGGTGCCCGTTCAATGGGCGCTGAGACAAGCTACTCCATGATGGAAGCCCGTCACAGCGTCATGCTCTTAGGCGAAGAGTTCGGCGTCCATCTTCCACGGGCGCTTACCAGCTTTATAGCGAGTCTAGGACCTATTGGCGCGGCAATGGAAGCGGCCTTCCCGTTCTTGGCTATCGCTGTGGGCGCTACCCTTTTGTTACAGCATTTCTCCAAACTCAAAGAGGAAGGGGAAAAGCTAACAGAATCGCAAGTCGCCTTTGGAACCACGGTTAGCAACGTCTTTAACGCTTGGAATGACAAATTACTTGAGGCCGGTATCCGCACGGATGAGCTAAACGGAAACCATCTCGCGGCGCTCAACAAACAGCTTCAATTGATCGACCATCAGAGCCTCAAAGAGTTGGTGCGTTCATTTGATGAGGTGGCGGCGGGAGCAGACCGGACTTTTGCCCTGATTAAAACTGGCTGGCGTCTGTGGGAATCAGGCGCGGCGGGCGCTAAGAACTCGCTAGAGCAATTCAAAGCTCAATATGATTCGCTTCTCTCTCAGAATAAAGAAAAAGAGGCCAATGACCTCTTGAACGAAAAGGTAAAAAGGGAGGAAGAGGTCCTCCGGCTCCAAAAGCTAATCAAGTCCTCCGGGGACAAAATAGAGGGTAGCGGCGGCACAATGCCCGAAGAGGCTATGAAGTTTGAACATGCCCGCGCTGAACTGAAAAGGGCGGGGGCGCAATGGGACGAAAGGGCCGTCCAGGCTCAAGAGGCATTAGTCGGGGTGCTCCGCTCGCAAGTAACCTCATATCAGCAAATGGTAGAACTCAGGAAAAAACAAGACGGAAATGCAAAGCAGGGAACACAGAACAAACTAGACGCCGATCAGGATAAGCAATGGAGGGAACAAGCGGACGCCGAGAAGCGCGGGCTTGAAGAAGAAGAGCGGCTCCGGGAAGCTAACTACCGCTCTGCACTCGAAAAGCTACAGCAAAGCGAGCGGGAAAAGATAGAGGCTACGGATAAGGGCTCTGCCGGACGGCTTGCGGCCATTGACGCGGCTATCCAGAATGAAGAGCGCTACGGCTTGCAGGAAACGGGCTTCTATCGCGGCTTGTTGACCTCTCGGGTAGAGACGGCCCGAGAGATGACGGAAGAGCAGAACAAGCTAACAGCGGAGGCGGGGAAAGAGCAAGCAGAATTTACCCTCAAGATGGGTGAGCTAGAGATAGCGGCGGAGAAGCAACAATTGCAGTTCCGCGTAAGCCTTCACAAAATGACGGCGGCTCAGATACTTGCGGAAGAGTTGAAAATTTCAAGGGAAGAGTATCAAGCCAAATTGGCCGCATACGCCCAAGAAATCGCGGCGCTGGATAAGCATGGCAAAGACTACGAGAACAAGCTAAAGGCAATTCAGGACAAGGAAAAAGAACTAACCCGGCAGCATGAAAACGAACTAACGCAGATTCAGCAGACCGCTACCGCGAAGCAACTATCCGTTGTCACCGATGCTTACAACCGTATAGGGCAAGAGATTGCCAGCACAGCGGCGCGAAGCATTACGCAGGGCAAGAACCTGGGGCAAGCGTTTGAGCAGATGGCAGGCACAATGCTGCAAACGGCCCTCACGAACCTGATGCAAATGGAAACGATCCAAGGCAGAAAGCGGTTTGGGGACGCAAGAACGGCGGCGGCGGATGCCTTTGAGAAGGCCGGTAATCCCATACTTGGCGGGATAGAGGCGGCGGCGGCTTTTGCCGCCGTCATGGCCTTTGAAAAGGGCGGTATTGTCCCCGGCATAGGTAATGGTGACGTTGTGCCCGCAATGTTGACGCCGGGCGAAGCGGTCCTTCCCAAGACACTCACGGAGAACCTAAGCCGGGCGGATTCCGGTAACTCGGGCGGAGATCACTACACGGTCCATGTGCGGCCCACTTACCACATACAAACTATCGACGGTGACGGAATGCGAGCGGCACTTAACAAGCACACGGACGTACTGCAAAAGCACTTTGAGAGCGCTGTCAGAAAGATGAATCGCTAACTTATTGATTTTTCGTAGAGGCTGTTTGCCCTCAATGTCTTACCGCCAAAAGCGCTAATGGTAGAGGAGAAGTACGAGCTATGGCCGTTTACAAAGGACGAAAGACCGCGCCCCGGCGGATTGAAGTTTGTGCCGTTCCATGCGAAGGCGCGGCATTAGATAGGACACTCAAAGAGCTAAACGCGGACGGCTGGAACATTCGGCAGATTTACCATGAGCCGCCCGCGCTCTATCGCATCTTTGCTCAGCGGGAGTTGCCGGAATGATTGAGTACCTGGAGATTGAAGGCCCGACAACCGGCAAGAAAATTAAGTACCGCGTGAACTTTGACGCACGCGAATTCAAAGGACGCCCCGGTTTGGCCTGGATCATCATGGCAAACGTCAATCTGTCCACGACTCAGCTATTGGAGGTAATGGCCCACTACGGCATTTATAGAAAGCGCTCGTGGGTAGAACGTCGGCGATGGGTGTACTTTGACCCTGATTATGTGCGTCAACGGGGCGCGGCGGCGGATGCGGACGGACAGCAATCCCGAGCATACCGGATCATGGATCAGCACCGGGACGTTTCAGCTAGAGAGTTAGCTCGCATCCTTGGTAAGGCGGGCATCAAGCGCAGCAAAGATTGGGTGCTCAAACACCGGGTACGTGAGTGACTGTCTACTAATCTCTCATAGAAGAGATAGAGACAGAGACGGTCATAACGGTCATCACACATTCACCCATCACCCCTCACCGCACACCCTCAGGGAGTGTGTGTGTTGATGGGGATGTGTTTTGGCGGGTAAAAGACGGAAGAGCGTCGGCAATCCAAGCGACGGTCATTCATGGACAGTCTGTGCATGGGCAGAGAAAGAGGCACTTAGAGTCAAGCGTAGGTGGTCCTTTGGGTAGTACATCTAAGTCCTTTGTAATCAATAAGGTAGGGCGGGGTCAAATCTTGAACAGTGTCCCTAAATAGCCCTCCGCCGATGTTTTTTACACACAAACAAAAATAAATCCGAATTTATGATTTTCCATAGCTTTTATGTGGATTTTCATAGGTTTTAACGGAGTTTTGCACCTTGAAAACCTTTGTAATCTATGCGTTAGCAGAGCCTAAAACGGGAGTTGTGCGGTACGTAGGGCGCACACAGAACTTGCCCGAGAGGTACGCGCAACACTGCCGGGGAACGCACTGCACGGCGGCTTGGGTGCGGACTCTGGAAGCGCGGCCTGTCTTGGTTGTCCTTCAGACAATCTCCGCGCCCGCGTATGTTGACGCGGATGTCTTGTCCCGAGCCTGTGAAACCAAGTGGATTAAGAGATTCCGCCGCACGATTTTCAATCGCTACAAGCGTGAGAGCTTCCCCGTTGTATGGGACGCGCTAGTCAATCCGGGAGAATGACAATGCCAAGAACTGTAAAAAAAGATAAGAACTTAGCGCCGGGTCAACCTAAGAAACCGGGCAATTTGTCGGAGCGGGCCGGGGCTGAGTGGGACCGTCTGGTAGGGGAATTGTCCGCCGCTCACATCCAGGTTACGCCCGCACACCGGACGCCGTTGTCTCTAGCCTCAACTATCGCGGCGGACATTGCGGACGCTTGGGCCGCTGTCAAGCGTGACGGCGCGTACATAGAAACCAAGTCTGGGCTAGCCGCCCATCCTGCTAGCAAGCGCCTGGACGCCCTCCGAAGGGACTATATCAAGGTCCTAAGTATGCTCGGATTGCGGACGGCGGTAGCCACTCCCGGCGAAAGCAAAGAAGAGACACTAGACGAATTGCTTAATAGCTGAGTCTGTAGCGTGGGCATCCCAGATTTTTCTTATCCAGAATGCCCCGCTTTCGCGCAAGCTGCACAACGCTTAGGACGGCGTGAAGGATTTTCGGGCCTCTTCAAGCCACTCAATGAGAAGCGGAATTTGATCGGGACTCAAAGTTATGCTCTGACAGTCTTCCGGCCCGCTGTCCTGTTCAATGATGACTGAATCATCATTAGTCGTGACGGTTACAGCTTCCATCGTTTTCTGCATGGCGGCAGTATAGAACATACCAATGCAGGAAGTGTGTCTTGTTACAGAAAACGCACCCGGTTATTTTGAAAGCAAGCTCACGCGCTGGTGTATGGCTTGGAGGTCCGCCGTGTTTAGGTGGCAGTAGCGCTGACTCATGGTAACGGTAGTGTGGCCCAAACTCTTTTGGAGCAAGAGCACATTTCCGCCTTGCCGGATAAAGTGAGTTGCAAAGGAATGGCGTAGGGCGTGAATAAGCCTTTCCGGGGTACGGATGCCTAGCTCGCCACATAGGGCGTGTACATCTCTCCAGACGTTGCAGCCGTGTAGCTTGCCGCCGTCGCTAGTGGCAAAGACAAGCTGATGCGCGTGCTGGAATTTGAATAGACGCTTTCGGAGTTCGAAAGAGAAGGGAATCATGCGCTGCTTATCGCCCTTGCCCGTCACTGTGATTAGAAGGTTATCGAAGTCTACATCGGTCCATTTGAGGCAGAGGGCCTCATCAAGCCGGGTGCCCGTATCGGCAAGTAGCAGGATGAGCACCTGGAGGCGAGTGTGCCAATACCCCGTAGGCTTCCACTTTGCAAACTTGAGGATGTCATCTTGGGAGAAGATTGGAAGCACCTTGACGGGCTCTTTGAGTTTGGCAACTTTGAGCGCGGATTGCGACCATTTCAAGTATGCGTTGATAGCCCGGATGCGATTATTGCAGGAGCTAGGGCAAAGCCCGGCTTCACGCATTCGGATGACCACGGCGGTCAGATCAGCTTGTGATGGGGCAGGGTTAGAAAACCACTTAAAAGACTCTGTGTACCATTGGATTGTGCGGGCGGAAACGTTCTTGAGGTACTTCCGTTCCTTCAGGAATTGTTCAAATTGAGGTTCCATCGAATCTCCTAAGCAGCATATCAATTTAGGAGAGAAGGAAAGCTAGATTATTGGCAAGGTCTTTGTTTTGTTCTTTTTGGCTGCCCCTCAGGGATTCGAACCCCGATACCCTGCTCCAGAGGCAGGTGTCCTACCGTTGAACGAAGGGGCAACATGACGCGCCGCTAGCTATGACGCTAGCTATATTATTGCTGATTGCGACGGTTTGATCATAAGTGCTTGAAGAAATTTCGTCAACCTTGGCGATCTGCGGCAGATGCGCATTTCCGGCGTAAGGCGCTATTCCCGGCCACAGCCTTGCTTCCGCTCTGCCACGCCCCGGAAATCTGCGATAATGACCGCAAGAGCGGGCGCGGGAGTCGATGGCCACTCACCGCGGCGCCGGAGTTTGTCCGGCGCGGTGGGCTCGCGCGGGTTTGCCGTGGCAGACCAGCAAGGATTGGTGTAGTGAGTTCCGAGCAGCAGAAAACATTCTTCATCGAAACCTTCGGATGCCAGATGAACTTCCACGACTCGGAGAAGGTGGCCGGATCGCTGGTCTCACAGGGCTATCGCCAGGTGCAGTCCGTGGAGGATGCCGACCTTATTTTTTACAACACCTGCTCGATTCGCGATAAGGCCGAGCAGAAGGTGTTCCACCGCCTGGCGGAGTTCAAGCGCCTGGAGAAGCTGGGAAAGAAGTTCGCCGTCATTGGCTGCGTCGCGCAGCAGGAGGGCCTGCGCATCTTCGAGCGCGCCCCTCACGTCTCGCTCGTCGCCGGTTCGTCCAGTTATCGCAACCTGCCGCAAATGCTGCTGCAGATCGGCCGCGGCGAGCGCGCCACCGGGTTGGACGACCGCAACACGGAGGAAACCTTCGAGACCGAGTTCACCGCGCGCAGCAATCCCCATCGCGGATACATCACCATCATCGAAGGCTGTGACAAGTTCTGCGCCTATTGCGTGGTGCCCTACACCCGCGGACGCGAGCGCAGCCGCACCTCGGAATCCGTGCTGGAAGAAGCGCGCCGCATTGTCGATAGTGGACTGACCGAGATTCAGTTGCTCGGCCAGAATGTGAATTCCTATCGCGACCCGCTGGGCCGCTGTAGCTTCGCCGAGTTGCTCGCCGAAGTTGGCCAGGTGCCGGGCATTCGCCGGGTCCGTTTTACCACCTCGCATCCGCGCCATTTCACCCGCGACATCGTCGCGGCGATTGACTCCGTGCCCACCCTTTGCGACCACGTCCATCTTCCGGTCCAGAGCGGATCGTCGCGCGTCCTGGCGGCCATGGCGCGCGAGTACACTCGCGAGCAATACCTGGAGCGCGTAGCCTGGATCCGCGCCGCCAGAACGAAATCGATCTCCTTGACCACCGACATCATCGTCGGCTTTCCAGGCGAATCCGATGCGGAATTCGAGCAGACGATGACGCTTCTGGAGGAAGTCCAGTTTGACGGGGTGTTCAGCTTCAAGTATTCACCGCGTCCCAATACCCCGGCCATCGCCATGGAGAATGCGATCACCGAGGAGGAGAAGATCGCGCGCCTGGCGATTCTGAATGAGCGCCAGCGCGAGATTCAGCGCGCCAGTTATGCGCGCCACCTGGGACAGGTGCTGGAAGTGATGGTGGAAGGTTATCAACCGGCGCGTGCCCAGGTCACCGGCCGCACCTCACAGAACAAGACGCTGAATTTCACGGTTCCCGAGGGCATCGCCATGCCGGCCGTTGCCAGCTACGCCCAGGTTCTGGTCCTGCGCGCGCTTCCCAACAGCCTGGTGGGAGAACTGGCGGCGGCCTCCGTAGCGCGGGATGCCGAGGCGTCCTCGATTGCCATCTGACGGCCGTACCAGGGAGGATTGCGTGGAAGTCGAAATGCGAATCAGTGGACTGATGCTGGACCCAACCACCAACATGCCGATCATCGTTCTCAAGGAAGTCGAAAACGATTCGGTGCTGCCAATCTGGGTGGGAGTCTTCGAAGCCAACGCCATCGCGCTGGAAATTGAAAAGGTTTCGCCGCCGCGCCCCATGACCCACGACCTGCTGAAGAATGCCATCGTCGGGCTGGGAGCCACGGTCGAGCGCGTTGTGGTCACCGAGTTGCGCAATGACACGTTTTTCGCCGCTATCTGGGCCACCCGCAATGGCGAACCCCTCGTCATCGATTCGCGCCCGTCTGATGCCATAGCCCTGGCCATGCGCACCGACTGCCCCATCTTCGTGAACGAGGAAGTGCTCAAGAGTTCGCGCATCGCAACCGGCGCCGCCGGGCGCATTACCGGAGAGGATCTGCGGCGCTGGCTGGAGGGGCCGGGCGAGGACGATCCGGGCCGCTACCGCACCTAGCGGACGCGGCTGTGTTTACAGGGTTTTCAGAAACAGCCTCGCCTGTTCCAGTTGAGGGAAGGCTTTTTCATCTTCGTGGAACTCCCTGCCATGCACCGAGCGGCGGCTGCCGTGCATCTTCACCGGGTGCTTCAGGTGAAGCATTTCGTGATACACGATATACTCCACGGCCACCCGCGGCACCTGTACCTGGTCAAACACCTTGCTGATGATGATGGCGTTGTGCGCGGGATCGTAATGGCCCAGCGAACGGCGCGCGCTCTCCCCGCTCCAACTCATCCGCGGCCGGCCCAGCAGTCCGTGGAAAAAACGCGCATTCAGCGTATCGAACAGCTCGTCGAGATCGTAATAGCTTCCTTTGGCCGATTGCAGGCGTTTGCGTCCGCGTATCTGCCGCAACTGCTGCGCCTTTTCCATCATGTCGCGGGAGGCAACGTACCGGCGATACCGCCAGGCGTGTCCGGCGTCGATAGGCTTGCGGTAAATCTTGGCCAGCAGAATGTGGACGATGGCCTTCAATACCGGCTCGGGTGCGCCTTCCAGCAGGTCGGAAAGGCGCAGCTTCATGCGTCCCTGGGTCAAGCGAATGGTGTTGTTGATATTGGCAAACGGATAGAACTGCAAGTCGAACTCCGGAATCGGCGCCCGCGGCCGGAGTTCACGATAGATTTCATGCAGCAATGGCAGCAACGAATCCTTCAAGGTGAGTTCAGATTATCAGAACCCCGGCCCCGTGTGTTGCGCTGCGCCGGGTGCCAGTGGCATTGCCGCGCGGCCTCTAGCGTTGGGCCTCGGGTGCCTGCGCGCCGGGTGTTTGCGGCGTTTCCGGACGAGCCGATTTCTGCTTGTTCTTCTCCTGGCCCTTTTTCTCAAGCTGGCCGGTAAGCATGGCGCGCGCGCCTTCCATGCTGTCTTGCAGGGCATCGGAAACGTCTTCCAGAGCCTCCGCAAAGCGGGGTTTCTCGAGCGGATCGGCATGGTCGCTGAGCGCCCGCAACTTCTGCTGGAATTCGGCTTCGGCTTGCAGCACGTGGCGCAACGGGTGGCGCAGATCCTCGCTATGTCCGTTGTACATTTCCAGGTTGTCGTCCAGCTCGTCAATCAGGGCCGCCAGGTCGCTGAGCAGGTCGGCGATCTTGCCGGCATCGGCGGGGCTTGGCTTTGGCTTGCCGCGCAAGCCGTCGATCGCCAGCACGCGCTCGCGGGCAAAGCCGAGAAGAAGGTCGATGCGCTTTGCCGGATCCTGCGCGTTCTCCCGCATTTGATCCACTTCGCGGGCGGTCAGCGGGTCACGGTGCGCCTGTGCCTGCGCAAAAACGCAGAGGCCGGCAACCAGCAGTGCGGCGAAAATCCTCACGGCTTCTTCTCCGGCGGGCCACCGGCGGCAACGCCGAACAGCGCTTGCAGCAGTCTTTGCCGCTCAGTCTCCAACTCCGCCAGCGCCTGCGACAGGTGTGGCCGATCCACGGAATCAAGAGTCTGGCTGATGTCGTTCATCCTCCGGATGAGCTTGCGAAGTTCGATCTCCGTGGCCTTCTCGCCCTTGCGCGCCTTTAAGGAGCAATCCACCGAACGCCGGGCGTAGTGCGCCGAAACGTCAATCGCCTGGTGCGCCGCCTTCACCTCGCCGCTGCCGAAAAACCGGTCCGCATCCTCCAGTGCCTGCCGCGCTGCAACCATGCTCAGGCGGGCGCACTCGCGGCCGCTGGCCGCATCGGCCCGGTGTTGCAGTTCCGCGGCAGAGCCATCCTGCCCCACGCAGGAACTCACCCAGCAAGCCGCGCAGAAAGCGGCCAGCAGCAACACCCTCCGGCAAGCGTGCAGCGCTCTCATCTTTTCCCCGTGGCCTCCGGCTCAATCGCCATCAAGCGGTGTCGCGCCTTCCATTCGTCGTTGGGAAACTGACCGTTGGACAGCGCCAGAAATGCTTTGTAGTTCTTCACCGCTTCCCCAAACTGGCGCAGGTGATCGTAGCAGGTCGCGCGCAGAAAGTAAGTGCCCGGAATTTCCGGCAGTAGCTTGGCGCGAGCGTCCAACGCTTTGATCGCAAATTCGTAGTCCTTGTTGCCTGAAGCCGCCAGCGCCAGTTGTCCGTAGGCCTCACCCCGCTCCGGGCCAAGGCGCACGCAGGTGATGAATTCGCTTTGCGCTTCCGCATATTTGAACTGCGGCAGCAGCACGGACGCGAGGCCGTTGTGCAGTTCCGCGTCGTTGGGGAATTGCGTCAATAGTTTGCGGTAACTGCTTTCCGCGGCCAACCATTGCTTGCCGCGTTCCTGGGCAAAGGCAAGTTCGCGCAACGCATCCCAATCGTCAGCCCGCAAGGCCAGTGCCTTTTGCAACTCCGAGGTGGCCTCGGCGTTCTTTTCCTCCGCGCTCAACACCCGCCCAAGTTGCAGATGTGCGACCTCATCCTGCGGCGCCGCCAGCACCAGCCGGCGCAAGATTTCCTCGGCCTCCAGCAGGCGCTTGGAGCGCAGAAAGAGGTTGGCCAGCGCCACCTGCGCGTCGGCCGACTCCGGCTTAAGATCGCTCGCCTTGCGAAACTCCCGCTCTGCTCCCGCCAGGTCTCCCGATTTTTCCAGCGCCTCGCCGTACCCCAGGCGGAGCCGCGCATCTCCGGCCGCCAGCGAGACCGCATGCTGCCAAGAATCCAGCGCTCGCTTCCTGTCGCCGCTTTCCTCGACCTCGGCCAGCGCCGCCCATGCCCGCGCCAGCGCTTCCTGCGGATGCTCGCCAGTCGGCTGCAACCGGGTCGCCGTTTCCAGGTAAACCGAGGCCTGCGGACTGTTTTCGTGTGCCAGCATCAGGCCCAGATTCAGATTGCATTCAAAGCTTTCCGGCGCCGCCGCCACCGCGCCCCGGTACGCCAGAATCGCCTCGGGATCGTTCTTCTCGGCGTGCATCACGTATCCCAGATCGAACCACGCCCGCGCGTCCTTCGGATTGGCTGCGACCAGCTTGCGCAGAATCGTCTCCGCCTCGCTCCACTGCTGCTGGTCCATCGCGCTCTCCGCGCGTACCACGGCAGGTGGCTCATCCGCCGCTGCACCGTGGGTGGAAGGCTTCTCCGCACAGAGCACGGAGGTAAGCAGCAGGGCCGCCGCGCCCGCTCGCAGCGCCATTCCAGGCCGCGTCACGATAGCACCTCAGCCAGCGGCAGAACCTTGCGCAGCCATTGCCCGGTATAGGAACGCGGGTTCGCCGCAATCTCCTCCGGCGTGCCGGTAGCCACGACCTCTCCGCCGCGCTCGCCGCCTTCGGGACCAAGGTCAATCACCCAGTCGGCTACTTTGATCACGTCCAGATTGTGCTCGATCACCACGATCGAGCCGCCCGCATCGATCAGTCTCTTGAAGGCAGCCAGCAGTTTGCTCACGTCATCAAAGTGCAGGCCCGTGGTGGGCTCGTCGAAAATGTAAAGCATCTGCGACTTGCGCTTGACGGTCGTGCCGTCGGGATTCTTGCGCAGGCTGTCGCGAGCCTGCGGTTGCAGGTGCGCGGCCAGTTTCATGCGTTGCGCCTCGCCGCCGCTCAGGGTCGTGGCAGACTGGCCGAGGCGCAGATATCCGAGGCCCACTTCCTCCAGCACTCTCAGCTTGTCCACCAGCCGCGGTACCCCGGCAAAGAACGCCAGGGCTTCCTTCACCGTCATGTTCAAAACGTCATGGATGTTCCGTCCGTGGTAGCGCACGGCCAGAATCTCCGGCTTGTAGCGGGTTCCCTTGCAGTCCTCGCAAATCAGCTCGACATCGGCCAGAAACTGCATTTCCACGGTCACCGTGCCGTCGCCGGAGCAGGTGTCGCAGCGCCCGCCGGGTATGTTGAAGGAAAAATATCCCGCCGTGTAGCCATGTTTCTTGGACTCGGGAAGGGAAGCGAAGACTTCGCGAATCGGATCGAACGCCTTGATGTAGGTCACCGGATTGGAGCGTGGCGTGCGCCCGATGGGAGACTGGTCCACCAGTTGCACCTCGTCGAGCCACTGCTCACCCTCGATCTCGCGCAGGTTGGCTTCGCTCAGGACGCCCGTGGTCTGGCGCTTGATGGCCGCCAAGCGCTGGTAAAGTACGTCGTGCACCAGCGTGCTTTTGCCCGATCCGGACACCCCGGTGACGGCCACCAGGATGCCAAGTGGAATGGTGACGTCCAGATTCTTCAGATTGTGTTCGCCGGCATTGCGCACTCGCAGCATCTGCTTGCCCGGAGTCCGCCGCTGCTGCGGAACCTGGATCTGCAAATCTCCGCTCAGGTAGCGCCCGGTCAGGGATTGATGATTGGCGCGGATTTCCTCGTAGTTGCCGTGCGCCACCAGTTTCCCGCCGTGCTCGCCCGCGCCCGGCCCAAGGTCCAGAATCTCGTCCGCCGCGGCCATCACTTCGGAATCGTGCTCCACCACCAGGATCGTGTTCCCAAGATCGCGCAGGCTCTTGAGAATATGAATCAGCCGCGTCGTATCGCGGCTGTGCAGCCCGATGGAAGGCTCGTCGAGAACGTACAAGGTGCCGACAAGCCGCGAACCCAGCGAGGTTGCCAGTTGAATGCGTTGCGCTTCGCCGCCGCTCAGCGTCGAGGACAGCCGGTCCAGGGTCAGGTACTCCAGTCCTACTTCGTTCAGGAAGCGCAGGCGGTCCCGAATCTCCTCCAGCAATTTGCTGGCGATACCGGCCTCTTCCGCCGTGAGCGCCAGTTCCTGGAAGAAGCGCGCGGCTTCTTCCACGGTTTTCGAGGACAGCCGGCAGATATCCAGGCCGGCAATTTTCACCTGGCGCGCCTCCGGGCGCAACCTGGCTCCGCCGCAGGCGCCGCAAAGCGAATAGCCGCGATAGCGGCTCAGAAACACTCGAACATGCAGCTTGTACTTCTTTTTTTCCAGGTGTTCAAAAAAGCCGCGTACTCCAAACCAACTTCCGTCACCCTCAAGAATCAGCTTCTGCTGATCCTTCTTCAGGTTCGCCCACGGCACGTCCAGCGGGATTCCGGCCAGGCGTGCCACGCGCCGCATCTCCGTGCCCAGCGGCTTGTACTTCGGCTTCGTCCAAGGCTCCACGGCGCCTTCGGCCAGCGTCTTGGACGGGTCCGGAATCACCAGATCCATATCGAAGTCGATGGTATTTCCAAATCCCTGGCAGCGCGGGCAGGCGCCATACGGATTGTTGAAGGAGAACAACCTTGGTTCGGGCTGCTCGAATTTCAGATTGCAATGCTTGCACTCGAAACGCTGGGAAAACCGCAGGCGCAGCGGTTCGCCCTCGCGCGGCGAGGTTTCAAACACTACCTCGCCCGCCTCGCGGTAGCCGCTCTCAATCGCATCCACAATGCGCGAGCGCGATTCTGTCTCCACCATGATGCGGTCCAGCAGAAGGAACACGGGCTTGCTGAAATCGATTTGCAGCAGGGACTCAGGAGTCGAGAACTCGAACAGATTGCCATCCTGGAACAAGCGGTTGAAGCCGCGCTTGCGCAACTCGAAGAGCCGTTCCCGCAGTGGCGCGTCCGGATCGGCTTCGGCCTGTTTTTTCCTGCGTGCGGCGGGCTTCTTTTCCGCCATCGGAGCCACGGGCTCCACGTGCAGCAACGGAAAAAATGCTTGCACCCTGGTGCCGTCGCCCAGCCCCAGAATGCGCTCGGCAACCTCGTCCACGGTGTCGTTCTTCACCTGCCCGCCGCATTCCGGGCAATACGTCTTGCCGATGCGGGCATAGAGCAGGCGCAGGTAATCGTAGATCTCGGTAGCGGTAGCCACGGTGGAGCGCGGATTGCGCGTCTGGTTCTTCTGCCGGATGGCGACCGCCGGGGCAATGCCGTCGATCAGGTCCACATCCGGTTTTTCAATGCGCTCCAGAAATTGCCGCGCATAGGCCGAGAGCGATTCAACGTAGCGCCGCTGACCCTCGGCGTACACCGTGTCAAAGGCCAGCGAAGACTTTCCGCTTCCAGACACGCCTGTCACCACCGTCAGACAATTGTGTGGAATTTCGAAGTCGATGTTTTTCAGGTTATGAACGCGCGCCCCGCGGACGACGATTGCTTCCTTGGCCATAATGAGAGCGGCCAGCCAACCCATTCGCGGCGCCGCACCCTACAGCCGCAATCGGATGACTACCGAATCTCTCTATTATAATTCGCCCGCCCCAGCCCGGCCAACTCCCGCTGGATCGCTCAGTCCATCAGCTTCAATACCAGCAGCACGTACACCCACATCACGGCGATGAAGTGCCAGTACAAGGCGGTCACGTCGAGGATGATGCAACGCCGCTCCAGCGAGTGTCTTGGCCCGCGCGCAAGGCATGCGTAGAGCAGCACCGCCAGTCCTGCCGCCAGATGTACGGCATGGATTCCCGTGAGCAATATAAAGAACGTGCCCGCCGGGCCGCTGTTCAATAATCCGCCGCCCAGACGGACCCGTTGCCATGCCAGGCACTGCCCGTAGAGAAATCCAAACCCGGCCACGGTCGTCGCCCAGACCCAAACCGGCGAACTCTGGCGAATCGGGCGTACCCCCGGAATATAGCTCATCGGAATCAGGATGGAGTCCAGCCGCGCGGCCCGCTTTGCGGTCTCAATGAACAGGCTGCTCAGCAGCAACACCGCGCTGTTGATTAGCAGAATTTTCATTGGCAGAGTCACCGGAACCCAGTCGCTCTGGAAGCTGCCGGTCAGCGGATCGAACTTGCCCGCGCCCCGCCGCGCCACAAACAAAGTGGTAAAAGAGATAAACAGCATCACGATGGAGGCGACCGTAAACAACAAGCCCAACCGGTAGCGCTTCAACTGCTCCCGGAAGCCGTGCACACCATCGCCATCGCCGCGTCCAGGGTCTCCGCCGCCGCCGAATGTCTTGGGAGGAAAAGGACCGCGGTTGCCGCTGCCGGGAGCAGTCCTGTTGGAGAAGCGGGAAAGCATGGCCATCCTCTCCGTCCTAAGATGCGGGAAAATCCTCCGGCACTGAAATTAATTTTGCTTGCGAAAGCATTTACAGTTCGATCTGTGTCCACTGAATCGAAACCGTTCCAAGGTGAATCGAACCAGTCATCCCACAGGGTTCCGCGGAGCCGCCAGTCATGACCCCCAAGCTCGACCATGATCACGATGTACCCTCGGCTTTTTGGCCGGGCGATCTCTGCTTTGGCTGCGGCCCGGCCAATTCCCAGGGGTTGCAACTCCGGTTTGCGCTCAGCCCCGGCGGCAACAGCTACACCTGCGAATTTGAACTCGGCGCCAGCTTTGTCGGGCCGCCCGGCTATGCTCACGGAGGCATCATCGCCACCGTTCTGGATGAGGCGATGGGCAAGGCCAATAAGTTGAAAAGCAAGGTCGCTCTCACTCGCCGCATGGAGGTGGAATATCTCCGTCCCGTGCCCTTGGGAAAGCCGCTCGTAGTCGAAGGCCGGGTCAGCAGAACGCGCGGCCGCGCCCTTTACAACCGCGCTGAAATTCGCAATGCAAGAGGATCTGTGCTAGCCCGCAGCCGGGGAAAATTCCTGACTATCGACGCGGAAAAAATGTTTGCCCGCGAATTCGAACAGGAAAAGCGCGGCGCCATCTAGGTCGCCCGCGCTGGCTCCGCCCCGCCACGGAATTCCCATTGTCGCTCGCCTTGATCCCGGGCGGCTAGCGAGGCCCGTCAGCCTGGGACGCCCACTCCAGAAACCTGCGCAGTGCCGCTCCGCGATGGCTTACCCGGACCTTCTCGTCGAGGCTAAGTTCGCCAAAGCTCCTGCCCAGCGCTGGAAACCAGAACAGCGGATCGTAGCCGAAACCCATGCCGCCGCGCCCTTCGCGCAGAATCACCCCTTCGGCTTCGCCGCGGAAATGCGCCACCTCGCCGCCATCGCGTGCAGCCGAGATTACGCACACAAAGCGCGCCGTACGCTGGTCCTCGGACACCGTCTCCAACTCGCGCAGCAGCTTTGCGTTGTTCGCCAGATCGCTACTGTTTCCGCCATCGCCGGCGGCGGCATACCGCGCGGAATAGACGTCTGGCGCCCCGTCCAGCGCGTCCACCGAGAGGCCGGAATCATCCGCCAGCACCAGTTCTCCCGGAACAAAGCGGCTGTAGTGCTCCGCCTTTTTGCGCGCATTCTCCTCAAAGCTTGTTCCGTCCTCCACGGCTTCGGGGAGATTCGCAATATCGGTCAAGCCTTCCACGGTAACGCCATACGCTGCCGCGGCGCCGGCAAAATCGCGCAGCTTGCCCGGGTTTGAAGTCGCAATCAAGACTCGCATCTCGCTACTCCATGGGAGTTTCCCGGCCTGGGGAACTCTGGAACGCGCGCCGGGCGCGCCCTCGGCAGTCCATTCCATTCCGCCACGGCAGGGAATCACTGTCCCACGGCCAGTACCGCCCGCGCCAGTTCATGGTCCGTGATCAACACGTCGCACATCCCACCTTGCAGCGCGGCTTTCAAGGCGTGGGCCTTGTAGGAGCCCGACACGACAATGATCTTGCACGGAATCCGCTTGTACATTTCCAGATCAATCGCCAGCGTCCGGTGTTTGATCTCGGTATCGCACTCTTCGCCCTTTTCATTCAGAAACCTGAGCATCAAGTCGCAATACACTCCCTGCTTGCGCAGCAGTTCAAATTCCTCCGGCTTCAGGTAGCGCAGGCGAGACAAAGGAGAGGTCGCTTCGGGATAAAAAGAACCAATGCCGCTGAGCGAAATGGTGACCCGCTCAAACAGCGAAAATGTCTTTTTCTCTTCCACTTTGAGGGCCGCAACCTTGGCGCGGCTTTCCTGCAGTCCTTCCGGCAGGATGGATGCATGGGAACTGCCCAGCGCCATGGACATACGATGCACCAGGTTGCGCACATCCAATTCATAGTCGCAACACGAGAGGCTGCCGTGCAGGGTCACAAACATGTTTGCGCTGCGCTGGCAGGGGTTCAAATAGTTGATCAAATAGTACATCGTGCCGCCCCAGGCAATTCCCAGGACGTCGGTCGGCTTGATAATCCGCTGCAAATAGCGGGAACCCTCCCGGGCCACCATCTGCTTCACCAGTTCTCCATGGTTGCCGTGGCCATCGTCCTCAGGCTGGGGAACCACCACCACATCGCTTAACCCGTATTTTTTCTGCAGCGTCGTTCCCAGCGTAAGACAACCCAAATAGGGTTCCTGGATGACGAACTGGACGATATGCTCATCCCTTGCCCGCTTGAACAACCGGGAAACGGTTGATTCGGATACGTGCAATTCGGCCGCAATCTGGCGATGCGACTTCCCCGCCACATAAAAAAGCTCGGCGGCTTTGCACACCACCCAATCCGAGGGCGCATAAACCTCGCTCTTCATGCCGGTCCCGCTCCTGTTGTCTTGCCCACTTCAACCTCTCGGATTATAGGACGAACCCTTTTGCGATCCGCGACTTTCCCCGCACCGTGGACGCGAATTCCAGCCGGCCCACCGGCTTTCCAGCGCCTTTCTGGCGAGCTCGCTACCGGCGGGCAAAACAACAATATTCATGGCGCCCATTATTGCAAGTTCTTTCAATATTGAAGCTGCATATTACTGATTGTACGATCATTGGGTCACGGACTCATGGTCCGGTGCCAGGAGGAATCCATAATGTTTGTTGATCCGATCATTATCCAATTTCCCGAGGAACTTGACAAAGAGAGATTTGTCATCGCTACGTACTATTGTGCGGTAAAACCCGGCACCAGCCTACCGAAGTTCGCCGCTGCTCTGGCGGTCGAGCAGACCACCGGAACCTGGCTGAAGGTGCCCGGCGAGACTCCCGAAGTCCGGGAACTTTGCATCGGAAGAGTCGTCGGTGTTTACGAGACGCCGGCCTATCAGATCGGCATTCCCGAGGGTGTCACCGAACGCCAGTTTATTGCCCGGATCGCCTATCCCTGGGCAAATTTCGGGGCCCAGTTCTCCCTGATGTTGAGCAGCGTCATTGGCAACATTTCCAGTTCCGGCAAGGTCAAGCTGGTCGATCTGGAATTTCCCAGCTCATTCCTCGCCCAGTTCCCGGGGCCCAAGTTCGGCGTCCAGGGAATTCGCGACCTGCTCGGAGTGCAGGACCGGCCCCTGCTCAACAACATGATCAAACCCTGCACGGGGCTCGATGCTGCGACTACCGCGAAACTGGCCTATGAAGCCGCCATCGGCGGCGTCGACGTTATCAAGGACGACGAATTAATTTCCGATCCCCCGCATTGCCGTCTAGTCGACCGCGTCAAGGCGGTCATGGAAGCAATCAAACGCGCCGACGACAAAAAGGGCGAGAAGACGATCTACTGCTTTAACATCACCGGCCGGGCAGACAAGATGCGTGACAACGCATATCGCGCCCTTGAAGCCGGCGCCAACGGCCTGATGCTCAACTATTGCACCTGCGGACTTGATACCACCCAGATGATCACCGAGGATCCCACCATCAATGTGCCAATCCTTGGCCACTCGGATTTTGCGGGCGCAATGTATGAATCGGACTGGTCCGGCGTGAGCGCCTCCCTGATCGGCGCCAAACTGCCCCGCCTGGCAGGTCTTGACATGATCATCAGCCTCAGTCCTTATGGCAAGTTCCCCATGATGATGGACACCTTCGTGACTGCCGGTTACCAGATGCTCTGCCCCCTGCAGGGCATCAGCCCCATCTTCCCCATGCCCGGCGGAGGAACTACCCAGGGACATATCGAGGACCTCATTGGCAAGTTCGGCAAAGACATCATGATCGCGGCCGGCGGCGCCATTCATGGACACCCGATGGGACCGGCTGCGGGAGCCCGCGCGTTCCGCCAGGGGATCTCTGCCGTGATGGCCGGCCAGTCTCTGGTCGATGCCGCCAAGGAGCACCCGGAACTCGGCGTAGCGCTCAAACTCTGGGGAGTCTATTCGGAAACTAAAAGCGGTATCTTCGACCTGAGGACCTAGTGTTTCACTTCCGGGAGGGAGCAGATTCCTCTCTATGGTAAAGATGCCTGGCGGGCAAACCCATAGCCTGCCAGGCCTTGCAGCCGCTATGCCGGACCTGGCACTAGACATAAAAAGCATCACAATTTGGGGCTGCTCCGTGGAGCAGCCCCAAATTTACTTCTGGCGTTACGCCAAGGCGTGGACAGCTCAGACCAGCACTTCCTCCGCCTTTTTGAGTTCGGCTTCCTCTAGCTTCGCGCCTTCCCCTTCAACCACCCCTTGGAATTTGGAGATAGCCGGGAAGACGTTATCCTTCAGAGCCTTGTAGGTGTTCCGGTAAATGCTGAACAATTCGTTGTACACAGCCACGTTCTTCGGGATAGGCTCCCAGCGGTTATCCAGGTGGACCATGTTGCCGATGGCTTCATAGATATCCTTGTAGATACCCACGCCCACCGCGCCCAGCATGGCAGCGCCCAGGGCCGTAGCTTCGTTGCACTTCACGGTCTCCACGGGCTTGCCGTAGACGTCCGCCTGAATCTGGTTCCACACCGAGGAGCGGGCCGCGCCTCCGGTAATCCGGTATACCTCAAACGGCTTGAAGGAAGCTTCCTCTAGAGATTCCAGCATGTCTCTCATCTCATAGCAGATGCCTTCCATCGCGCCCCTGACTATATCGCTCTTCTTGTGAGCGAAGGTCATGCCGAGTACGATAGCCCGGGCAAAGGGATCGTAATAGGGACTATTGGCCCCAGACAAAAAGGGAAGATAGATCGTTCCGTGCGCTCCTGGAGGCGACTGCGCGGCCTCGCGGGTCAGCAGGTCGTAAACTTCCAGTCCAGTCATCTCCGCCGTCGCCATCTCCGTCTGGCACAGGGTGTTGCGGAGCCAGCGGAAGCTGCTCGCCGCCGCGTTGGATTGACCTTCCATCTGCCAGTGACCGGGCCCGGGATGACCTAACACGTACATCGTGCCTCCCGGATGGCGAATCGGCTTGGAAGAGCAGCCAATGCACAATCCAGCCGTTCCCAGGCAGACCGACGCCATTCCGTCCTTGGCGTTCCCCAGGCCGATCGCGCCGCATTGCTGGTCGCCGCTGCCAACAACCACCGGGGTGCCAACCGGCAGACCGGTCTTGGCGGCAACGTCAGCGGGCACTTTGCCTACGGGTGTCCCTGGCCGGTAATTCTTCGGGTACTTCGCAATGTCTACTTCGAATATCTTCGCCAGCTTGGGATCGTATTCGAAGGTGTCGGCGTTGGTAATCTGCCACCAGCCTGCGTCGTCGAGATCTTCACAATAGTCGTCGGCGCCATAGGCTTTGGATAGCAGGGCTTGCGGCATGATGAACTTGTAGGTCTTATCGTAGAGTTCGGGATAATGCTTCTTGAACCAGTACACCTTGCTCGACGGCCAGGTGGGCCCAATCGGAAAGCCCGAGAGATTGTACAGATCCATCTCGGTCATGCCATTGGCGGCTAGTCTCTCGCGCATCCAGGGAAACATCTCGGTTCCCCGCAGATCCTGCCACATAAAGACGTGTGAAAGGAATTTGCCATCCTTATCAACCGGCACAAACGTGGAACGCATGTTGGTGAAGCTGATTCCGGCAATGTCTATGGGATCGATTCCGCTCTTCTTGATCGCTTCCCGTGTAGATTGGAACGCCAGCTCGATGATGTCTTCGGCTTTCTGCTCAACCCAGCCCGGTCTTGGATAAGTGGTTGGGGTTTCATGGTAGGCACTGCCCATTTCCTTGCCTTGGATATCGAAGATAACAGAACGAGCGCCCATGGTACCGGCGTCAACGCCGATGATGTACTTGTTCTTCATTATGTATACCTTCCTAGAGGCTCGCGCTCCTCGTGAACAACAATTCCTCTCTTGGTTTGGCTTGGATCCATGTCACCCGATGAGAGCCAACGGCAATTCCGAGTTTGTCCGCGCGGCATCTTTTCAAGTTCGACAACTGAGGCCCTGTAAGTCACGACTCAACGACAATTTCCCTTTCGTTCTTGAAACCAATGGACAGTTGCTACCCGTTTCGCAATTCCCATACTCAACCAGCGGAAGGATGCCAAATTGCTCCGGGTTCAAACCGCTGGCTTCTCCTGCTTCAGAACGAAGGAGGCGAACTTTGTCTCCGTCGTTCTTCCTACCTCCGGAAATGGCATTTGCACCGATTCTCTCGTCCGTCGAGAGATTCGATCGGATCGATAGACACACAATATATTGAAGATGCGGGACCGTTCGTCCAGCGCCCCGCATCATACCGTCAAGAAAACACCGCTTCAATATTGAAAGAACTTGCAATAACCCTGGCCGGGCATTGGCGCTCTGGCGGCGACTGGTGCTGCCGAGCGGGATCGAGGATATTCCCACTCAGCTTTTTTGAGTCTCCCAGCTAGAGCTTCACGGTCGAGGAATTGCCGGTTCCGAGATCCGCAGGTACCGTGCGCGTATGGAAATGTGGTGTATCATTCGAACCGGCATTTCCATCCGTTCATTGCAGTCTAAGTGCGTCTACGGCGCCCGACGTTCCTTCGCCTCTCTCCGGAGGTTGCATATGTCTCGGACTTCGCACTGTTTTCCATCCCTATTGTCATTGGCTGGTCTCGCGCGCGGGGCTGTAAGGAGCGGCAGGTTCACGGCTGGCTTGGCGCTGTACCTTCTGGCATTCGCTGGCGGTGCTCGCGCCGTTGCCGCCGCCAGCACTGCGACGACACTGGCGGTGACGAGCCGGGGCAGCGCGGTGACCACGGTCGCATCAGGTGCGGTGGTGACGCTGATGGCAAAGGTCACCGCTGGCAGCACGCCGGTGACGCTGGGCACGGTGAATTTCTGCGATGCCTCGGCGACATACTGCACGGATATCAAACTGCTGGGCACGGCGCAGCTGACAAAGGCGGGGACGGCGGTGCTGAAGTTCCGTCCGGGCATCGGAGGCCACAGCTACAAGGCAGTGTTTCTGGGCACTACCAGCGCCGCGGCCAGTTCCTCCTCGGCGTCGGCGCTTGCTGTGACCGGCAAGTATGCCACCGCGACGACGATCGCAGAGCGGGGTAACGTAGGCAATTACTGGCTAACGGCTTCGGTCGCGGGTTTTGCAGGCACGGCAAGGAGTGGTTCGCCGAGCGGAAGCGTGGCATTCCTGGATACGAGCAATGGCAACCAGGTGCTGGGAACGGCAACACTGAGTACCGTCACAGCAGGACTGAGCTGGGTGAACTCACAGACTGCGCCGGTGGGCAACCGTCCCGAGTCGGTGGCAGTGGGAGATTTCAACGGCGACGGCATCCCGGATCTGGCCATAACGAACGTCTGCGGCTCTGACCCAAACTGCAACTCGGGGGGCACGGTAACAATTCTGCTGGGCAAGGGAGATGGAACCTTCACGGCCACGGCGACAAGTCCAAAGACCGGCAACTGTCCGGAAGGCATCGCCGTAGGTGACTTTAACGGGGACGGCAATGCGGACCTGGCCGTGACCAACGACTGCGACAACACGGTGACGATTCTGCTGGGCAACGGCGACGGAACGTTTACGGCCACAGCGGCAACCCCAGCGACGGGGGGCAGTCCGGGTCCCATCGTGGCAGGGGACTTCAATGGCGACGGCAATATGGACCTGGCCGTGGTGGATGCTTGCAGCATAAGCGCCTACTGCACGACCCCCGGCGCTTTGACGATTCTGCTGGGCGACGGGAAGGGGGGCTTTACCGCGACCGCCACGAGCCCGGCGATAGACGGCTATTCGGATTCCATAGCCGTGGCAGACTTCAACGGCGACGGCATTCCGGACCTGGCTGTGGCCAGTCCTGACTACGCGGTTCCTGGCGACGGTGCCGTGACAATTTTCCGGGGCAACGGCGACGGAACGTTTACCGAACAGGAAGCAGTGTGGGCGGGCCCCTATCCAGTGGGCGTGGTCGTGGGAGACTTCAACGGCGACGGGAAGGTGGATTTGGCTGCGGCGGCGGGCGGCGGCAACGCGGTAACGATCATGCTGGGAAACGGAAACGGAACCTTTCAGACGGAGGTGACTGCGGCGGCAATCAACGGCCCACGCGCCATGGCGGTGGGCGACTTTAACGGGGACGGTCACCTGGACCTGGCGGTGATCAGCGAAGACACCACGGTAATCATTTTGCTGGGCAACGGGGACGGAACTTTTACGGTAGCCGGCGCCAGTCCAGCGACAGGAGCCGAGCCCTATTTTCTGGCAACCGGAGACTTTGAGGGGTACGGAGTTTCGGATCTGGCCGTGGTGGACTACGGAGCCAATGCGGTTAGCATATCGCTGACCGAGCCGCAGACGGCGGCCGCGACGGCGGCCAACGTTTCGCCCGTGGGTCCTGGTCTGCACGAGGTTGCGGCAAGTTATCCCGGAGACGACAGCTACAGACCGAGCGTCTCCGGCACCATCGGGCTAATGGGGCCGCCGCCGGCAACCACCACAACCCTGACGCTGACTTCGGGGGGCGCCCCGGTGACGACGGTACAACCGGGAAGCGCGGTAACGCTGACCGCGGCCGTGCAGAGTGGCGGCGCCGCAGTGACGACCGGGCAGGCGAACTTCTGCGACGCCAGCGCGGAATACTGCACGGACATCCATCTGCTGGGAACCCAGCAGTTGACGAGTGCGGGAACGGCGGTGCTGAAATTCGTTCCGAAGATGGGAAGCCACCGCTACAAGGCAGTCTTCCTGGAAACTGCCAGCCACGCGGCCAGTTCCTCCAGCACGTTGGCGCTGACCGTGACCGGCAAGTATGCGACCGCGACGACGATTACGCAGACGGGACTGCCGGGCAATTACACGCTGACGGCGACGGTGGATGGATCGGTTTATGAAGTCGGGCTGTCCTGGCCGACCGGAATGGTGTCGTTCCTGGACAGCAACCATGAAAACGCGGTGCTGGGAACGGCGACCCTGGGCAATGGCACATCGGCTCTGAGCTGGCTGAACCCGCAGTCCCCGGCGGGGGGCAACTTCCCCGTCGCCGTCGCGGTCGGAGACTTCAACGGAGACGGCATTCCCGACCTGGCCGCAGCGGACGAGCTTGGCGGCATTGTGACCATCCTGCTGGGCAACGGGGATGGAACGTTCAGGGAAGTGGCAACCCCGAAGACAGGCAGTGATCCCTTTGCGGTGGTCGTCGCGGATTTCAATGGGGACGGCATACCGGACCTGGCCGTGGTGAACGCCGACGACATTGGCTCGGTGACAATTCTGCTGGGAAACGGGAACGGAACGTTTACGGCAGCGGCCAGCCCGGCGGTCGGCAGCTACCCCTATTCCCTGGCGGTGGGAGACTTCAACGGGGACGGGATTCCGGATCTGGCGGTGGCGAATGGCTGCGGCGGCGACCCAACTTGCAACTCCATCGGTTCGGTGACCATTCTGTTGGGCAAGGGCGACGGTACATTTACGGCGGCAGCGGCCAGCCCGGCGACAGGACATTACCCCTCCGCCATCGCCGTAGGCGACTTCAACGGCGACGGCAAGGCGGATTTGGCGGTAGCGAACTCCAACGACAACACGGTGACCATTCTGCTGGGCAACGGCGACGGAACTTTTAGGGCGGCGGCGGTAAGCCCGGCAACAGGAAGCTACCCTTACTCCATGGCGGTTGGGGACTTCAACGGCGACGGGAAAGCGGACCTTGCCGTGGTCAATCAGAACTCCAACACGGTGACGATTCTCTTGGGAACGGGTCAGGGAACGTTCACCGTGGCGTCCACTCCGGCGACCGGCAGCCGTCCTTCGGGAGTGGCAGTGGGGGACTTTAACGGAGACGGCATTCCGGACCTGGCCATACCGAGCGTTTACGGCGAATCGGTGACCATCCTGCTGGGCAAGGGAAACGGAACGTTTACGGCAGCAGCCAGCCCGGCGGTTAGCGGCGCTCCTAATGCGGTGGCGGTAGGAGAGTTCAACCGGGACGGCGTTCCAGGCCTTGCGGTCACCACTGGCATCAACACGGTGGCGATTCTGCTGGCGAACTTGACCCAGACGGCGACCGCGACGGCAAGTGGGATTTCGCCGGTGGGCGCTGGGCCGCACCTGGTTGAGGCAAGTTATCCCGGAGACAGCAACTACAGTTCGAGCGTCTCCGCTGCGGCCATGCTTTTCAGCGAGCCGCCGCCGACTGGTACGACGCTCGCGGTAACGGCGGGTGGCAACCTGGTGACCTCGGTCGTTCTGGGCACCGAAGTCACGCTCACTGCGACCGTGGGAAACTACGGCGCGGTAGTGACGACCGGGCAAGTCAACTTCTGCGACGCCAAGGCGACGCATTGCACCGACATCCATCTGCTAGGGACGGAGCAATTGACGAGCGCAGGGACAGCGGTGCTGAAGCTGCGTCCGGGGCTTGGAAGCCACAGCTATAAGGCGGTTTTCCTGGGTACCACCAGCACCGTGGCGAGCACCTCCAGCGCGGTGGCGCTGACCGTGACCGCGGTGAGAAAGTTTCCGACGGGAACGGCACTCGTGCAGGGCGGCAGCGTGGGTGATTACACATTGACCGCGACCGTGGCAGGCACCGGAGGAGCAACCGCGCCGACCGGGACAGTGTCATTCCTGGATACGAGCGATGGCAACGCGCTACTAGGGTCCGCGGCACTGGTGGTGGGCGCGTCAGGCAAGGCCTGGGTGGACTTCCAGAGCCCTCTAACCGGCAGAAGTCCCGTCACCATGGCGACTGGGGATTTTAATGCTGACGGCATTCCGGACATTGCCATTGGCTACGGTAACTCCGAAGAGGTGACGATCCTGCTGGGCAATGGGGACGGAACATTTACGACGGCGCCAATCTCGGTGAATCAGCCCAACCTTTCCAATTTCATTGCGGTGGGAGACTTCAACAGCGACGGCATTCCGGACCTGGCGGTAGCCACCGAAGGCTACACCGGCAACGGCCCCACTCCCGGCTCAGTAACGATTTGGCTGGGGAATGGGGATGGAACATTTACACAGAAGGCAAACCCGGCAACGGGCATTTACCCTCAGTGCGTGGCAGTAGGGGACTTCAACGGTGACGGCATTCCGGACCTGGCCGTGGCGAACTATAACAGCAACACCTTGACGATCCTCCTGGGCAAGGGAGATGGAACGTTTACGGCAACCGCTGTGAGCCCAGCAACGGGAAGCTTGCCTTATTTCGTTGCGGTGGGAGACTTCAACCGAGATGGCAAGGCGGACCTGGCTGTGGCAAACTCCGGCGACAGTTCATTGACAATTTTGCTGGGCAACGGGGATGGGACATTCAAGGCGGCGGCGAGCCCGGCGACAGGCAAGGGACCGGCGGCCATTGTGGTCGGAGACTTCAATGGCGACGGCATCCCGGACCTGGCCGTGCCAAACTACGACGACAGCTCGTTGACGATTCTGCTGGGCACAGGAAACGGAACCTTTACGGCGACGACAACCAGCCCGGCAACGCTTTCCGGTCCCGCCTACATTGTGGAAGGGGACTTCAACGGGAACGGCATCCTCGATCTGGCCGTGGCGAACCTTTCCACCAGCACAGTGACAATCCTGCAGGGCAACGGGAACGGAACGTTTACGGTTTCGGCAAGCCCGGCAGCGGGCGCAAATCCTGACGCGCTGACGATGGGAGACTTTAATGGCGACGGCAAGGTGGACGTGGCAGTGGCTGACTTTGGCAACGCTAATGGTTCCGGCAACAGCACTCTGACCGTGCTGCTGGCGGACGAGCAGGCTTCCGTAGCGACGGTGAGCGGTATTTCGCCTGCGGGTTCAGGCACGCACCTGGTTGAGGCGAGCTATTCCGGGAGCAACAGCTATGCCCCCAGCGTCTCAGCCACAGTCGGGCTGGCCGCGGGCGTGGCATTGCCGGTGTTTAACCCTCCCGCGGGGACCTATTATTCCGAACAAAGCGTGACGATCACGGACGCGACCGCCGGGGCAACGATCTACTACGCCATCAACCAAACCCCGACAACCTCATCGACCATATACAGCGGGCCCATCACGGTCCGCTCGAGTGAGACTCTGGAAGCCATCGCGGTGGCGGCTGGCTCGGAGTCTCCGTTGGCGACCGCCTACTATGCGATTTCGGGGCCGCTGTTGGGTTCGCTGTCTTCCAGTGGCGCGACGGCCGGTGGCGCGGGTTTCACGCTGACGGTGAATGGCGCGAACTTCGCTGCCAGGTCGATGGTGTTGTGGAATGGTGCGCTGCGGAAGACCACTTACGTCAGCAGCACCGAGTTGACAGCGGCGATCAGCGCAGCGGACATTGCCAAGGAGGCAACAAACCGGGTGACGGTCGCGAATCCTGCGCCGAATCCAGGGACGTCTTCGGCGCTCCCATTTGTAGTGATGAGCGCGACGCCAGTGGCGGCGATCTCCGGCGGCTCGATCGCCGTGGCAGCTGGCAGCAGCGGCAGTCACGTGTTGACCTTAACCGGCACTGATTTTGCTACGAGCTCGACGGTCGAGTGGAATGGCGCGAGCTTAACAACGACCTACGTGAGCCCGTGGCAGATTTCGGCGGCGATCACGGCATCGGACTACAACTCACTGCCAGCCAAGGTGACGGTGAAGAATCCGGCAGGCATATCGCCCATCTTCGAGTTGCCATGAGGACTAATGCAGAGAAGTGTGTTCCGATATCATTCGTCACAATGCGCCGCCGCAGAACTTTTCGGTACGTTGGCGAACCTACCTCGTGGAGGTTTTCAAGTTTCGTCGCTGCCGTAAGTTGGCCGGATCTGCTATTTTCACCCTACATTCCAAAAAGATCTACGTCAGCCGTAGCTAAATTGCAGATGACAAAGGATCGAAAACAGCGCTTTCGCCCGTCTCTAACCATGTGTTTTTGGAACACTAAGCGTCGCCGGGGCCGCCGCCTCCACACCTATACGATCGCGGAATGACTGTAATTACAAGCGCCAATATAACCTCGCTTTTCTTCGAGCAATCTCCACTCGCCGCTCATCTGATTCAACTTTGCCTTGCGGATTCTTCTGTTTTCGTTAAGATACTTAGGATTCTCAATTCAATTCCGCCGGTATTTTCTCCCCCGCTACCGGTGCAGCCAACGATGTTGGTGTCTGCTCTTATCGCCTACACCACATTGAATCTCGCTTGTCGTGAGTTTTATAGGAGAGCTGCGTTATGGCGCGTCTTCGTTTTCATACATACCTCGCATTCTCAGTGTCGATCATCCTGCTAACGCTTCTGCTTTCTCCGCAGCCCGCCGGCGCTATCGGATTCCAGCCAGTAGCGGCCGACGAACTGAAGTTGACCAACGAGCTGCAAGCCCCTGGCGCCCTCGCCATCATCCTTTATCGCCAGGTGGACCGTGACGACGGACGCATTCCCCATGAGGAGAACTATTTCCGCATCAAGATACTGAAGGAAGAAGGGCGGAAGTACGCCGACATCGAGATTCCTTTCTTCAAAGAAAATCAGCAAATCACGCATCTCAGGGCGCGCACCATTCGGCCCGACGGTACAATCGTCGAGTTCACCGGAAATGCCTTCGAGAAGACGATCGTCAAGGCCAAGGACGTCCGGTATCTCGCCAAAACCTTTACCCTCACTGACGTGCAGGCCGGCAGCATCATCGAGTACTTCTACACCATCGATTACGCTGACGGCTTCGTATATGGCTCCCAATGGGAAGTGAGCAATGAGCTCTTCACCAAGCACGCCAAGTTCACACTCAAGCCCTATTCCAGTTACTACCCCCAGTTCCGGTTACTCTGGAACTGGGTTGGGCTTGCCGAGGGGCCCAAGGAAGGACCCGATCATATCGTTCGCATGGAAGTCAGCAACGTGCCGGCCTTTGAGACCGAAGACTTCATGCCTCCTGCGACCGAACTCAAGGCGCGCGTGGTCTTCACCTACACCAATGATCCGGTGGTGGAGAGTGACACTGTCAAGTTTTGGAAGCGCGTCGGCAAAGACCGTAACAGCCAGCTTGAGAACTTTGCAGGCAAGCACGCGTCAGGCATGGTGCAAGCCGTCTCCCAGATTGTTTCTCCCGACGACTCTCCCGAAGTAAAGGCCCAGAAGATTTATGCCCGCGTGCAGCAACTTCGCAACACTTCGTACGAGGTGTATAGGACCGAAGAGGAGAAGAAGCGCGACAACGAAAAGCCGATTAACAACGTTGAGGATTTATGGCATCGCGGCTATGGCGGCGGCGTGCAGCTCACCTGGCTCTATCTAGCCCTTGCCAGAGCCGCCGGGTTGGAAGCCTACGGCGTATGGGTCTCGGATCGTTCCAACTACTTCTTCAATCCCAACGTTCACGACGAGAAAATGCTCGATGCCAATGTCGTCCTAATTCACTTCAAGAACAAAGATGATTACTGCGATCCCGGAGCCGCTTTCATTCCTTATGGCCTGTTGCCATGGTTCGAGACCGGGGTGCAGGGCCTGCGCCTGGATAAGGATGGCGGGCAGTGGATCCAGACACCACTCCCCGATAGCGGTGTCTCGCAGATCGTGCGCAAGGCGAACCTGAAGCTCATTGCCGATACCGGCTCGCTCGAAGGCAATCTCACAATTACCTACACGGGTTTGGCGGCTTCCAGCCGGCGGGTGGAAAGGCGCAACGACGATGACACCGCCCGCAAGAAGCTTCTGGAGGATGAGGTTCGTGAATTTGTCCCCTCTGGAATTGAAGTCGAACTCGTCAACAAGCCGGATTGGCGCACCCCTACCGCTCCGCTGGTCGCCGAATTTATCCTCAAAGTCCCCGGATGGGTGGAATCATCCGGCCGTCGCGCAATGTTCCCCACCGGCCTCTTCAGCTCTCCGGAAAAGCGCGTCTTTGATCACGCAAACCGCGTACATCCCCTCTACTTCCGATACCCCAGCACCAAGCTTGACGATATTTCCATTCAACTTCCGGAGGGATGGCGCGTCTCCAGCCTGCCGCCCGCCGAAAGTCAGGATTCAAAGATCATTGCCTACTCCACAAGAGTGGAAAACAACAAGGGAATCCTTCATATCTCGCGCAAGTTCAGCACAGACATTCTTCTATTGGACTCCAAATACTATGCTGCGCTGCAGAGCTTCTACCGATCGATAAGGACAAGCGATGAGCAACAGATTGTCTTACTGCCCGGCACCGCAACCGCTTCCCGTTAAGCGGCAAAAGTTAATAGGTTTTCTGACGTTGTTGGTTTGCGTCTTCGCGCTGGTTCCATCGGCGCGCGCCCACGACGAAGCTCCCGCTTGGATGCACAACCTGGTTAACGCGCCGCTGCCGCCGCACGACGAAAAGGACAACACGGCCGTCCTCTACTCGGAGAGAACGGTCAATGTTTTCTCCGCTGACAAAATCACCATCCATGTGCGCGAAGCATACAAAATTCTGCGCCACTTCGACGATGCTGGCATAGTCGGATTTTCTTTCAATGCACAGGGCAAGATCACCAGTATCCACGCATGGTGCATCCCCGCCTCCGGAAAGGATTACGAGGTTAAGGAAAAGGATTCCGTTGAGGTCGCCCTGCCCAAAATTGATGGCAGTGAATTGATCAGCGACGTGAGGTACAAAGCCATGAGAGTTCCCGCCGCCGAACCGGGCAACATCATCGGTTATGAGTATGAAATGGAGACGCAGCCTCTGGTGCTCGAGGATTCATGGTATGTGGAGCAGGGAAGTCCTGCCCGCGAAAGGCGCTATACCTTCATACTACCTTCCGGCTGGCAGTACAAGGCTTCGTGGATCAACCATTCCGAGCTCAAGCCTGTCCAGGCCAATCCCTTCGAGCAGACCTGGACCGTGCAAGACGTCAAGGGTGTCCGCGCCGAGGATGAAATGCCACCCTTCGCCGGCGTCGCAGGCCACATGATTGTCTCCTTCATTCCTCCCGGCGGTCATGCCACTAGCTCGTATTCCAACTGGAAGGAGATGGGCGACTGGTATCTCAATCTCACCAGTGGACGTCGTGACGCCTCTCCCGCCATCAAGCAGAAGGTCGCCGAACTTACGGCTTCCATTCCCGCACCGCTGGATAAAATGAAGGCCATCGCGACCTTCGTCCAGCGTGAGGTCCGCTACGTCGCCATCAATCTCGGCATCGGAGGATTACAGCCCCATCCCGCTTCAGATATCTTTACCCACCGTTATGGCGACTGCAAAGACAAAGCAACCCTCATGTCTTCCATGCTGCACGAAATCGGCGTGGAGTCCTACTACGTGATCATCAACTCCGAGCGTGGTTCGGTCACTCCGCAGATGCCGGCCCACGCCAGCAGTTTCAATCACGTCATCCTGGCCATCCGCCTGCCACAGGGAGTTTCAAGCCCTTCGCTCACCGGAGTCGTACAGCATATCCGTTTCGGGCGTATCCTTTTCTTCGACCCTACAAACGAGATCATTCCATTCGGCGAGATCGGTGGCTACCTCCAGGACAACACAGGTTTGCTCGTCGGCCCCGAGGGCGGAGAGATCGTTGTCCTGCCCCAATTGCTTAGTTCGAGCAACACCGTCCAGCTCACTGCCACCTTCACCCTCACCGCATCCGGCACCTTGGACGGACAAGTCGAAGAACTCCGCGTTGGTGACCGCGCGGCGGAGTCGCGCTACCGCCTTCGCTCGGCCACCAAAAACGATGACAGAATCAAACCGATCGAATCCGTTCTGGCGAACTCTCTTTCTACATTCAAAATTCTCAAGGCCCAGGTGGTCAACGCTCTGCAGTATGATCAGCCCTTCGGCTATCGATACTCTTTCACCGCCGAGAATTACGTAAAGCACGTCGGCGATCTCCTGGCCGTGCGACCCCGCGTGCTGGGCTCCAAGAGCACTTCACTTCTGGAGACCAAAGAGCCCCGTGTCTTTCCTGTCGAGTTCCCCGGCCCTGCCCGCGATACCGACACCTTCGACATCACCATCCCTCCCGGGTACGTGGTCGATGACCTGCCAGCCCCCGTGGACGTGGATTTCAGTTTTGCCAGCTACCATTCAAAATCCGAGGCACGTGGAAATCAGATTCACTACACCCGCACTTTCGAGATCAAGGAACTGAGCGTACCTGCCAGCCGCGCCGCAGAGCTTAAAAAGTTTTATCGCATCATCGCCACCGATGAGCGCAGCATGGCTGTTCTTCGGACCGTCTCCAACTAGGGGCGGTCCGGCATTCTCCACCTCGCGGAGCTCTTCGCCACGAGCCCATTACCAAGCTGACAGGCTAAGAAGCATCCGTGACGCCGCCGCAACTGGCCCTCACCATGCGCTTTCTTATGCATCTAAGAGCTTGCGAATCGCGGCAGCCAGCTGCATCCGCGAAAAGGGCTTCGGTAAAAACTCCCCGTGGTGCCCTGGGACGCCCTTCTTTTGAACCAGATCTGTGCCGTAGCCCGAAATATACAAGACGCGCAATTCCGGACGTGCGGACCGTGCCAATTCCGACAACTCGCATCCATTTATATGCGGCATGATCAAATCGGTAATGAGCAAGTCGACCGGTTCGCGGGTGTCTTGTAGAATGCGGAGAGCATCGTTGGAGGAAGCTGTGGGCAATGCCCTGTACCCGAGGTTGACGAGCATCTCGCAGAGAAGGGCGCACAACGATTGGTCATCCTCTGCGACAAGGATCGCCTCAGAACCGCTTAGCGGCCGGAGTTCGGATGTTTGTGCCGAATTGTCTGCAACTGCATGGACTCGAGGGAGGTATATCTCAAACGACGTTCCTGCTCCGGGTTGGCTGGAGACGAGGATTGCCCCCCCACTCTGCTCCACTATCCCGTGAACACTGGCCAAACCGAGACCCGTACCTTCTCCGACAGGCTTGGTGGTGAAGAAGGGCTCGAAAATCCGTGTCATCGTTGCTTCGTCCATGCCCACTCCTGTATCGGTGACGGTCAGCTTGACGTACTCGATCGGCCGTAGCGAGCCATGTTTGCGGGCCTGATCATCGTCCAATTTCACGTGCGACAGGTCAAGCGTAAGCCGTCCACCACTCGGCATCGCATGGCAAGCGTTGGTGGCCAAGTTAAGCACTACCTGCTCGATCTGAACTCGGTCTCCGAGAATCTCGCAGTTTTCCTTTTCAACATTGACCACCAGTTCAATGTCTTCCCTAATCAACCGGCGGAGAGTCTTCGTCATTTCCTCCAGGAAGACTTTCAGGTTCATAACGGTCGGAAGCAGAATCTGGCGACGGCCGAAGGCAAGCAACTGCCCGGTCAAACTCGCTGCCCGTGAGCATGCCTGGCGAATCTGCTCGGCATGCCGGAAAAGCCGATCTTGCGGCTCCACACCTTCCCGGATTAGTTCGCTGTAGCCAACGATGATCGCCAACAGATTGTTAAAGTCGTGCGCCACGCCCGCAGCAAGCTGCCCTATGGCCTCCAACTTCTGAGCTTGGCGGAGTTGTTCCTCCAGCTTTTTCTGCTGTGTGACATCCCGATAGATTGCCAGCGTTCCCCAAAACGCGCCACGTACCCCGAATGGGCACAGGAATATCTCCGTATCAAGCAGGGTGCCGTCCTTGCGTCGGCGCTGGGTACTATAGGGGCTCTTGTTTTCGCTGGATAACTGCCTCAACAGAAACGAGCATTCGTCTTCAAAAGCGGGAGGGGTAATGGTCTCCGGACAGCTCTTGCCGGCGATCTCTGTTTCTGAATAGCCAAAAATCGCGCAAAACGCTTGGTTCGAAAGAGTGACCCTGCCATTTTGATCCATGGCAATCATCGGCAAGGGGCTATTGTCCAGCACTGCCTGCAGGAACTCCTTCGTGTCAGCGAGCTGCTGATTCGCGGTCTCAAGTTGCACAAGCTTGTCTTCCAATTTTCGAATCAACGACGCGTTATACTCGCGCAGAAAGACGTCGCCACTGCTTGCAGTGGAGCTGCGATCCGGAAGTGTGCCGGCCTTCTTTTGCAACAACAAGCGGCGCACAACTGTCAGCAGCGCTTCGGGTTCGAGTGGCTTCGTGTGAAATTCATCGGCGCCGATGCTCAGGCCCAGCTCCCGGTCTTTGGGATCTGTATAGGTCGCGGTATAAAACACGAAGGGGATTGCAGATAATTGTGTTTGAGAGCGCCAGCGCTTGCATAACGTAAACCCGTCCATAACGGGCATCAAGATGTCAGAAATCACCAGGTCAGGAGGAGCGGCAAGTGCCAGGTCGAGTGCCTCGGCACCATTCTTAGCTGTCTCCACCGTGTAACCACTGGCACCCAGCAACGCTTGCAGATAGTACAAATTGTCATTGTTATCATCGACGATCAAGACCCGTTCCATTGTGCTCCTCTCCATCCAGTGGCTAGCTGCCGGTTCTAGTCTGGAAGAAACTCGCAAATCTGGTCGACAAAGGTGCCGGGATCAATTGGCTTTTCGATATATCCGCTCGCGCCCGCGGCCAAAACTCTCTCGCGGTCTCCTACCATGGCATAAGACGTTACCGCAATGATAGGAATTTCCTTCAGTGCCGGATCTTTGCGCAACTCCTCGGCGACTGCATATCCGTCAAGCATCGGAAGCTGAATATCAAGCAGGATCAGGTCCGGGCGCAGATCACTGGCCAGAGCGATTCCTTGCCTGCCGTCGCGGGCCTCGTAAACAGTGAAGCCGCGGTTCTCTAACAGAAAGCGAACCAGGTAGAGATTCTGTTCGTTATCTTCAATGACCAGAACTTTCTTATGCACGGTTTTTGTTCCATTCCAACGGTAGTTTGACGGTGAACGTGCTGCCTTTTCCGGGTGCGCTCTCCACTGCGATGCTTCCTCCCAAGTGGTCCACAAGCCGCTTGCAGATAGAGAGGCCCAATCCAGTCCCTTCCCGCTTGCGCGCCAGGCCTGTGTCAGCTTGGCGAAACGGCTCGAAGATACTCACCAGGTCTTCGGGGGCAATGCCGATGCCGGTATCGGCAACGGCAGTCACCAGCCATCGGCCGTCTCGCCAGCAGCGAACGGTCACGCTTCCGGCGTCTGTAAACTTCACGGCATTGCCAATGAGGTTGAGCAGAATTTGCTCGGTACGCCGCTGGTCGCTGAAGACCTTGTCCACTTCCGGAGCAATCTCGCTGTGAAGCACAATTCCTTTCTTGTCAGCCAGAGATGAGATGGCCGTCAACGCTTTCTCGATCGCTTGCGGCAGCGAGAAGTCCCCGCATTGTATCTCCAATTGGCCTGCCTCAATCTTGGAAATGTCGAGGACGTCATTAATCAGATCCAGCAAATGCCGCGCACTGGTCTTTACGATTCCCAGCTGTTTGGTCTGTTCGGGATTCAGTGGGCCGGCCATGCCCTGTAAGACAATGCCTGTAAACCCGATGATGGAATTGAGCGGAGTGCGCAACTCGTGTGACATCGTCGCCAGAAACGCTGATTTGAGGCGGTCCGCGGATTCCGCGGCATCCTTTGCTTCCACTAACTCGGCCGTTCGTTCCCGCACTCGCTCTTCGAGTTCCAATCGCGAGCGCTCCAGCGCGGCCATGGCCTCGGCAAGTCCCTTCCGCGCTCGCAGTGCGGCGATGCCATGCGCGAGGTTCTCCCCGAGCTCAGCGATTAATTCCACTTCGGACGAGTCGAACGCGTCGGGCTCCTTCGCATAGATCACGAAAACTCCCAAAACCGCCTCTCCGTTGCGCAGAGGCACCGCCAGGGCGGATTCGATGTGCCGTGGAATCATCCATGAGTGCCACGCCGCAAATGTCTCGTGGTCTTGAATCCGGTTTACCACCACGGGCCTTCCCAACCGGATCGCAGGACCGACGCTCCCCCGGCCGTATTCATCGTCCGCCCAGCTCACATGAGTCTCTGACAGAAAGTCCGTCGTGCTTCCAGCCACCGCGGCCGGGCGTACAGTTCGGGCTTCGTCGTTGTCGGCGTATCCCACCCAGGCAGAAAGGTATCCTGCGGGATCAACGGCGAGGCGGCATACTTCGTCCAGGAGCGCCTGCTCCTCTGTGGCATGAACCACTGCCGAGTTGCACTGTGACAACAGCCTCAAAGCCCGGTTCGTCTGCCCCAGAGCTTCTTCTGCGCGCTTGCGCCCGGAAATATCCGTGGAGATCCCGCAGAGGGCGTACGCCCGTCCATCGCTGTCCCTGAGCGCAACCTTAATACTCTGGTAGGAATGCACTCCATCTTCCAGCATCGACTCTTCTTCAAACTCAAGCGCCCCCACACTCTGCATTACCCTCTCGTCGTTGGCAATGAACTGGCGTGCCGATTCTTCGGGAAAAAGTTCAAAATCAGTCTTGCCCTGGGCACTGCCGCTGGTGGTGTGGAATAGCTCAGTCCAGCTACGGTTGACAAAGACGTACCGTCCACCCGGGTCCTTCATGTAGATCAGAGCCGGAGAGTTGTCCAGCACCTCCTGCAACTCCATCCTGCTCTTGCGTATTTCCTCTTCCGCCAGTTTGCGTTCAGTAATATCTTTACTGAACACCGATACACCCACCACCTCACCGTCGCGCAGGATGGGGTGGAGAGCCAACTCGGAGATCATCCCGTTGAATCCGACGTATTCCTCGAGGAACGGCCCGTAGGTGATCGCGCGCTCGAAGAGGAATGGCCAGATTGCTGCGCGCTCTGCGGAAAGTAAATCCTCGAAGGCAACGCCGAGGCGGGCCTCCGTGCCGTAGTTCCTGCGGAAGTGGTTTGCGAAAGCGGTGTTGAAGGTAAGCAGGCATCCCTTCCTGTCTATCGACCAGATAAGATCCGTAACGCTTTCGAACAGAGCGGAGATGTTGGCTCGCGAGTTCTGCAGCGCTGTGCTACTTTCGCGTATCTGCTCTTCCGCTCGCTTACGCTCGTTAAGGTCGGTGACCATTACCAGAATTCCATGGGTGCCCGCCTGCTCATCGGAAATCTTCGTCGCCGACAGATCCGCCCACAACACGCCGCCGTCCTTCCGGCGGAAACGGAACTCCTCCATGTAGAATGGCCGATCGAGGCGAGGCAGCGTGTCTAGGCAGAGTGCTTCTGGGGACTTCCCCAACATTGCTTCCGGTTCGTATCCGAGCATTCGCGCAAACGGAAGGTTCACCAAGGTTGTCTGATACTCTGCGTCGAGCGTCCAGATTCCCTCGCTGGCGAGTTCTACTATCAGGCGATACCTCTTCTCACTCTCCAGCGTCGCTTCCCGTGCAGCCTTCTCGCGAACCACTTGTATTCGCGCTGTCTCTGTGTCGCGCTGCTCCGCAATGACCGCCGCTAGCAGCAGTCCCGAAATTGCCACGGCGGCAATAAAGAGTTGCAAGAGAAGAGCATTAGTGAATGGCAAACCTTTTGAGAATGGACCGAAGCCGTGGGCGGTTTCGACAACGGCCAAAGCTGCGATTACACAATTGGCCAGGGCTGTTCCAGCAATGCCAAATCGAATTGCAGCCCACAACACAAATGGAAACACTACCAGCGTTAGCACCGGGTTCGTAGACACAAACCGAAGGCGCTCATCGAAGAGGAAGACGCAGGTCGCGGCCAGCAGGAACAGCAGGCCTGCCAGCTCTACCATCCGCCGCGGCGAGTGTCTGAGCCCAAAGTTCCTTATCGACAGCAGCAGAGGAGCGGTCAGAAGAATGCCCATCGCATCCCCCAGGTAATACATCAACCAACTCGCTCCCAGTGATCCCCACGGCCGGACGCCTAACGCGCCAAACACGGCGTACCCGAAGGAAGCACTGATCGTGGAACTCACGATCGCGGCGAAGACGATGACCCCCAGCATGTCCCTCAGGCGGGACAGGGAGGACCCAAATCCCGGGATGCGGCAAAGCAGGAAGTATCCTGTCAGGGATGCGGCCGTGTTCCCCGCCGACAACCCCAGAGCCGCCAGGGCGGGGAGCGGCGAAAGATAGTTGACCAGGAAAGCCGCAGCGGCGATCGCTGGCCAACATCGCCATCCGAAGAGCAGAAGAGATGCCAATGCGACGCCCGAAGCAGGCCAGATCGGAGAGACGTTGCTGGTCGTAAAAGGGACCGCCAGTCCAGCCATCCCGGCAACAAAATAAAGTCCACACGTTACCGCCAACTGGATAGCATATTGGGCAGCTCCGCCTGCGGGCGAACCGGGGGATCTCTCAGTCTGCGCCGCTTGCTGCTGACGATTCGCACGTCCAAGCACACGCCCTCCCGGTCGATCCTCAAGCAACATTCTGGAACCTGCCATCTTTCTACACCCAAGACGGCCGACAAACCAGTAATTTGGGAGCGGCCCACCCATCGTGACCTGCTGGCCGTCACTACAACAACGCGCTTCTAGCGGATGCGTGTTCTACGCTCCCGGCTGCCGCGGTACGAGAGCCCTCCCGGGCAAAGAAGCAACGCAGGCACTGGAATATCTCATGCTGGAGGAAGGCAACGCATGGGATCAGCGGATCGCCGCCAGCGTCGTCAAGATATGGAAGGATAAGGGCATCGTCTAGTTCGGTGGAGCCCTGCGATCAAGCGGGGTTTTCTGCTATTCATGGAAACCGACACTTCGCTGTCAGTTTCTCCTGTAATCACATGCCGCTCGGTGCTACTTTATGTGAACTTTTCCATAGTTTGGAGATGTGGCATGAAAATTGCCCGCCATGAATACATGGCGTCTATCACATGTAATTCATTGATTCCATTTGATGAATCCAGAAAAAGAGAAGGGAAGTGATGGTGCGCCCTGAGAGATTCGAACTCCCGGCCTTCTGATTCGTAGTCAGACGCTCTATCCAGCTGAGCTAAGGGCGCATAGCGAAGCGTTGCGCTTCCACTTGTCCTGCCGTTGTGGCCAACGACCAAACTCAATATAGCACAAACCTTTACCTGCTCTGCAACCCAGGGGGCCACACGGTGGAGGTGGAGGCGGGTTCGGCGGCTTTGGCACCTGCTCTGCAACCCAGGGGGCCGCACCCGGCCAAACGGAGCGCCACGCACACGGCTTGTCGCTTGGCCGCCTTGCCCCACGCCGCGGAGCTTTACTTCACGTCCAATCCGGAGCGGCGCAGCAGGCTTGCCACGGCCGCCGCATCCAGCCGCGTTGCGTCGTATTCCACGGCCACGCGGCGCAACTGTTCGTTGAACTTCAGCCGCCGGATGCCGTAAACTTCGCGAATATTGTCGATGCCCCGCATCACTGCCTCATCCGGCGACATCCCATAGCTGTAGCTGATCTCAACGCTTGTCATCGGAGTCCTCTGCCATGCTCGCCGCCGCGCAACTGCATTCGGCGCGCTCGTTTACTATATCAGTCACCTGTACCCATCACGTTCTTATTCAATGCCGGATTCTTGCCCGTGCTGAAAGGGAAGTCATCCTTGCCGGAAACCAAAGCAACCGACCCCGTCTGTGGTATGACCGTCGATCCCAGCGCCGCCCGCGGCGGCTCTTATCAATACAAGGGCATCGAGTATTTTTTCTGCAATCCCAAGTGCAACGAACGTTTCCGTTCCGAGCCTGAGAAGTATCTGTCGCCAACCGCCAAGCCAGCCGCCGTCGTGTCCGCTCCCACGTCTCTCGTAATGCTCGGCGGCATCGCTCCGGCCAAACCTGTGGCAGCCGTGGCGCCGCCGCCAGCCGCGCCGCCCAGCACTACGTACATCTGCCCCATGTGCCCCCAGGTCCGTTCCCCAAAGCCCGCCGCCTGTCCTTCCTGTGGCATGGCGCTGGAGCCTGAGACTCCGCCTGCGCCGGCGCCGGCTGAATACGTTTGTCCCATGCATCCGGAGGTTTCCGGACGGCATCCCGGCACTTGCCCAAAATGTGGCATGGAGTTGGAGCCGCGCACCGTTTCCGCCGCCGCGCCAAATCCCGAACTGCTCTACATGACCCGAAGGCTCTGGGTGAGCCTTGTTTTTGGCGTGCCCCTGCTATTGCTTGCCATGGTGCAAATGTTATTACCCGTGGCCACCTCTTCCGAGTTCGCGTTCGACCTCAACACCGTTGCCTGGATCGAGTTCCTGCTGGCCACCCCGGTTGTCGTCTGGGGCGGTTCTCCGTTTTTCCAGCGCGCCTTTGCGTCCATCCGGCTCCGCAGCCCCAACATGTTCACGCTGATCGGCATGGGTGTAGGCGTCAGCTATTTCTATAGCGCCATCGCCACCCTCTGGCCCGCGCTTTTTCCAGTCTCCCTGCGCAGCAGCGACGGCCAACCTGCCGTCTACTTCGAGTCCGCCGCCTTCATCGTCATCCTCGTCCTCGCCGGTCAGATCATGGAACTGCGCGCCCGGGCTCAGACTTCCAGTGCCATCCGCGCCCTGCTCGATCTTTCTCCCAAGACGGCGCGCCTGGTGGAAGCCAATGGCCGCGAGCGCGATCTCCCGCTCGATCAGGTCACCGTCGGCCAGTCGCTGCGCGTCCGCCCCGGCGAAAAACTTCCCGTCGATGGCCTCGTTCTCGAAGGCAGCACGGTGGTCGATGAGTCTCTGATTACCGGCGAATCCGTCCCCGTCGCAAAGCATCCCGGCGACCGTGTCATCGGCGCCAGCGTCAACGGCAACGGCGCCATCCTGATGCGCGCCGAACGCGTCGGCAGTGAGACCGTGCTGGCGCAGATCGTTCGCCTGGTCGGGGCGGCGCAGCGCAGCCGCGCTCCCATCCAGCATCTTGCTGACAAGGTTTCCGCCGTCTTTGTTCCCGCCGTCTGTGGTGCGGCGCTTCTCACTTTCATCGCCTGGCTCATTTTCGGCTCTGCGCCCGCACTGCCGCATGCGCTCGTCAATGCCGTCGCCGTGCTCATCATCGCCTGCCCCTGCGCCCTCGGACTGGCCACGCCCATGGCCATCATGGTAGGTATCGGACGCGGCGCTCGCGCTGGCATCCTCATCCGGAACGCCGAAGCCCTGGAAGCAATGGAGCGCGTGGACACCGTCGTCATCGACAAGACCGGAACCCTCACCGAAGGCCGTCCTACCCTCGAGTCCGTCGCCGCGCTCGGCCCGCATAGTGAAGAGGATCTCGTGACCTGGGCCGCCAGTCTCGAGGGTCTAAGCGAGCATCCCCTGGGCGCGGCCATCGTGCAAGCCGCCCAGGCCTCGCAGCTCCAGCCTCATTCCGCCCAGCGTTTCCAGTACCGTCCCGGGCGCGGCGTCCTCGGCCAGGTCGATGCCCGAGCCATTGCCGTGGGCAACGCCGCCCTCATGCAGGAGCTCGGGGTCGCCATCCCAGCCGAGGCTTCCAGCCGCGCCGAAGCCATGCGCGGCGATGCTCAGACTGTCCTCTATATCGCCGCCGACGGCGCACTCGCCGGACTTTTCGGCGTAACCGACCCGGTCAAGCCCTCCAGCGCCGCCGCCATCCGGGAGCTCATCCATCGGGGACTTCTGGTCATCATGCTCACCGGAGACAGCCGCACCACGGCCGCGGCCATCGCCCGCAAGCTGGGCATCTCCGACTTCGAAGCCGGCGTCCTCCCCGAGCGCAAAGCCGAAGTCATCGCGCGCCTGCAGAAGCAGGGAAGAATCGTCGCCATGGCCGGAGATGGCGTCAACGACGCGCCCGCCCTGGCCCAAGCCAACGTGGGCATTGCCATGAGCACCGGAACCGACATTGCCATGCTAAGCTCCGGCGTCACCCTGCTCGGCGGAGATCTGCACGGCATCCTGCGCGCCCGCCGGCTCAGCCGGGCCACCATGCGCAACATCCGCCAGAATCTTTTCTTTGCCTTCCTCTATAACGCTCTCGGCGTCCCGCTCGCCGCCGGTGTCCTCTATCCTTTCACCGGATGGACCCTCCACCCGGTCTTCGCCGCCGCCGCCATGAGCCTCAGTTCCGTCTCCGTCATCACCAACGCCCTCCGCCTCCGCAACGCCAGGCTGTAGCAACTCGGGGACAGGTGGCCCAGAGTTGGCGCATTTCCAACTCTGGGGTTTTCAGTTCGCGCGATAGGTGGCCCAGAGTTGGCGCATTTCCAACTCTAGGGCTTTCAGTTCGTGCAATAGCAGTGGATCTAAGATTCCCCGGAATGCCACGCTCCATTTCCACGCAAGAATGGCATGAGGTTCCCGCGTAGTTCGATCCCCACTCATGGAGGCCCCTGGAATTACTCAGCTTTTCAAGCGGAGAAGGGAGTTGGGTATTGCAATCCCAGCGATCAGGGGTAGAATTCATGCGATTCAGAACTAAAAGGAGGCTCAGTGTTGAAAAACCCACCGTTGTCTCAGCGGTGCATGGTTCGAGTCGCTCTCCGGCTTCTTCTTGCCGGCCTGTTTCTTGGCGGCCTCTCAGAGTGCCAATCCGCCTGGAGTCAACTTCGACCAGCTTCCGCCACGGGCGGTTCACCCACAATCGCCACCGTCCAGATCAACCCCTGGGCGACAACTCAGCCAATCTCACCAAACTTCATGAGCTTCGCCCAGGACCTCTCGGAGACCCACGATGTCGTGGGAAAATCCCCGTCCAACATGAACCCCATCTATGAGCAGCTCATCCGCAATCTTGTCATGTACCAGAACGAACCCATGTTGATCCGTATGCTCTCGGATTCGAACAACTCAGACAACCGCTACAGCGGTGAATCCCTTGCCCCGCTCTACCAGCTCCATCGGCACTTCGGGGTGCAATTCTTCGTGGGCGTCGACTTCAAGGACTTCGACACGAATCCCTCCATCGCGCCCCAGGAGGCCGCTGCCCTGGTTAAGTACCTTCCAGGGGACGCTCTAAAGGGCATCGAGGCCGGAAACGAGCCCGACCTGTGGCCGGGTCATTCCAGGCCAACGGTCTGGAATTACAGCGACTACGTCACGGAGTACAACAGTCTTGCCCAGACCATCGGGACTCTTGAAGAAGTCAAACTCGCCGCTCCCGTCTTTTCCTCAGGCGCGAGAGAGAGTGCATTCATGGACGAACTCGATAGTTTCATCACCAGCGAAAAGTCCACGCTCTCCATGGTCATCATCCATCACTATTCGGGCACGGGCACCGAACACCCAGATTATCTTCTGTCGCCGCGTGCAGTCTGTGGCGACAAGCAACCGATGAGCGGTCCCGGAGGCGAAGGGTGCAGCGGTACAGACGTTCGCGCTTATGTGCCAACCGCGCAGGAGGTAGCGCTTCCTCTTCGAATCGGGGAGCTGAACTCCATCAACCACGGAGGTCAGGACGGGGTGAGCAATAGCTTCAGTTCGGCGCTCTGGGCCATGGATATCTCGTTCGCCTATGCCCAGGCCGGTGTCTCCGGCGTCAACTTCTTCACTCCCAACAACGCCCTTACTCATTGGTACTCGGCATTCGATTTCACCCACACCGACGACGACGGGGGCATGCGCACCTATAACGTTGGTCACATCAACCCCCTGTACTACGGAATGCTGATGTTTGTGCGAGCCGTGCAAAACAACGCGGAGTTGCTACCCATCGCGTTAACAACCACAAACGACCACATCAAGGCTTGGGCAACCATCGATTCCGGCGGGACGATACGCCTCGTGCTCCTCAACAAGGACCCGAAAGCATCCGGCAACGTGGCCGTCTCGTTGTCCGGATATGGAAATGCGATCATTACCCGCCTCACCGCTCCCTCTTACAAATCCACTACCGGACTGACGCTTGGCGGTCAAACGTTCGACGGTACGCGAGACGGAACTTTCCAGGGAACTCCCACCTGGGAATCGCTTCCATCCGAGGGGGGCGTCTATACCGTGCCCCTTCCAAAAGTCGAAGCGGCGCTGGTCGAGTTCTGGGCAAATATCGAAGCGGACGGAAGTCACATCGCCACCACACCAGCGACCATCGCAGTTCAAGCGGGGGAACCCATCATGATTCAAAAAGAACCGAATCTATACAAATCATTAGTGCAACAACCTTGAAGCCGTGCGGGCCGGGTGCCCCTGAGTTGGCGCTGTTCCAACTCAGGGGCTTTTAGTTCGCTACCGGAACTATCCTGAACTATGTCAAGAATTAGCAACCGCAGGTGGCGCACTCAACGCGTTTTTCGTTGAGTGGGAGTTGTGCGCTTGGCGCATCCTCGGCGGGCGGGTTCTATAAAAGGGGATGTCAAGAGAAAACACTTTGCCGCCGTGGCCCCGCGTCCGCCCACCCATGCCGAATGTGAACCTCGCGCGATCTCCACCCAAACAAAAAGGCTCGGATCGTCTCCGCGCCTCGCTCACCCCAATCCCCCTTACAGCTTCCCGAAGTATTCCATCATCTCCGGCGAGGTCCACTCCACCGGCCCGATGAACTTCCGCTGAATCCTGCCGTCCTTGTCGATCAGGAAGCTTTCCGGATAGGCAAATGTTCCGTACAGTTTGCTCGACTTCTGATCCGGATCGCGCGCCGTCAGCACCCCGGGCATCCGCTTCGCCGTGAAAGTCTTGTAGGCTTCCTCGTCCACATCCATGCTCACCGCCAGCACCACCACTTTGCCGCCCATCTGCTGCTGCAATGCCACCAGAGACGGCACCTCCTGCACGCATGGCGGGCACCACGTCGCCCAGAAGTTCAGCAGCACCGGCTTGCCTCTCAACTGGCTCAGTTGCACTGTTTTCTGGCCGTCGCTCACCGTAAAATCCGGAGCCGTCGTGCCAATCTTTGCCGGCTCCGAGTTGCGGCACGAGCCCAGCGCAAGCATCAGCGCCGCCACCATCAGAAAGGTCGCAATTCGTTTGCGGGAGTTCACGTCCCTTATAATAAACCGGAAGCAACTTATTATGGACTCGGCGATTCCCATTTCCGTCCCTCAAGTCTCCATCATCATTCCGGCCCGCAATGAAGAGGCCAGCCTCGAACTCTGCCTGCGTTCTCTGGTCGTGCAGAAGGGCGTCAGCTTTGAGATTCTCATCGTCAACGACGCCTCCACCGACCGCACCCGCACCATCGCTGAAAGCTTCACCCGCGTCCGCCAGTGCCCGTTTATCGGCCTCAACCAATCCCTCCTGGATGTTCAAGTCATCGACGCGCCCGAGCCTTTGCCCGCCGGATGGACCGGCGAGACCAACGCCCTGGTCGCCGGGGAAACCGCCGCTCGCGGACAATGGTTGCTGTTTACCGATGCTCACACCGAACATCTCGAAGGCTCGCTCGCCGCGGCCGTGGCCGAGGCCGAGCAGCACCACGCCGACCTGCTCTCCTATGCGCCGGAACAGCTTCTCACCGGCTTCCGTCAGCAGTTGCTCATGCCCCTCATCTTCGGCGAACTGGCCATGCGGTACAGCCCGCGCCGGGTAAGCGATGCCGCCATGCCAGACGCCGCTGCCAGCGGCCAGTATCTCCTGGTTCGTGCCGCCGCCCACCGCCAGATCGGCGGTTTTCGCCCGGTCGCCTCCGAGTTGCTGGCAGACATGGCCCTGGCCCGCCTCTACAAGCAGCAAGGACGCACCATTCGATTTCGCTTCGGACGCGGCCTGGTGCGGTCCCGCATGTACTGCACGGAGGACGATCTTAGCCACAGCTGCACCAGGACCCTCGCACTGCTGTTTCCCAATGCTCGTGAGCTCGCCAGGAAGCGCTCGCAGGAGTTTCGCCGTTTGCTGCTCTCGCTGGTCATTGCCCCGTCGTGGACGCTCTATTACTTTACCCACGCTGCAGTTCCGGGCGACTGGTTCTGGCCGGTGATGATCTCTTTATTCTGGTTTTTTACCCTTATCGGTTTCGCTGGTTTCTATGTCCGTGTCGCCCGCGCCGGCTTTGGATTCGTTCCCACTTTGCTGTCTGTGCTGGGGTTGCGGTCTTTTGCCGCCCTCCTGCGCCAGTCGGCCAAGGCTTACGAAGAGGGAATCGTGATCTGGCGAGGACGCGAATACCACACTGGCGGAGCCCGAATCCGCTCCGCCGCATCCAATGGAGAGTAGCCTTAAATTCATATCCCTTCCTCATCGCACGGGAGCCTCTGCAATGATCTATCTCACCCGCAAGGTCGAGTTTTCCGCCGCGCACTACTACCACAACCCGGACTGGTCTCCCCAGGAGAATCAGCGCGTCTTCGGCAAGTGCTCCAATCTCAACGGCCATGGCCACAACTACACCTTGGAAGTCACCGTGGCCGGTGAAGTCGATGCCGTCACCGGATTCGTCATCGACCTCAAGCAGCTCAAGGACATTCTCAGCCGCGAGGTGCTGGACGACTTCGACCATCGCCATCTCAACAAGGAAGTCCCCGAGTTCGCCTTCCGGATTCCCACCACCGAAAACATCGCCGTGGCCATCTGGGAACGCCTTCAGTCGCACCTTCATCCCGCCAAGCTGCATCGCGTCCGCCTCTACGAGCAGCCCGATCTTTTTGTGGACTATTACGGAGAGTAGCGATGAAGGTATATCTTACCCGCCGCTATCTGTTCGCCGCCTCCCACCGTCTGCACAATCCCGCCCTCGGTGAGGCCGCGAATCGTGAAACTTACGGTAAGTGCGACAATCCCCACGGACATGGCCATAACTATTTTCTTGAGGTCACTGTCAGCGGCCCCATTGCGCCGGCAACGGGCATGGTGTGCGATCTCGGCGCGCTGGACGCGGCCGTCGCACGCGAAATCCTCGATCGCTTCGATCATCAAAATTTGAACCAGCTTCAAGATTTTGTCACAATCATTCCAACCACGGAAAATCTTGCCATCCGTGTGCAGCAGATACTGAGTCAGGTTGACCTGCCCGCTCATCTTGAAAGTATCCGCATCGAAGAGACCGCCAACAACTCCTTCGAATACGCAGGCGCTCATCCGCCGCCACGATGAGCCCGGAATAGAGAGATCATGAAAGCAGTTGCCATCGGCAAACCAATGACTCAGCCACTACAGAAGGAATCCGCCGCCCTGCATCACGCCAGCTTTGAAGACCTTATCCACGAAATGATTTCCCGCCTGGGCGAGAACCCTTCTCGCGAAGGCCTGCTGCAAACCCCGCAACGCGTCGTCAAATCCCTGGAGTTCCTAACCCACGGCTATGCCCAGCGGCCTGCCGACGTCCTCAACGGCGCCATGTTCACGGTCGACTACGATGAGATGGTGATCGTCAAAGACATTGAGATGTTCAGCATGTGCGAGCACCACATGCTCCCGTTCTTCGGCAAGGTGCACATCGCCTACATCCCCAACGGCAAGGTCATCGGACTCAGCAAACTGCCGCGCCTGGTCGAGGTCTTCGCCCGCCGCCTGCAGGTGCAGGAGCGCCTCACCACCGAAATAGCCGAAGCCATCCAGGAGATCATCCAGCCTCAGGGAGTCGCCGTTGTCATCGAGGCGCGCCACCTCTGCATGATGATGCGCGGCGTCGAAAAACAGCATTCGGCCGCCATCACCTCCGCCATGCTCGGCGTCTTCAGAGAGCAGGCCAGCCGCAACGAGTTCCTTTCCCTGATCCGTCAGAAACCCGCCAACGGCTTCTAGCCCCCATCGCCTCGTGCAGGTGCCGAACAGGTGGCCCACAACCGCCCTCTTTTGGCGATTGTGGGATTGCCGGATAGAAGCCGACTTGCGATTACTAATCGGCTGGCATCGTCTGATACCGAGGATGTATATGTAGAATCTCCAGGGTGATCGGAGGAGTCCATGAGTCAGGTGCCGCTCTGGTTTGAACGTAAGTTTGAGTTCTCATTCCCGGTGGAACTGCTTCCGAATCTGTGCGCGCGGCTACGCGGCACGCCAGCCAGGCTTGAAGAGGTGCTTGGTGGCCGTCCTCACGCACTCCTGATCGCTAGGGCCGGAGCAAGTTGGTCGGCGCAGGAACACGCAGGTCACCTATTGGACATCGAGCCGCTGTGGCTGGCGCGAGTGGCCGATTACATAGCGGCCAGCGACAAACTCACTGCGGCAGATTTGAGCAATCAGAAAACCAACACCGCAAATCATAATGCGCGCCCACTGGCACTGATTCTGAGTGAGTTCCGCACTGCAAGGGAGATCCTGCTGAAGCGCGTGATCGAGTTGGATTCATCGCTACTGACAAGGGCCATTCCACACCCTCGTTTGCAGACTCCGATGCGGCTTGTGGACCATCTGCATTTTGCCGCCGAGCACGATGATCATCATCTCGTGCGAATCTGGGAACTGGTCAACGCCGTTCGCTAATGAAGGATTCGATGTGATTACGACGACAGACTCGATTAGGTGCTGAAAAACGCCGGTCGCGCCGGGAATCCTCGCCCGCCGCAACCAGCAGGATTCCGGACACTGGCCGACTTTTCGGTACCGTTTTCTTCGTCTCGCTCACACCTTGCAGTCAGTACCGATAAACGCCCTAGGGCCTTGCATCACGCCATCGCCCCCACCCGCTCGCCGAGCCGCCCTCTTCTGCTACTCTTTTCCCATGTCCTCGCGTCCCAAGCTCGCCCTCGTCACCGGAGCCTCTCGCGGCCTCGGTCTCGCCATAGCCTCGGCGCTCGCCGAGCGCGGCTACCATCTCATCCTCACCGCCCGCGGCCAGCGCCCGCTCTCCCGTCTCGCCGCGCGCCTGCCCAACTCCACCGCCATCGTCTGTGACGTTCGCGACCCCGAATCCGTCGCCCAACTCGCCGCCCTCGTCCGCCAGCGCCGCCGCCTCGACGTGCTCATCAACAATGCCGGCATCGCCGGACCCAACGAACCCATCGCCACGCTCGACTTCGCCACCTGGCGCGAGGTCATTGGCACTAACCTCGACGGCACCTTCCTGGTCACCCAATCCCTGCTCCCATATCTTGGGAAGGGAAGTGTGATCGTCAACAATCTCAGCGTCGCCGCCCGCACCGCGTTCCCAGGAATGGCCGCCTACAACAGCTCCAAGCGCGGCCTCGCCGCCTTCACGGAAACCCTGCGCGAGGAGCTTCGGCCCCGTGGCATCCGTGTCGTCGCGCTTCTCCCCGGAGCCACCGACACCGCCATCTGGCAGCAATTCTGGCCCGCGGCGCCACGCCGCCGCATGATGTCTCCCGAGACCGTTGCCCAGGCCGTAGCCAACGCCATCGCCCTGCCGCCAAACGCCAGCGTGGACGAGCTCGTGATCACCCCATCCGCCGGAACTCTTTAGTTGCCATACAGATAGCGCCTAGTCCTCAAAGGGAAGAGCCGCACCAGTAAAACTCCCGCCACAAAGCCGCCCACATGGGCCCAGAATGCGACCCCACCGGCGCTTTTGTCCGGGGCCACCAGTGCTGTCCCCACTCCGCTCAGGAATTGCAGCACAAACCAGTAGCCCAGAACCGCCCACGCTGGCAGCCACAGAAAGAAGATGAAAAAAAATGGCACCAGCATCAGCACTCGCGCCCGCGGAGACAAAACAAAATATCCGCCCATCACTCCCGCAATGGCGCCGCTGGCGCCCACCGTAGGAATCAGCGAATTCCAATCTGACGTGATCTGCGCCAGGGCGGCCACAACCCCGCAGATCAGGTAAAAAAGAAGGTACGGAAAATGTCCCAGTGAATCTTCAATGTTTCTCCCGAAGATCCACAAAAACCACATATTAAAGATCAGGTGCAACCAACCAGCGTGCATGAACATGCTGGTCAGAATCGGCAGCAGCACAAACGCCGGAGAAAGCACATGTCCATGGGCATGTGCATGAGCATGCACTACCGCGCCCGGCAGAATCGCCCCGAGTCGTGCCGGTACCAGGCCAAATGTATGAATGAAATCATTCTGCGAGGCACGATCCAGCGAATTCTGGAACAGGAACACAAGTACATTCGACAAAATCAGGAAAGAATTCACCAGAGGCGTGGACAGCCGCGGAATATCGTCCTTCAGGGGAATCATGATTCGTCTGCCGTGCCAGTCTCGGTTGCCAGTGTGCCCGGAACTCACATCATACGGCATTTCACCATCGGCTTATTCCGGCTATCGACGGCCCCGGTTGACCAACTGCCCGCTTTGCCTGACCATAGAGACGAATGATCAACGCAATTCTCGTTCTCGACAAGCCCCCGGCTTTCACCTCCCACGATGTCGTCAATCGCGTCCGCAAGATTACCGGCGAGCGCAGCGTAGGCCACCTGGGAACCTTGGACCCCATGGCGACCGGCGTTCTCCCACTCGTGCTCGGGCGCTTCACACGGCTCGCCAAATTCTTTAACAATTCCACGAAAGTCTATGAAGGAGAAATACATTTCGGATTTTCAACTGACACTTACGATGCCGATGGAGAAGCCGTTGGGCCGGTCTCCAGCCAACAACCCACGCTGGAGCAGATTCAGCGACTGCTGCCCGCGTTCACCGGACGAATCCTGCAGGTGCCGCCAGCCTTCTCAGCCAAGAAAATTCACGGCGTCGCCGCCTACAAACTCGCCCGCAAAGATAAAGTTGTGGACCTGCCGCCAGTGGAAGTCACAGTCCATCGCTTTGAAATAAAAAGCGTCTGCGCAAACCGGGCGCGCTTTCTGGCCGAGGTTTCCGCTGGCACCTATATCCGCTCACTCGCCCACGATCTCGGACAGGCTCTCGGTTGCGGAGCCCATCTCGCCCAGTTACGCCGCACCCTGGCCGGGGAATTCGACCTCTCGCAGGCCGTAACCCTTGAAAACCTGGAGACTTACCACGGAAGCTACGCTCGGCAACCATCTGCCGCCATCGACTCGTCGCCTGTTGCAATGTCCGATAATGTGTATTCTGATAAATCAATAACCGCTCCCAACCACTCCACCACACCTGCCCAGCCAGTTTCTCCCTACCTTCATCCCCGTCAGATTCTCACCCGCTTCCCTTCGGTCACGGCAACGGCCGAGGCTGTCGCCGCCATTCGCAATGGCCGGTCCGTCAATCTTCCGGAATTTTCCGACGCTCCCCTCGTCAAGGTTTTCGCCAATCAGTACTTGCTCATCGCCGTCGTGCAACGGATTGCCGCCACTCTGTTTCAGCCGCGTGTCGTGCTCTACGGCAGCAACGAATCGCTGCCCGTGTAGTCCACCGGCCCGCCGTCAGGCCCGCGCCTGCAAAAGTTCCTCCAGCTTTCGGCGGAACTCCTCCAGCTCGGCCAGACGGTCTGGCGTAGCCTCAACCAGATCGGTTTTGGCTTGGAAGACTCTTTTGCCGGCCCGCACCACCAGCACACCCTGTAATTCGCCCATGCGCCAGCCGGGCTGGCCGATCAGCCTCAGCCCGTCGGGCGTTGGATTCACCAAGGCGATGCAGTTGCCTTTCGTTAGTCCTAAAATATTCGGGAAACGCTCGAAGGTTTGTACTTCAAACCCATCTAAATAAATCGCTTGCAACTGTTGCGCAGAGTTTGGCACCAAACGGCTCTCCTTCCGGCCCCTGGCTTCGCCATCGCCATGGTCTCGACTTTCGGCCTGCCACCACACAATCGCTCGCCTCAGCCAGCCGAACGCCCTGGACGCGGCTCGGCCCGTCGGGCTCCGAGTGTTCTAAGATGACTCCGTCGTTTCCGGTTCGGGCAGCCCCGCTCGGCGGTAGGCGCCAAGGATATCCTCAACGCTAACCACGCCCATCAGCAGATCCAGGTTGTCGCGGTGTACCACCGGCAGCATCGGCCGGTCCTTGATGAAGCGCAGCGCCACTTCCAGCGACTGGTCCTGGTAGAGCCGGGGAACTCGCGCCCGCACCAGAACTCGAACCGCCAACCCGTCGTCGGTCGCAGGGTCTGCAAGCGCCTCGCGGCCCAGCACGCTCCAGCGCCCTTCCCCGAGCGACACCAGAAAAGCTTCCTCCCCGCCACCCGCCACAACCTCGCGCGCCGACCGGATCGTCTCATCGCCGCGCAGTGCACGCACCTTGCTGGGATGCATCGCGTCTTCCACCAGCAGTGCGGTCTGCCCGCGCTCTTCCTCCAGCGATGGCAGGTCGAGCCCGTCCTGGCGCGAGAGCAGGTCAAACAGCGGCACCGGCTGGAAGCCCCGTGAGATCACGTAGGAGATCGTATTGCAGAGGATCACCGGCAAAATAATCGAGTAATTGCCGCTCACCTCCAAAATCATGAAAACCGAGGTCATCGGGGCGCGCAGAACTCCGGCAAACAGCGCGCCCATGCCAACCAGGGCGTAGGCGCCCACCGGCACCGCAAACGCCGGAAATAACATCTGTTCCGCCATGGCCACTGCGGCGCCCAGCATGGCTCCCATAAACACCACTGGGGCAAACAGACCACCCGGCGTACCCGTGGCAAAGCTCAAGGCGGTGGAGACCAGTTTCAGTCCCGCAATTATGCCCAGCAGCTCCCACGGAAAGCGATTGTGCATCGCCAGGTCCATCCACTCGTACCCGGCTCCCATCACCTGCGGATACCAGATCGCGATGATTCCAATCAGCAATCCCGCCACGCCGGGCTGCACGTATTGCGACCATTGCGGCAAACTCCGCAGCCTCGGCCGCAGATGTTTGATCACCTTCACGAACACCAGCGACGCCACTCCGCCCACCACGCCCAGCACCGCGTAGGCCACCAGTTCCCCGGCGTGATCCAGGTGGTAAAGCGGCACCCGGAACAGCGGTTCATCGCCCATAAACCAGCGTTCCACCACCACGCTGGAGATGGCTGACAGCACCACCGCGCCCAAAATTCCCGCGCTCCAGCGCCCAATCACCTCCTCGGTCACAAACAGCACCGCCGTGATGGGGGCGTTGAAGGCCGCTGCCAGTCCCGCCGCCGCGCCCACCGGGGTTACCAGCCGCAGCCGTTCCTTGGAGAGCTTCAGCCATCGTCCCAGCGCCGAGGCCACCCCAGCGCCAATCTGCAGAGCCGGGTCTTCGGGCCCCAGCGACTGTCCACTGCCAATGGCCAGCGCGCTCAAAACAAACTTTCCCACCACGGTCTCAGCCGAAATATAGCCGTCGTAGATGTACAGTGCGCCCTTGGTCTGGTTCACACCGCTGCCCCGGACCCGCGGGAAAAATCGTACCGCCAGCACCGCAATCACCAGCCCCATCGCGGCCGGAACCAGCACCACCCGGGGTGCGCTGGGATGCATCGAACTACCCAGCAGCCACAGTCTGGCCTCGGCGATGGCAATCCGGAAAAGCACCACGCAGAAGCCGGCCAGAATGCCGATGGCGATTGCCAGAACCAGGAAGAATTGCTCTTCGCGGATCGAGACCAGTCCTGACGGCCCCAGCATCCGGAGCAGGGTTTCAAAGTACTTGCGCCGCACCGGCGTAGACATCAACTGCGCCAATCGCTCGCGGCTCTGGCCAATGCGCGGCGTCATCAATTCGCTCCCAGGCGTTCGCGAGCCAGCAACAGTAATGCCTCATCGTTCAGCGCCGGTTTTCCGCAATCTTTTTGAGCCGCCATCTCCGCCTGGAACACAAATCGCATGGTGCTTTCGATCACGTCGTCCCGGCCGCGCAATCTGCGCTCGCTCATCATGGGCGAAAGCTGCTCCGCCCACTTCGCAAATTCGCTCCACTGTGCCGGGCCGGCGGCACTCACAATCTTCTCTCCGCGGCTCAAAGCCTGGGCAAATGGAACTCCACAACCGGCCAGCCGGTCCACGGCGATGCGGAATGCCGCCATTGTCCGCTCCGTTCGCACCGTTCCCGTCGCGCTGCGCGCAAATGGGTCCAGTGCCTCCATGCGTTCAATCTGCTCCAACAGCGCGTGCGATTCCGGTGTCTCCGTCCGCAACTCGACCAGGTAGCGCCGCGCCGTCGCATAGCTGCCCGCGGCAAAGCTCGCCTGGGCCGCGCCCAGAATCGCGGCATCGGAGTCCCGCTCCAGCTTCAGCTCCGCCTGGTAGGCGCTCAATGCCCGGCCCGGATCTCCATTGCGCAGAAAGAGATCCCCCAGTCTTCCCTGTTCTGGAGACGAAGCCGGAAGCGCCGCTGCCAGCGCCATCAACCGCTCCTCCGCCTGTTCCTGCCGGCCCAGCCTCACCAGGTATTCCGCTTCTTCCAGGCGCACGCCGATCCGTTGCGCAACCGGATCGCTGCCTTCCGGCCACACTCCTTCCGTCGCATTCTGGTAGTAGTGCAAGGCCTCGTCCACGTGCTGGCGCTGCGCCTCCAGGCGAGCCAGCTTCAGGTTCACCTGCGCATCTGCCGGCCGCTGTTCCCGGAAGGCGTGCAGTTGCGACAGAGCCTCGCCGGTCGCACCCGAGGCCAGCAGCGCGTCCGTCAGTTTCAGCCGGTATTGGAAGTTGTCGCGGGAATACAGCAGCGCGGTTTCAAAGTCGTCCACCGCTTCGGCAGGATGCCCGGCCGTCATCGCTCCCAGCCCCGCGCCGTAGTACTGGCCGGCCAGTACCTTCCTTTTGGCGTCGAAGCCGTTCACCACCAGCCGCGTAAACGAGAAGCCGAGCACGATCACCAGCCCAAGCGTCAGCAGCGGCCGCCAATCCTGAATCGTCCAGACATGGCTGTTGCCATCGCATCGCCGGCAGCGGCCGTCCTCGCCGAGACTCTGCCCGCAAACCGCGCAATTGGCCGTTTCTTTGCTCATTCCCGTACCGTGCTTGCCGCCCGCTTCCATTTCCGCCCTGGGTCGCCATGCATCTGCTTACTTCATATCACGCGATCGCCCCGCCGGTACATCCGCCCCAAGAAAAACCACCAGATTTTCCGGCACGGGCCCTCGTCTTCCACTGAGCGCGCCGCCGCGCACGGTCGGCGTCCTGCCCACCCCGCTCCATAGCTTTCTGCGGCGGCGGGCCAGCTTCCGAACAGCCGACAACCCGGGAGCAATCTAGTTTCTGAACATTTGGGCGTTTGGTCGTCACCAACAATCACTCTGGAGATGTGCGCAGAACATAGCCGAGCTGTTGATCGAACTTCTCGAGTTGACGGGCTCAATGCTCGTGACCATGGTCTGGGCCGCCTTGTCGTACGCCACCCCAGAACGATTACTCCGCAATCATTCCAGTCGTGCCAAGCCACACTTCCACCAACTGGGGCCATCCCGTTATTGGAAATTTCGAGCGCCTTAGCCCAAACGCATGTCCACCTTGGGCGTACAAATGCATCTCTACGGGAACCCCGGCCTTCTTCAACGCAATGTAGTACGCCAGCGAGTCGTCTACGTTATCCACATGGTCATCTTCTGCCTGCAGCAGGAACGTAGGCGGCGTCTGGCGGGTGACAGGAATTTCTGGATTCAGCCCAAATTCTTTATCAGTAGCTGCCGGATGAGGAACCGAAAACTTCTTCGTGCCTTGTTTAGCATCCCATTCCGCCGCAGCAATCGACAGATGTCCGGGATAAAGTGCCACTGCGAAATCCGGGCGGCAGCTTTCTTTGTCGGCCTCATCTACGGCCGGATAGAAACGCTGCTGAAAATGCGTGCTCATTGCTGCCACTAGATGCCCACCCGCCGAGAACCCGAGCACTCCAATCTTGTGCGGATCGATGTGCCACTCCAAGGCGTGAAAGCGTACCAGCCCAACCGTCCTCTGCGCATCTTGCAACGCCATCGGTGATTCTGGATACGGCCCAGATTTCGGGTAAAGCCCCACGTCAGTCACGCGGTATTTCAGCAGCACACACGTAATCCCCTTGGACACGAGCCAGTCGCAGATCTCCGTGCCTTCAAGATCGATGGCCAGAACCTGATAGCCTCCGCCCGGGAAAACGACGACCGCAACGCCCGAATTCTTTCCCTTTGGCGAATAGACCGTCATCGTAGGCCGCGTCACGTTGCTCACACCAACCACCGGCATCCCGGCAACAAGCAAGTCCTTTCCCAACTTCTCAAACGTCTCCGCGACCTCCGGCCCCGCGACAGGCTGCGAATCAGGGACTGCCCCCGGCCATATCGGTATCTGCGTATGTCCCGGCGATGGTTGCCAAGTATTGGGCTGCGCGCTTAGACCGCCGCAAGCAAACAAAACAAAGAGAACAAAGACTAAAGACTTCCTCATAATTCCGAGTCTAATGGCCGTCTAAGAGGAGCTTGTTCCTCTCGCTGCGGTGGGAATCGACTCAGTTAATAGTCAGACGCGACCGGGCGATGGAGATCTCAAGTGCCGGATTGCTCCTGTATCACGGGCAATCCGCATCCTGCCCCCACCACGCTTCCCTTCCACCTGTCTCTGTCCCTCTGCGTCTCTCGGCTTATAATAAGAATTTCCAGAACTTCGCGGGTGTGCATCAACCCGCTGCTGGTTTATCGATCGGAGACATAGACCCGAGTGGACCTCAAGGCAACCGTCAATCTGCCCACAACCGATTTTCCCATGAAGGCGAACCTGCCCCAGAACGAGCCCAAAATGCTCGAACACTGGCGGAATATTGGCATCTACGAGATGGTCAGGAAATCGCGCGCGGGCGCGCCCTCCTACGTCTTGCATGACGGACCGCCTTACGCCAACGGCGCCCTCCATCTCGGCCACGCCCTCAACAAGTGCCTCAAGGACTTCATCGTCAAGTCGCGCACCATGGCCGGCTTCGACTCGCCCTACGTTCCCGGCTGGGATTGTCACGGCCTGCCCATCGAAATCAAAGTCGATGAGGCGCTGGGCCGCAAGAAGCTTGAAATGGACCCGCTCGCGGTCCGCAACGCCTGCCGCAAGTACGCCGAAAAGTATCTAAAGATTCAGAGCGATCAGTTCCAGCGCATTGGCGTCTTCGGCGACTTCGCCAATCCCTACTCCACCATGACCAAGGGTTACGAAGCCAAGGTCATCGAGAATTTCTACGCCTTCTTCGAGAAGGGTCTCGTTTACAAGGGACTCAAGCCCGTTTACTGGTGCATCCACGACCGCACCGCGCTGGCTGAGGCCGAGGTCGAGTACGCCAACCACACCAGCCCCAGCGTTTATGTAAAGTACGTCCTCAAGAGCGACCCAGGGGCAATCGAGCCCGAGCTTGCCGCCTACGATGGCAGGGTCAGCACCATCATCTGGACCACCACACCCTGGACCCTGCCTGCCTCCATGGCCGTCGCCTTCCATCCCCGCGCCACCTACGTTGCGCTTGCCTGCCAGGACGGCGTCTACATCCTGGCCCAAGAGCTTGCCCCAACCACCATCCTCAAGTGCGGGCTCAAAAGCCGTGTCCATGCCGGTGCCCCGGCTTCGCTCGACGGCGATGTCATCGCCAGCTTTCCCGGCTCCCAACTGGAGCGCGCCATCTTCGCCCATCCTTTCCTCGATCGTGACATTCTCGGAGTCCTCGCCGACTACGTCACCATGGATCAAGGCACCGGAGCCGTGCACACCGCGCCCTCCCATGGCGCCGACGACTTCTACACCGGCGTCAAGTACGGGCTCGATCCCACCACCCACGTCGATGCCGGCGGCCACATCACCGAAGGTTTGCCCGAGTACGACGGCAAGAAGGTGTTCGCCGCCAACGAGATCATTGTCGAGCTGCTCAAGTCACGCGGCGCCCTGCTGGCGCGCGAAGACATCGAGCACTCCTATCCGCACTGCTGGCGCTGTCACAAGCCGGTCATCTTCCGCGCCACCGAGCAGTGGTTCATCGCCATGGAAGGAGCCATCGGCGAAGGAACCCTGCGCAGCGAAGCGCTGCAGGCGATTGCCAACGTCCGTTGGGACCCGGCCTGGGGTGAAGAGCGCATCAGTAACATGGTTGCCACCCGGCCCGACTGGTGCATCTCGCGCCAGCGCATCTGGGGCGTGCCCATCGCTGTCTTTTTCTGCGACTCCTGTGGCAAGTTGCATGAGGACCCAGCCACCAATCGCGCCGTCGTCCAACTGTTTGCGCGCGAAGGTGCCGACGCCTGGTATGCACGTCCCGCCTCGGAAATCGTCCCTCCCGGAACCAGGTGCGCCCACTGCGGCGGCGGCGCTTTCCACAAGGAGATGGACATCATCGACGTCTGGTTCGAGTCCGGCTCCTCGCAAGCCTCGGTGCTGCCCCGCATCTTCGGCCATTGGAAACCCGCCGATCTGTATCTCGAAGGTGGCGATCAATATCGCGGCTGGTTCCACTCTTCCCTGCTCTGTTCCATCGGCCTCAACGGCGTGGCTCCCTACAAGGCCGTCGCCACCAATGGCTGGACCCTCGATGAAAATGGCCGCGCCATGTCCAAGTCGCTGGGCAACACGGTTGATCCGGTCGATATCGCCAAGCGCATGGGCGGCGAGATCGTGCGCTTCTGGGTCGCCTCGGTCGATTTCCGCGAAGACGTGCGCGCCAGCGAAAACCTCGTGCAGCGGGTCGCCGAGAACTATCGCAAAATCCGCAATACCTTCCGCTACATCCTCGGCAACCTGCACGGTTTTTCGCCCGCCCGCGACCTGGTTGCCTTCGAGCATCTTGAACCGCTCGATCAGTACATGCTTCTGCGCACCGCCGATCTTGCCGCCGAAGTCTGCGCCTGGTATGACCAGATGCTCTTTCATCGCATCTACCAGCGCCTCAACGAATTCTTCGCCGTCGATCTCAGCGCCCAATACTTTGACATTCTCAAGGATCGGCTCTACACCTTCCCGCGCTCTTCCCGCGAGCGCAAGTCCGCGCAGACCGCGCTCTGGCGCATCGGCGAAGCTCTGCTCCGTCTCGTCGCACCCATCCTCAGCTTCACCGCCGACGAAGCTTGGCAGTTCATGCCCCAGATGCTCTCCCGTCCGGAAAGCGTGCACCTGGCGCTGCTGCCCAACTCCAACGATGTGACGGGAGAAATCCGCGACCGCGAGCAGGCCGCGCAGCTCCGCGCCGATTGGGATTACCTGTTCACCATCCGCGAACTGGCGTTGCGCCAACTGGAAGAGCTGCGTAACGACAAAACCATCAAGGCCAATCTCGAAGCGCGCGTCACCATCACCGCCTCGGGAGAAGATTACAAGCGCCTCGCCCACTACGCCGATAAACTCGCGGCCTTCTTCGTCGTCTCGCAAGTGGAACTGAAGCAAGCGGATGGAACCTCCGGCGCAGCCATCGCATTCGAAGCGGCCAAAGCCGAAGGCGCCAAGTGCGAGCGCTGCTGGAACTTCTCCACCCACGTCGGCGAGGACGCGCAGTTCCCTACCGTCTGCGAGCGTTGCAGCGCCAACCTTGCCATCATCGCCGCCGAACCCGATCCACCCAGCGCCAGCGGGAGCGACAACCGATAATGTCGCGCGCCGCGCTGCGCTCTCTCTACTTCTCGGTCTCGGCGGCCGTGATCGTTCTCGACCGCCTCACCAAGCTTTTCGTTGCCCGCCATGTCGCGCTGTACTTCGGCCACGTGCAGGTAATTTCAAATTGTTTTTCCATCACCCACGTTGAAAACACCGGCGCCGCCTTCAGCCTCTTTGCCGATTGGTCGCCGGGCATTCGCGTTCCTCTGCTCGTCGGCTTCTCCACCATCGCCATGGTGGTGGTCTGCTACCTGCTTTGGAACTCCGCCCGGAAGTTTACCTTCACCGGCCTCGGGCTGGCGTTCATCCTCGGCGGAGCCATCGGCAATCTTTACGACCGCGTTGTCTACGGACGCGTCACCGACTTCCTCCACTTCTATATCGGACCCCACGTCTGGCCTGACTTCAACCTCGCCGACAGCGCCATCGTCACCGGCGCCACCCTGCTCATCCTCGACCTGCTCTTTACCAGCGGGACCGGCAGCAAGACGGGCGCAGAAAAGTAAAGCCAACCGGGCAAACGATTGGCAAGGAAGGTAATCCTTCATCTCTCCACATTTTACTGCTTAGGCAATCGTTCGCCACCATCCGCAACCATGTACCAACTGGTACAAATCAGTGCGTAAACGATTATCCACTTCGCCAATCCTTGCCCACCATCGGCCCCAGCCCGCCGCTACGGCTGCGGCTGCGGATACAGACGCTGATACATCTTGGCGTTGCGCATGATGGCCTGCACGTACTCTCTTGTCTCGGTAAACGGAATCGATTCCACAAACTCCGGCACATCGTGAAAGTGTCCGCTCTGCAGCCAGTCGTCTACGCGGTTGGCACCCGCATTATAAGCGGCTAAAGCGTATTCCACCTGCCCGTTGTATTGCGTCACCATTTCTTTAAAGTAGTGCGTGCCAAGTTCAATGTTGATGGCCGGCACCAGCAATTGCTCGGTCGAGAAATGTTTGATGTGCGCGCGCTTCGCCTCACTCTTCCCCACTTGCGGCAGCAATTGCATCAGCCCATACGCGTCGGCGTGCGAGTGCGCGCCGGGATTGAACTCGCTCTCCTGCCGGATGAGCGAAGCCACCAGGTGCGGGTCCAGCGCATTGGCCGTTGCCTGCTGCTGCACATCGGTCCAGTACGGATGCGGAAACAAGATCTCCCAGTATGGCCGCGGCAGCGCCGCCATATCCAACGCGTAGTAACCCGGCATCGCCTTCTTCAAGAACTGGATCGCTTTGTAGTTCTGTCCATTGTCCTGGTAAATGCGCGCAATCTCCAAGGTCGCCCAGCGCGCACCCTGGCCGCCTTGCTCGGCCTGCAGTTCGCGAATGGCATAATCATTCAGCCCGGCGTTCACCAGCAACCGGCTCTTCTCGGCGCGTAACCGGTCCGGCGGCGCTTCCACGTCCAGCGCTTCCGGGCCAGGCGCTTTCGGTACCGGAATCTGCGCCAGGCGCGGATCCCGGTTCAACGCAACGCTGGTGGTAGCCAAAGGCAGCTTCGAGAAGCGCTCGCGGCCAAGGTATCCATAGTAGAAATTGTGGAAGCGTTCGCCCAACGTCCAGTACCAGGCCCGCGCCAGAGGGTAGTCATGTTCGTCCTCCGCGATGCGCGCACGCCAGTACAGCGCGCCCGGAACCTCGGGGCTATCCGGATACCACGCCACCTGATTTTCAAAATCCCTTTTGGCGTCTTCTTTCCTTCCCTGGCGATAGGTCAACCATCCTGCCTTCCAGTTCGCGTAACTGGCGCGCGGCGTGCCCCGGAAGCGCTGCTGCGCCTCGCGGAACATGTCGATGGCACGATCGTAATTCTTCTCCAGCAGATACATGTTCGCGGCGGAGAGCAGGGCTTGCTCGAACCATTGGCTGGCCGCCGCCTCCTGCCGCATGCGCTCCAGGTTTTCGACCACCGCCGTCTCGTTATTGTTGTTGCGCGCAATTTCGCCGAGCAGGTAGAGCCGCTGCGCATTGGCCTCGCCGGAAGCTTGCAACTGCTCCAGCAGCGCCCGGCTTTCACCGGGGTTGGTGTGGTGCAAGGCCGCGGCCAGCGCCACCTGAACCCCGCCCAGTTCCGCTGCGGAAGCCTTCGTCTGGAGCAGGCGGTAGGCGCGCACCGCATCCGCCCAGTAGATTGGCTTCGCCTGCGCGGCCTTAGTCAGCAGGTCGGCCCGTGTCTTCTCGTCGGCGTAACTGCCTTCCAGCGCGGAGCCGCTGGCTGTCAGCAGGGCTGCCGCGTCTGCCGCTTCGCCGCTCGTGGGCATGGTGAAGTAAAGATGCTTGAGGATTTCCATCCCTTTGGCGGGATGTTCCGAACGCAGATAGCATTTGCCCAGCGCCAATTCCACGGAGGCGCGCACCGGTTGCCGGTGTTGCTCCAGGAACGCAATCGCCTCCTGCGTCCTGCCCAGCCAGTACAAGGCGTTGCCGTAGACGTCAACCACGTCGTTCACGAAGATCGACTCCGGCATCTGGACGTCGAATTCGCGCAGCAATTCGACCACCTGGGCGCTGTTGCCCTCGGCAGCATAAGAGGTGGCTTCCAGGTATCGGACATAGTCCCGCAGCTCGCCCGCATTTGGTTTTGCTTTTTCCAGCGCCGCAATCGCCTGCGGATACTGCTGGTCCTGGGAGCGCCAGTATCCAATTGCCAGCCACGCCAGCGAACCCGCATCGGTGGCCCCATGGCGGCGGGCATAGTTCTCCACGCCGGCGTAGGCGGCGGGAGTGCGGTTCTCCACCAATTGCCGCGCCATCGGCTTCAGGTCGGTAGAGGCCACAAAGGCGCGCGCCATTCGCCGCACCGTCGCCGGAGGCGCATGTTTCCGGCCTGCTACGCGCGCTCCACCCTGGGTGGAACGCACCCGGCCCGTCTTCTTTTGGACGGATGTTTTCTTGGCGGCGCTTTTCTGCCGCGCATGGGTTTTGTGGGCAGAGGTATGTATCTTGTCCGCGTCTTGCCCGGCCGCAGCCAGGCTGGTAAACGTCAGTAGAAGGAGCGCAAGAATTCGCAGCGTTGTGGGCATGACGTCTGCTTGCAGTTTAACCCGGAAAGCCCACTCCCATCAGAGCCGGGTTGTTATCTGCAAGGATTCGCAACAGCTCCTGGGTGAAATAATCAACGCCCGAAATGCTCCCACCATAACGATTCTGAAACGCCGCGCGGCTCTTCTCGATGTCCACCCGCAAACGGCTATAGAGATCGCCCCGAGCCCGTCCCTCGGCAACCTTGCTCGAGTTGTACAGCTTGATCTCTTCCACCAGCAGCTTGGCAAAACGGCGCGCCTTCTCATGAGTCTCATCCAGAACCGGGGCTGGCGGAGGTGGCGCAACAGTCTCGCGGAACGCCGGCTCGGCCGCCGCTGCCTCAGGCACTGGCGGAGGCGCAACTTCTGGCGGTTCCGGAGCCGGGGGCGGCGGTGGCGCAACGCTCTCACGAATCGCCGGCTCGGCTGCCGCGGCCTCAGGCACTGGCGGAGGCGCGACTTCTGGCGGCTCCGGAGTGGGCACCACGTGCGCCCGCTCAGGCGGCGCTTCAGGTGGCGCGACCGAGGTGCCGCGACTTCCCCTGGCTTCCACGTGCGCCGGTTCGGGCACGGGCGCCGATGGCTCTGCGACCCGTTGTGGCGGAGCCTTGCGATAGGCCAGCAAATCCAAGGAGAGCTGTGCGACCTGCGTCAGCAGTTCCAGCCCCACCAGGTCATCGGCTTGCTGCGATGGGGCGATCAACAGTGCGGCCACCCTCGCCTTCAGCAGCACGGGCACCAGTAGAAGTTTCGCCTCGCCGGGCAGCGCCAGCCGGGCGGCGAAGGCGGGGTCGATCTCGGAAACCTTGGCGATGGCCGCTGTGCTGGAGCTGATGACCTTGGCCACAATTCCGCGGGTACAATCCATCGTCGCCCGCTTGAACTTGTCCAGCGCGATTAGTCCAATGCAGCTCCAACCACTGGCCTGCGCTCCGCGCAGGATCATCAGGCCGCATGCGGGAGTGATGGCTGAACAAGCGGTGACCAGCGCTTCCAGAATCTCGCTCTGCGTTCTGGCGCTCGCGATGAGGACGGTTCCGTCACGCAACTGCGTGTCGCGCCCGCGCGGCGGCGGTTGCGAAGCCAGTGCGGCTCCCATCCTCCTGGCCACGTCCTCGGCAAGCTCCCGCGACTTGTCGCGCAGCACCTCGATGCAAACTCTGACAGCAATCTCCCGGATTAGATCTTCGTTCGCCATGACCCTGCCCGGCGCTGCTCCCAATGAAGCCCGCGCATTTTTTGGGATGCTCGGATTATGGTGGCCGCTGGGCAAGGTGTCAACAGCCTCGAAGGACTCAAACGGGAAGCCTCGGCATAGCATTTGGACTTTCTTCCCGTCATCAGGCTTTTGTCATCTGCCTTCGCACCCGCTACAATGTGGCTCGGAAGAGATTGTTTGGTAATTTCTGAATCGACAGACGAATGGAAGCCATCGAAAACAAAGTAGTAGAGCCACCAAGTGAAGAAAGCATCCTGGTCGAAGCGGCACGCTCCGGCAATATCGGCGCTTTCGAATCGCTGGTACGGCGATACGATCGCAATGTGTTTCGCATCGCTCAGCATATTACTCAGAATCGCGAGGATGCCGAGGATGTGGTTCAGGACGCGTTTCTCAAGGCGTACCAGAACTTGGGACAGTTCCAGGGGCAGTCGAAGTTTTATACCTGGCTGGTCCGGATCGCGGTGAATGAAGCGCTTATGCGCCTGCGGCGGAGACGGCCGGAGCGCATGGTTTCAATCGATGAGGACGTGAAGACGGAAGAGGATTCCATGCCGCGCGAAATCGCGGACTGGTCTCCCAACCCGGAGCAGCAGTACACGCAATCGGAGTTGAAGGACATTCTTGGGAAAACCATCCAAGGTCTGCCTCCAAGCTTTCGAACCGTGTTCGTGCTGCGAGATGTCGAGGGGCTTTCGACAGAAGAGACCGCATCGGCCTTGGAGTTGAGCGTTCCGGCAGTGAAGTCACGACTGCTGCGCGCACGTCTGCAGTTGCGCGAGCGGCTCAACAAGTACTTCAAACGACGCGATGGAGATAGTAGACCGTGAAATGCTCTGAATTTCTAAAAGAGCTGACCGATTACCTCGACGACACCATGGATCCGAATACCAAGGCTGAACTCGAGGAACATCTGCAGTGGTGTCACAATTGCTACGTCGTTTGCAATACCACCAAACGCACCATTGAAATCTATCGGGGCTCCCAACTCTACGAACTACCGGACGAACTTCGCAGCCGCATCCACTCGGCCATCATGACCAAATGCAAGTGCCACCAGAACAGCCTGGAAGCGGTCGAATCCGTCAAGGATGATGGTGTAGCAACAACCGGAGAAAAACCTTCCTAGCAGCGCTGGGGTGCTTGCGCCGGGGAGGCAATTCAACTCCATACTTGTATATCAAAAGGCCCAGTTCGCTGGGCTTTTTGATATTTCCAGTTAGCGGCGTTTCGAGTGCTTCCCGCCGGATTTTTCCTTCTTACCCTGGTGCTTTTTTTTCTCGGGAGCTTTCTTCAGAATCGTCTTGGCTAAAGGCTTCTTGCCGGCGCCCTTGGCGCTGCCGGCGACGGCCTTGCCCGGTTTCAACGGCTGGGGAGCCTTCCTGGAAGCTGTCTTTGCTCCGGCCTTTTCCGTCTTGACTGCGCCTGCCGGAGCTGCCGCTGGCTTACGAATCGCCACCGGGGGATGTTTCGCCGCAGCGGAAATGCCACTTTGCTGGACTGGCTTCGCGGACTTTTTGGCAGCGGCGGAATTCCCTTGAGCCGTGCGCTTTTCTTCCGCCGTGGCCTTGGCGGCATCGGCGGTGTTGGCCGCCGGGCTCGCACTTGCTGCTTCAACAACGGCTGCAACCACTTCCTGGACCGCAGCTTTGGCGGCCGGTGCGTGGGCTTTCTTGGCGGCGGCTCTTCCGCGGCGCGCCGGGGTCGGCGGAGGCGGTGGCGGCGGCGGTTCAAAGGGCGCGAGGAATTTCATGACCTCGCCTTCGGTGCGCAGTTTGCCGTCCAGAAGCATCAGGAACGCTTCCTCGCAGATCCGTGCATATTCTGGAAGCTGGGGCGTAATGCGCAGCTCGGCCATCTGTGCAAGCGGAAGTTTTTCCTGGACCTGACGCCACTTGCCAAAGAAACTCTTCACCTTTTCATCCACCGTTTTATTGCGGCCGGTGACATCCAGATATAGGAGTGCTTCCGGTTTTGCGGCAGAAAGAATCTTCCATGCGCCGGAGTTCAGAGCTGCCTCTTTGGAAAGAAGGCTCTTGGAAAGCTCCTTTGCATCATGCTCCAGACGCTTCCAGGCCGCTACAAATTCGCTATGCGGAATGAGGCGCTGAATCGCTGCGATCTCGGCATCGCTGAGTTTCATGGTGAGGAAGTGCATGATCGCCGGAGCGGCGTCCACGCCGAGATTGAACTCCGCCATGGTGGCGCGAGTCTTGAGCAGTTGAGCAAGCTCAGGAACATCGGCCTTGGCGGCCGACCATTTCGGGCAAAGAACCTTCAGCCAACCTTCGCTCTCCAGCGCCCGCATCACCGCAATCGGATTTTCCTCGTGCGCAATCTGTTCGATCTCATATCCAATGGCGCGGTTTCCCATGAACTGAATGTATTCACCCTCGCGCGCGGAGTCGTAGCGCGCCCGGGTGCGTTCCTCCAGTTCCCATCCGAAACGCGTGGCGAAACGCGTGGCGCGGATCAAGCGGGAGGGCTCCTCCAGGAAAGCGTAGCTGTGCAGAACGCGGATCAAGCGCGCTGCAATATCAGCAGCGCCATTGAAGGGGTCCAGGAGCAGTCCGCGCGAACCCTCGTTCAACGAGAGCGCCATCGCATTGAAGGTGAAGTCGCGCCGGCGCAGATCTTCGTTGATCGTGGCTGGGGTCACCAGGGGCGGCTTGCCGGGCTGGCCGAAGACCTCGGCGCGCGCCATGCCAATCTCGGCCTGGGTTTCTCGAAAAATCGCGTGAATCACGTTGAAGACCGGATCGACCATGTCCACGATTGCGCCGGCTTTTTCAATCTCCTGCTGGAACTCCAGCGGGTTTCCCTGAACTGTGAAGTCCAGGTCATGGATGGGAAATCCGGTCAGGATGTCGCGAATTGCACCCCCGGTCAAATAGATGTTCATGCCGTGGGATCGGGCAATGTCTTGCACCGAGTTCACCGTCCGCATCTGCTCGGGCGATAGCCGGCTTTCCATCGTGTAAATGTAATCAGCCATGGTTTCTAAGTTGGAGTTAAATCAATCACTTGAACGCTATCAGCTAGAATTTACTTGAAGTCATTTTGGATTCAAGCGCCGCAACAAATGTGTCAATAACTCTTTTGCGGATAGCTACTTACAGGAAACTGCCACGATTCTGTTACAAACTCCAGACAATATCACAGACCAGACGCATTTGGCTACCATGAAACCGGGAAGCTACTGATTAGGAGGTGAATACCAACCCCAAGCCTTGGCGCACGTAACGGATCCATCACCCTGCCAGCATTTTATCTCGGTCAGGAAAGCACGAGAGTGCGACAATCAGTAAACGCTGCGGATTGTGGCCGGTAAAAAGGACCGCGCGTAATTGGGTAGGTGAATGGCATCCACGCACAAAAAAGTAATCGTCCGCAAAATGGGCCGGGACAGTGTCCAGGGCTATGTTGCGGCAGCCGCGGAATTCCTGGTGGGGAGCAAGTTGGAGTTGCTGAATACCGCCGGCAACGTCGTATTGATCGACTTGGGAGAGATCAAGGGCGTGTACTTCGTCAGAGACTTTGCGGATTCCAACTCACTGCAGCGAAAGACTTTCACGACCCGGCCACGGATCGAGGGCCTGTGGGTCCGGCTGCGCTTCCGCGACGGGGAAATGCTGGAAGGATTGATGCCCAACGACCTCACCCAGATTCGTGCTGAAGGCTTTTTTCTGAACCCGCCCGACACCCGGGGCAACGTGCAGCGTATTTTTGTGCCGCGCCTGGCGCTGTCGGAAATGACGGTGCTGGCCGTGATCGGTTCGGCGGCCAAGCGGCGCAGGCAAGCTGATTCTGCCCATCAGACGCCTCTCCTGTTCACGGAGATGCCCACCGAGTAGCCATTCGCGATGGTCTGCCTTCGTGGAATCCGATTTTGGTAATCCCGGCAAGCTTCTTCTAGCGTCCAGGGTGTTGCTCCTGTACCCTAGTGCCGAGATGAAACTTTTAGCGATTGCCCAGGCTCTGGGTGCAACCTTACAGAACGCTTCGCCGGAGACGGAGATCACCGGCATGGCGGGCATTGAAGACGCGGGCCCGCAGCAACTCACTTTTCTATCCAATCCAAAATACGCAGCCATGGCGAAGTCAACCAGGGCAGCGGCTATACTGGTGGCACCTGATTTCCCCGGCGATGAACTGCCCGTCTTACGTCACGCCAATCCCTACCTCGCGTTCGCGCGCGCCCTGGAGCTGTTTTACCAGGCCCCAAAGTATCCTCCGGGCATCCATCCCACGGCGGTGATTGATGCGGCGGCCAGGCTTGGTCCTGGAGCGCATGTTGGCCCCTACGTGGTGATTGATGCCGGAGCCGTCCTCGGGGCCGATGCCGTACTGTTGGCGCACGTTGTCATCTATCACGGGGCGAAGATCGGGGACAGGTTTTTTGCCCACTCGCACGCCCAGGTGCGCGAGTACTGCGAGCTTGGCGACGACGTGACGCTGCAGAACGGAGTCGTGATTGGCGCCGATGGTTTTGGTTTTGCCCGCGACGGCGCCCGGGGATGGCACAAGATTGTTCAGTCCGGCGTCACCCGGCTCGGCGACCGGGTTGAGGTGCAGGCGAACGCATGCGTCGACCGCGCCAGTATCGGCGCAACCGTGATCGGAGAGGATACGAAAATCGACAATCTGGTGCAGGTAGGGCACGGATCAAAAGTTGGTGAACACACCATGCTGTGCTCACAGGTGGGTCTGGGAGGATCATCGCATGTGGGCAGCAACGTGATTCTCGCCGGACAGGTTGGTGTGGCCGGGCACCTGAGCATCGGCGACGGCGCGATTGCCACCGCCCAGAGCGGCATCCCGAACGATGTAGCCGCCGGCGCCACGGTGAGCGGTTCTCCAGCCATTGAAAATCGGCGATGGTTGCGTGCGGTGGCCGTCTTCAACAAGCTGCCGGAGCTGGCCAAGGCGGTGCGCAAGCTGAATCGCACCGGGGACTAACAGAAATATTGCGTCACACCTTCATTTTGCATCCATAGTAGTAGGCGCGGAGACAGAGGATGGACGAGGGGAAACAATTCGAGTTGGTGGCGGGCGGCGGATCTGAAAAGGACAAGCCGATCTGTGTTCTGCTGCTGGACGACCGCGAAGAAAATTTGTTGATGCGCTCGGCCATTCTACGGCAGAAGGGCTATCAGGTCGTTTCCGCCGCTTCGATCCAGGAGGCGGAGAGCAAGCTCACCGACATCGACATTGCGGTGCTCGACTACCATTTGGGCGCGGGAAAGTTTGGCACCGAGGTGGCGCAAACCTTGCGGACGATCCGTCCCGAGGTGCCAATCATCATTTTGTCTTCTACGCTGGAACGCAAGTTTGGCGGCATTGCCGACATGCACCTGCTCAAAGGAAACAGTTCGGTGGACGACCTGCTGCAGGCATTGCGCAGTTTTGAGGCGAAGCGGCGCGGCCGTCCCGTGGTGGTCGATTCGCGTGACTTCTACTACTCGCGCATTGTCATGGCGATGGGCGGCGACATGGTAATCGAAATTCTGGACCGCGACGGCACCTGGCAATACGTGAATGACTACTTTGCGGCTCTCAATGAGAAACGGCGAGGCTGGTACGTGGGCCGCAACCTGTTCGATCAATTCCCCGAAATGCGCGAGGAGTGGGGCGAGATTATCCGCACCGTTGCCGATACCAGGGAAACCTATATCGACCGGCGCAATCACCGCGCGATGCCTCATCTTCCGGCGGAATCGCAATACTGGCAATGGCATGTGCTGGTCTTCCCCATCAAGCTGCACGGCGGACTGGATGGGGCGGTATTGAGCGCCCGGCTGATCGAACGCAAGTAGGGCCGCCGCAGGGTGCTCCCGGCTCGGCTTGCAGAGTAGAATGCCAGAATGAAACCTGCTGCGCTGGTGATTCCTGCCTGCCTGGCGGCCGTGGCGCTGGCCTGCCTTGGGTGCAACTACATCAAGCCCGTGATGTACATCGATATCGTCAACCGCTCCGGACATCCGATGAGGAATCTTGAAGTCCAGCATCCCACTGGAATCTTCGGCCTGGCGCAGTTAGGCAATGAGCAGACCCACCGGCACATGGCGCCCGTCGGAACGCCATGCAAGTTCAGTATCGAATTTGAAGATCAAATGGGAAGGAAGTACGCAGGCAAGTATGATCTCGGGGCGAAGTGTCCCATCGAGGTTGCCTTCGAGGTTGGGGATGGGATGAGCATCAGCGAGAGGCAGGTCCGGCCTTAGCGGAGTCGCGGTATGGCTCCGGAAGTGCGCTGTGAATGGCGGCGCGAACGGCAACCAGCAGATCTTCCTTGCGCGCGAACCGGCGCGGATCGATGGGCGGGTGGAAGTGCACAACCACCTCTCCCGGATGAAGTGACATTTTCCCCTTCGGCCAGGCCTCGTGGCTGCCGGAGATCGTGATCGGCACGACGGGGACACCGGCTTCCATCGCCAGCAGGAATGGACCCTTTTTGAATGGCAGCAGCTTGCCATCCGGCGACCGGGTTCCCTCGGGAAACACCAGCATCCCCCGCCCGGAGTGAAGCACGGCAATGGCGTCATGAATGCTATCGAGCGCGGCCCTGCTGTTGGAACGATTGACGGCAACAAAACCGGCGGCACGCATGGCTCGTCCAAAGAACGGAATCTTGAAAAGCTCCTGCTTGGCGATGATGGAAATGCGCTGGCCGAGCAGCGGTGTAATGACTGGCGGATCCAGGTTCGAGGCGTGATTGGACATGAAGAGATAAGCGCGCCCGTCCTCCAGCTTCTCCTGGCGAACCACGCGCACGCGGATTCCGCAGAGGCGGTATCCCGCGACGCCGGCCCAGACAGAGAGCCTCCAGAGCAGATCAACGCTCCCGGTAAGGTACAGCGAAGAGAATCCAAGCACAGCCGCGGGAATGGCAAACAGCGTCCAGCACACGACACAACAGAAGAGACGAATCACTGCGCCTGGACCTCCGCTTCACCGCGTAGGAAGGCCGCGCGGCGGCTACTGACTGCGGCAGTCGCTCCGGGCAGTTCTTCCAATTGATATTCATCGACCTTGCGGACGGCGAGGGGCAGATCCAGTTCGCGGATTTCCCCGGTTGCGGACCGGACCTTGAGATGCAGGCTGCTCTTGGGATCGCGCTTCTGGAGCATCTGATACCAATCCCCGGCGACGGCTTTGCCGCCGGCTTCCAGAATCACCTCGCCCGGAAGCAGGCGAAGACGCGCCGCCGCCGAGTTCTCCGCAACGCGAACAATGGCCGCCGGTTTGCCGGGAGTTCGGGAGATGACAACGCCAGCGTCCACCTGTTCGCTCTGGTGGTGTCCCAGGGTAAGCCCGGCGTAGGCGAAGAACTGGTTGTAAGGGATCTCGTCGGTTCCGGAAATATAACGCGAGAAAAAGTCACGAAAATCGTTTCCGGTGAGAGCCTCGAGGGCAAGACGCACGCCCTCTGAATCGTCAAAGTAAGTACCCTGCTGAGCATAGCGCCGATTCAAATACTGCATAAGATCGCGCAGACAACGGCGTCCCTGGGTAAGGCGGCGCATTTCAAGGTCGATGAGGAATCCGAGTATCTCGCCCTTGGGATAGTAGGAGATGCTGCGGTCGGGGCGATGATACTCCGGGTAGAGGTCGAACCAGGTATCCAGGCTGGACTCCTCGACCGATTGGGTGCGCCGGGCGCTGTGTGACTCGAGCCCGGCGATGACCGAGGCAAGATGTGCGAGCGAGCGTTTCTCGTCGGAAAGTCCGGCGCGCGTCTCAAGAATGTCGGCGACGGTGCTGGTCACCCCTTCGCTGAACCAGAGCGCGCGCGAATACTGTTCGCGGGTATAGTCCACCGGCTCGAGCGATTGCGGACGGATGCGTTTCACATTCCACAGGTGAAAAAACTCGTGGGCCGAAGTCGCGGAAACGCTGAGCACATCCTGTTTCAAACGGTCCGCGCCAACCTCGATTGCCGTGGACTCGGCATGCTCCATGCCTCCGCTGCCCGGGCCATGCGTTACCAGGAACAGGAAAGTGTATTCGTCGTAGGGACGGTCCTGCATCCAGTCCACCGCGGCGGCCGTAATCTTGCGCAGCATGGCTTGGAGGGCCTCGAGATCAACGTCGGGTGAATCGGCGACGACATGGTAGGTGGCGCCATCCTGCTGAAAGGTGACTTCATGGAGTTTGCCGAACATGGCGGGCGCGTCGGCCAGGCGGTCGTAGCTGGGCGCGTTCGCCGAGGCGTTCGCGAGTTCCCCGGCGCTACGCGACCCGAAGATGCCGCCGTCGCGCAGGGTCCATCCAGGGGGAACGTCCAGGATTCGCAGGGAGACGGGCGCGTTACGCCGGTCCGGGCGGTACACCAGCACCTGGGCCCAGTTGAAGAATCCGCGTTGCAAGTCCAGGCTGGAACCGAATGGCCCGGGATCGTTCGCAGTAATGTCATAGCTGAAGGTGATGCAGGAATGAGTGCGGGAAGCCGATAGCTTCCAGGTGGTTTTGTCGATCTTTTCCGCGTTCCCATCGCGCGTGGCGCAGCCATCGCAGAGCCACTCCGGCACTCCCTCGTACACTTTCACGTGGTTCATGTTGACCGCGAAATTGCGTATCTGATAAAGCGCGTTCCATACCGGAAGTTGAAATTCCTCCGCCGGTTGATGGGTCACGGCATCCACGTGCACAATGTGCTCGGCGGCGCGCTTTAGCGAAACGCCGTAAGCGACACCCTCGGCGGGACACCAGAACATGGATTCCTGCGCCGATAAGGTGCCTGCGAACAGCAGGACACACGCAATCAAAAACCTACGGTTTAAGTTTGGCATGACTTCCCTGCATGGAGTTGGAGCGCTGCCGGAAGCTTCTCATAAATGCCATCAAATCCGCCATTGGAAAGAATCGCCACCACGTCGCCGTCGGCCAGCCTGGGAACGACGCTGCGGACGATTGCCGCAACGTCGGGAAGTTGCATCGCCGCCACGCCGCGGGCGTTGAGTTCAGCGACCACCCGGTTTACATCCAACCGCTCTTCCGGCATGAGCGCGTCCGTGGTCTTGAAAAAAACGGCAGCGATCACAACTTCATCTGCCAGGGCGAGACTCTCCACCAATTCCCGTTGGAAGACATTGCGCCGCAAGGTGTTGGAGCGCGGCTCCAGAATGGCCCACAGGCGCCGCCCGGCGTAGCGCGTGCGCAGCGCTCCCAGGGTGGCGCGGATCGCCGTGGGGTGGTGTGCGAAGTCGTCGATGACCGTGATGCCGCCAATTTCGGCGCGGACCTCCAGGCGGCGTTTCACCGACAAGAAATTGCGCAGCGCCTGCGCAACGGTCTCCGCCGGTATCCCGCAGGAGTCGGCCAGCGCCACTGCCGCCGTGGCGTTGAGAACGTTGTACTCACCGGCCAGAGGAAACTCGAATTTCGCAAAATGGCGGCCCTCGCGGAGCAGAGTCCAGCGCGTGCTCCCGGCATCACACTGAAGGTTTTCGATCCGCCAGAAGGAGCCGGACTGAAAGCCGTAGCGCTCCACGGGACAGAAGGCCCGCTCGACGCATTCGCTGACGTTGGGGCTGCCATCCCAGGCAATGATGCGTCCCCGGCGCGGAACCAGATTCACCAGGCGCTTGAAGGCAAACTTGACCGCATCGAGATCGCGATAGATATCGGCGTGGTCGAACTCGACCGAGGTGAGAACGAGCGAATCCGGAAAGTAATGCAGAAATTTCGGACCTTTGTCGAAGAAAGCGGTGTCGTATTCATCGCCTTCGATGATGAACTCGCGGCCATCGGCGACGGCGAAACTGGAGCCGAAGTTTTCCGCAATCCCACCCACCAGAAACGAAGGATTGCGTCCCGCATATTCGAAGATCCACGCCGTCATGCTGGTGGTTGTGGTCTTGCCATGAGTACCCGCAATCACCAGGGAGTTGTGGCCGCGGATGAATTCCTGGTGAATCAATTCCGGCATGGAGACAAAGGGGATGCGCTGATCGAGCAGGTATTCAAGCTCAGGATTGCCGCGCGAAATGGCATTGCCGACCACCACCACATCGGGAGTTGGAATGAGATTCCGCTCGCTGAAAGGCTCGAAAACCGTAATGCCCAGCGCGTCCAGAAACGTGGACATTGGCGGATAGGCAGCTTTGTCGGAGCCGCGCACATCCAGTCCGCGCGCCTTCAACATGCCTGCCAGCGATGCCATGGCCGTACCGCAGATTCCGATCAGATGGATGCTACGTGCCTTCATCGATTCCACTGACTCCTTATGGGTGCGAGAGTTGAGTTTCCACCAACGTTGCGGACGAAACCCGTAGCCGGACGCCCGACCCGGAGCTGTGCAGCAGGGCCGGAACTCCGAAGGGCAAGGTGAGGTTTCCCCGCTCTACGTGCCCGGAGGGAAAGCCTAGGACAATGGGGATTCCAAGATGGCCGAGAATGCGCCGGATCATCTGCGGCAGCGCTTCTTCTTCCGCCAACCGGGGAGAGCAACCGAGCATGGCGCCAAAAATGATGGCGCGAACTCCGTGGAACTTTCCCGCCAGCAGAAGGTGCATCAACATGCGATCGATGCGGAACAGCTTCTCATTCACATCTTCCAGGAAGAGAATTTTTCCTTCGCACTCGATCTCCCATGGTGTTCCCAGCGAGGTCACCACCACGGAGAGACAGCCTCCGGTGATGGAAGCATGCGCCTCGCCGGCAACCAGCGACTGCACCTCCGACCCGCCTGGGAAAACGAAGTCGAGCGGCTCACCGCTGAGGGCTGCGAGAAACGCACGCGGGTCGGCGCGTCCGCCGGAGAAGTCGCTCGCAACCATTGGGCCGTGGAACGACACCAGTCCGGCCCGGTCCAGCGCCAGCAGCAGCGAGGTGTTGTCACTGTATCCGACAAACGGCTTTGGCGCCGACTGCAGGGCGTCGAAATCGAGCAACGGCAGCAGGTAATTGGAGCCATAGCCGCCGCGCGAGCAGACAATCGCATCCACGTCATCACGCTGCCACATCTGCATCAGGGCGGCGGCGCGGGAGCCGGGAGTTCCGGCAAAGCCATCGGCGCACTCCAGCGCCACCGGCGGCGTCTCGACTTGCCATCCGCTCAATGCGCGCAACGCCCTGCATCCTGCCTCCAGAGCAGCGCGTTCAACGCAACTGGCAAGGCTGACCACGGCAACCGTGCCGTGCGGCCCAAGGGCGCGGGCACGCTTGCCGAACTGAAAATCTGAATCCATCGTTTGATGTTAAACGAAAACGGCTAGACGAAGAATTCTCCGGCGCAGATGAGGCTCGCCGAGCCTTCGAGCATCATCGAAACACCCGGCTTCCACTGCACCCGCTGCACTCCTCCGGGGGCGACGACCGTCAACTTCTCCGCAGCGTTCCGGGTAGCGATGGCGGCCGCGGCCGATGCGCAAGTGCCCGTCCCGGAGGATTGGGTCTCACCGGCGCCGCGCTCGAAAATCCGGATCATGATGTCAGGGACGCGCTTGAATTGCACCCACTCGACGTTGATCCCCTCGGGAAATAAGTCAGACCGGGCCTGGATCCGTTGCGAGTCCTTCTGCCAGTTGGCGGGAAACTCCTGCACAAAAATTACAAAATGCGGATTGCCCATCGAGACCGGGACACCGGTGTAGCGAACGTGGCCGAGATCGACTTCGAAGGGTTCCTGCACAACCGGGATGCCCATGTCGGTCAGAAAATCATAACGGTTTCCGCTCTGGCCGGTGAGTTGGCAGCGGATGGAGCCCGCATCGGTGGCGATCAGCAGATCCTCGGCTCCCTCGCCAGGGACGCCACTGGCTGCACCATTGGCCACCAGGTGCGCGGCAACACAACGCGTGCCGTTGCCGGAGAGTTCCGCAAAAGAACCGTCGGCATTGATCAGGTGAATGCGCGCGGCATGGCCCTCCTGCTCGCTCAGCCACTCGACGCCATCGGCCCCAACCCCGTTGTGGCGATCGCACAGGGCGCGCGTCAGCCGAGGCGCGTAGACTCCCTGGAACTCTTTGCGGACGATAAGAAAATCGTTGCCGTAGGCGCTGGCTTTGACAAAGGGAATGCGGGAGATTTGTGGCAATGCTTACTCCTTTTCGTTGGCAGCGAAAGAGCGGATGCCATGGCTTTCAGATTCGGCGGCTTCGATGCCGGTCCGCGCCGCCGCTGGCCCATGTTGCCCGGCGAATCAAATCCGCAAGGATTCCAACACCGGTAGGCAACCGGGGATGCAAAAGGCCACGGCGCGGAACCGTGGCCTTCTGGTGAAGCGTTCCAGCTACTGGCGCGGCGCGCGTGGACCACGGGGACCGCGGCGGCGGCGGCGGCGTGGATCTCCGGCACCTCCCGCTGCGCTCACCGGACGAGCATCGTGACTGGGCGGCTCGTTCGGTGTGTCCTCACGATTGAAGTTAGGATCGTCACCTTCGTCATCGGTTTCATCGAAGCCGCCTTCAAAGGTCGCAGTCGAGCCTTCCAGCGAGCGTTCCACAGCAGGCGTGGCTGGCGCGGCTTCTGCCACGGGTGCTACGGGTGCGCCACCTTGAGACTCAAGCTTGGCGCGCTGTTCTTTCAGGATGGCCTTGCGCGACAACTTGATGCGGTTGCCTTCCACGGAAAGGACCTTGACCAGGACCTGATCGCCTTCCTTCAGCTCGTCCTTGATGTCCTTGATGCGATGCTCGGCCACTTCGCTGATGTGCAACAAGCCATCGGTGCCGGGAATGATTTCGACGAAAGCGCCGAACTCCGCCAGGCGGGTCACGGTGCCCAGATACGTTCTGCCAATTTCCGGCACGGCCGTAATGTCGCCAATCATCTGCAGAGCTTTTTCAGCGGCTGCCGCGTCGCTGGAGGCCACACGAACCTGGCCGCTGTCCTCAACGTCGATCTTGACGCCGGTCGCTTCCACAATGCCGCGGATGACCTTGCCGCCCGGTCCGATCAACTCGCGGATCTTGTCAGTCGGTATCATCACGGTGTAGAAGCGGGGAGCGTGAGCGCTGACGTTGCTGCGGCCTGCCGTGAGCGATTCATCCATCTTGTCGAGAATGAAGAGGCGTCCACGCTTGGCCTGGGCCAGGGCTTCACGCATGATCTGCGGCGTAATGCCGCCGATCTTGATGTCCATTTGCAGCGCGGTGATGCCTGCGCGCGTACCGGCAACCTTGAAGTCCATGTCGCCGTAGTGATCTTCCGCGCCCGCAATGTCGGTCAGGATGGCGTAATCCTCGCCCTCCTTCACCAGGCCCATCGCAACCCCGGCGACCGGAGCGCGCAGAGGCACGCCGGCATCCATCAGGCTGAGCGAGCCGCCGCAGACCGTAGCCATCGACGACGAGCCGTTGGACTCCAAAATGTCACTGACGACGCGCATCGCGTAGGGAAAGTCGTCTTCACTGGGGAGCACGGCCAGCAACGCGCGCTCGGCCAGTGCTCCGTGGCCGATCTCGCGCCGTCCTGCACCACGCAGGAAGCCAACCTCACCGACGGAAAACGGAGGGAAGTTGTAGTGCATCATGAAGCGCTTCTTGGTCTCACCCTCGAAGCGTTCCAGACGCTGCATGTCGTCGCTGGTACCCAGAGTGGTGGTGACCAGGGCCTGGGTCTCGCCGCGGGTAAAGACGGCCGAGCCGTGAGTGCGCGGCAGCACGCCGACTTCAGTCGAGATCGCACGAATCTGATCGAAAGCACGGCCGTCGGGACGGCGGCGGTTCTTGGTGACCTCTTCGCGGAAAACAAGCTCACGCAGCATGTCGAAGTACTTGCCTGCCTTGGTGCGGGCTTCCGGCTGGTCCTCGGGAATCTCGGCCTTGACGCTATCCTTGAGCGCCTTGATCTTCGAGTAGCTGTCGATCTTGGTGTACTTCTCGGTGTTGACAGCATCGGCCAACGCTTCGCCAACCTTGGCGCGCAGCGAATCCAG